>NZ_JAZKTZ010000004.1:0-458298 GCF_036625345.1 Candidatus Accumulibacter meliphilus | reverse complement strand
ACCGCGATGGCCTCGAGAGCCGGGTGTTGCGGCGCTGCACCAGCCTTCCAGGCTTCGGCCAGGCCAGCCGGCGTCAGGCGAGTCCAGCCGGTCTTCAGATCGGGCCATACCAGCGACGGCTCGTCGCGCCACTCGCCCAGCGTCTGCAGCCACGGCTTGTAGTAGCGCGCCTGCAGTTTGCGCCCATCCACATGCTTGCTGGCGACCCCCTTGTCAAGCAGCGTCTGCAACTCCTCCACCCATTGCCCCCAGGGCGCCTTGAGCTCGGCCAGGCGCTGCCGCTTCTCGCCGAGAGTCTTCTCGACTGTAGCGGCTGGCGTCAGCGGCGGTTCAGAGAGCAAGTCCGCGTACTCGACGAGGCCGTGAAGACTGGCCCGCAAAGCTTCCGGGCCAGACCACCATGGCCGGACTTCGGCAACCGCCTCGGCATCAAGCGCGACCATGAAGCTGCGCCAATAGTCGCGCACGACTTCGGCGAGCAGCTCGCGCTGGTCGGTCTCCAGGGTCTGGGTGAACAGGCTGTCGCTGTCGAAAGCGTGTTCGCGCAGCATGCGATTACACCAGCTGTGGATCGTCGAAACCGCCGCTTCGTCCATCGCTTCGGCGGCCAGTTGCAATTTGCGGGCGCAGGCTGGCCATTGTTCCGGCGGGTATTCCGTGCGCAGCTCGTGCAACAGATCCTGGCCCGCGGCCGGGCTGCTGACGCTGCCCGGCTCGACACGAAAACACGCGGCCGTTTCGGCCAGACGGTGGCGGATACGGTCGCGCAGTTCCTGCGTCGCCGCCTCGGTGAAAGTGACGACAAGTATTTCGCCCGGCGTCAGCGCACGTTCAAAAGCGTTCTCGCCGCCATGGCCCAACACCAGGCGAACATAAAGCGCGGCGATGGTGAAAGTCTTGCCGGTGCCGGCGCTGGCCTCGATCAGACGACTGCCGCGCAACGGAAAACGCAGGGTGTCCAGTGCTGTGGCCGCGTTGGTGGTAGTGGCCTGGCCATTGCCAGCAGCTGTGGCGGTGGCGGTGGCGGTGGCGGCGGCGCCCGTACACGCGGTCTGACTCATGCCGCTGCTCCCGCCGTCTTGTCGGCTTTGGCAGCCCGTTCACTATGCGCAGCCTCGCTTTTGGCCTTGGCGGGAATCGCCTCGAGCAGGGGCCGCAAGAGAAGCTCGGCGAGGACAAAAAACTCGCCGCTTGCAGTCAGCGCCGCATAGTCTCGATAGGCACGCCGCAGATAAACGTCGGTCTTGCCCTCGCCCGCTTGCCGGAAAGCGCCTTCGTAGGTCTTGCCGGCGGCATCGCCACCGCCCTTGAGGAAATCGAAAGCAGTGCGTGCCGCCAGCGGCAAGGGCTCACGCATGCCGCGGTGCCACGCCGCCAGCAGGACGCTCAGATGCGCCGCGGCCTGAGCAGCTTCGACAGCGGCCAACTCGACATCGCCGACCTTGCTCAGGACCAGCGTCGTTAGCGGCCCGCCGGCAAGCTGCAGCGCCAGGTGCCGCACCCAGTGGCGGATCAGCCGCTCGCTCCGGTAGTGACCGTCCTTGACCAGATCGCTGCTCTCCAGCACCACCCGGCCGCGCTGCCCGGCGCCGTCGCTACGAATGCCGCCCAGCCAATCTGCGAGTTCCAGCTCCTGCCCTTCGACGCGCGCCTGGAAGCGAATTTCCTCCTCGCCTTCGACCACCAGCGGCCAGCGCGCCAGCGCCGCCTGATAACGCGTGAAGAGCTCGTCCATCGGCGCCAGCAGATCGTCGGCCAGGGCCTCGCCGAAGCCTCCTCCGGGCAGATCGCCGCGGCGCTGGATGCTTGCCAGTCGCGCCTCGCGGGCGACGACCAGGTCCTCGCCCTGCTCCAGCGCCACCGCCTGCGCACGGATCAACTCGTCCTGCAACTGCCAGCGGCCCAGGCCGTCGAGATCGAAAGGTTCCTGATCTTCGCTGAGCGGATCGTCGCGCTCGAAAGAGACCTTCAGGCGCTGGCGAAAAAAAGCCCGCACCGGCTGCTTCAGGAAGTCGCCGAGATCCTGCAGGCTGAGCGGCTCCTCGCGCAGCAGCGGCGAAAGCAGAGCATCGCTCGCAGGCAAGCGTTCGCTGGCGCGCTCGCCGGCAGCGGCATCCGGCCGCCACTCTCGCGAATAGGTGAACAGTGTCGAAGTCTCTCGCTGCGGCGGGAAATAGTCCGCACTGAAAGGCTGCAGCCGATGCTCGACGGTCAGCGCCTCGAGCAGGGTCGCGCTGGAGCTGGTGCGAGCACCTGCCGCTGCCGCCTTGTCGGCGTCCTCGGCCAGCCTCCAGCCAGCGGCAAGATGATCGCGCAACTGCCCGACCAGCACCGACGGCGGTCGCTCGCTGTTGTCGTTGATGCTGCGGCCGACCCAGGAAATGTGCAGGCTTTCGCGCGCCGACAGCAGCGCTTCCAGGAACAGATAGCGATCGTCCTCGCGCCGCGAACGGTCGCCCGGACGGTAGTCGTGCACCATCAGGTCGAAATCCATCGGAATGCGGCTGCGCGGGTAGTCGCCGTCGTTCATGCCCAGCAGGCAGACACGGCGGAAAGGAATGGCGCGCATCGGCATCAGCGTCGCGAAAGTGACGACGCCGCCGAAGAAGCGCTGCGACAAGCTCCCCTCGTCGAGCCGGCTCAGCCAGTATTCACCGACCACCGACAGGGGCAGCGTTTCGACCAGCGCCGCCTCGTCGCAGGCCTCCTGCCAGCGCTCCAGGGCCATGTCGAGTTGCAGCAGCGTGTAGGCGTCGTCGCCACCCTCGTCGGTGGCGAAGAAATCGGCCATCAGTTGGCGCAGGCGCAGGCACCAGTCAACCACCGTCGCCGGCTCGCGCAGCATCCGCCAGCTCGCTTCCAGCGCGTCGAGCAACTGCACCAGCGGGCCGAGCAAGGCCGCATCGATACCGCCGATCTCGTCGTAAGGCTCGATGTCCCGCCAGGCCGCCGCGTCAGCGCCAACGGCGTAGCCGAGCAGCATTCGCCGCAAGCCGAAGAGCCAGGTATTCGCTGCGGCCGCATCCGCCTGCCTGGGCAGGTCGAGGCTGGCGCGCTGCTCGGCGTGCAGGCCCCAGCGAATATTGGCGCCATGAATCCAGCGCTGCAATTGCGGCAGCTCGTCTTCAGCAATGGCGAAACGCTGGCGCAAGGCCGGTACGTCGAGGAGGTCGAGCAGATCGCTGACCGCCAGCCGCGACTGCGGCAGGTCAAGCAGCTTTTCGAGCGCGTTCACCAGCGGATCGAAATGGCGCTGCCCCTGGTCGGCAACGCTGAACGGCAGGTAACGCGGATCGCTGGCCTCGAGCAGACCGAACACCGCCTGGATGTGCGGCGCATAGGTATCGATGTCCGGGACCATGACGATGATGTCGCGCGGGCGCAGGCTGGCATCGGCGTTGCAGGCGGCAAGCAACTGATCGTGGAGGATCTCGACCTCACGCTGCGCACTGTGCGCGACATGGAAACGGATCGACGCATCGCGCGCCGGATCGACGGCCGGCCAGCGGTCGATCGTTTCGTGCACGGGGCGCAACTCGAGAATGTCGTCCTGCAGTTGCTGCAACAGCGTCTCGCCGCCAAAAGCCTTGAACAGGTCGATGCGTTGCTCGATGGCCAGGAACTGCGAGCGCGCACGCGCGCGCGCCTGCTCGTCATCATGCTCGTCGAGCAGGCCGATGAAATCGCGCCCCTGCTTGCCCCAGGCAGCAAGCAGCGGCTGCGCGTGCAGGTGCAGCAGTTCCTCGGAGATTTCCATCGGCGCGCCCTGCCGCCGCTGCTGGCGTGCCTGTACGCGACGCAGCAGATCCCGGTCGGCGACGATGTCGGCCCAGTAGTGCTCGCAGGGGTTGTGCACGCACATCAGCACCTGCGTCCACCGCCCGAGCGCCGCCAGTACTTCCAGCGACTGGCGCGGCAGGCTGGAAATGCCGAACACCATGACTCGCCGCGGCAGACCGGCCGGCGCCTCGCCCGGCGGCCAGTTTGCGGCGCGAGCGAGGAAAGCTTCATGTACCGCTGCCCGGCCGGCGTTGGAGTGCTCGTTCCGACCCTCACCCTGCCCGCCCGCGCCCCTGTCTACGTGAACCTCTACGTCGGCCAGCAGCGCCCGCCACAGCGCAGCCTGCCAGCGCTGTTCGTCGGCGAGTGGCGTCTGCTGACCACGCGCGTCGATCAGCACATCATCGCCCGCCGCCCAGGCCGCCAGCCAGTCGGCGCGGTACACCTGATACTGATCGAAGAGGTCGGCCAGGCGTTCGGCGAGCTGAAAACGCTTGCGGCGATCGCTGTCCGCGGCCAGAAAACCCAGCAGCGGCGCGTATTCGGGTGCGCCCATCACCTGCGGCAACAAACGCATCAGACGCCACAACAGCCGCCCCTTGTCGAACGGCGAATTCTCCGGCACCGCCTGCCGCCCGAGCACTGCGCGATAGACCTGCCACAGGAAACGCGCCGGCAGCGAAATCTCCAGCGCGGCGGCGATGCCGCAACCGCCATGCTCCGCCGGCTCATCGTCATCGGCATCGCCGTCCGCATCGCCGTCCCGGTCGCCGTCCTTCGCGTCGGCCGCCAGCGCCAGCTTCAGCCACTGCGCGATGCCATTGCTCTGCACGAGAATGATCTCGTTCTCCAGCGGCGCCAGCGGATAGCGCCTCATCCATTCAACCACCAGATCGCGCAGCATCTCGGGTTGATTGCCGTGAACGAGCATCAGGCCAGGGGTCAGGGCGGGCGAGGTCAAATCGGGCTCCGGGAACGGGGATCAGGGAAGGTCAGGCAAGGCTCGAAAGATACCCTGGAACGGCAGCGGAGGCCATGCCGAGCTGCGCTGCCTGACTCCCTGGTGACGGCGCAAGCGGATGGCGATTGACACCCCTGCGGCGGAAGCATAGTAATAGTCATTACTAACTATTAGTTGGAAGTCCGCCATGCCAACCAGTGTCGCACTCGGTTCCCACTTTGAGCAGTTCGTCAAGTCACAACTCGCGTCGGGGCGGTACAACAACGCCAGCGAGGTTGTCCGCGAAGGACTGCGCATGCTCGAAGACCAGGAAAAGCTCCGAGCCCTCAAGCTTGAGACACTGCGGGCCGAAGTGCAGAGAGGCATGCAAGGTGGCTCGGGAATTCCTGCCGAGCAGGTGTTCGAGAACCTGCGGCGGCGGATCGACGGGATTGCCGCCGGTGACGCGGAGTGACGCGCAGTGACATTGCAGCGCCCGAAATTACTGAACGCGACACGACTCCCCGATTGCTCCGATGGCACCCGTTAGCATGGCCGCCAAGGGGTCACTCTTCTGGAAGCGCACAACTGAGCACCTGGTGGCGATGGGATTGGCGGCCCTCTGTAGCCTGAGAACTGCGTTCTCCTTCCCAGACGTTTGACTGGCGCGTCACGGCCACCGATACTGCACAGCCGGTATGGGATTGCGGGCGGCAATACGGTACGGAAACGCCGGCCCCTGAATCGATGATCCGTTTTCCACCAGAGCCGAAGGGAGGGGTTTCGATGGTCAGCGTTTACGTTTCGTACGCCTGGAAAGAGGAAGAACAGAACCGGCTGGTCGACAAGCTTGAACAGGCGTGCGCCGCGCGCGGGATCGAATTGCTCCGAGACAGGAACAAGATTGGTTACGGCGACTCGATCCGGCAATTCATGGACCAGATCGGTGCCGGCCGGCACGTCGTGCTGGTACTCAGCGAAGCCTACTTCAAGTCCGAGTATTGCATGTACGAGTTGTGTCGGATTCATGATCACGGCGACGTCCGCAAGCGGATGAAGCCGCTTGTGCTGACGGGGACGAGCTTCCACAAACCGATCGATCGGGGCCGCTACCTCAAACACTGGGAAACCGAAACGGCCAATCTTGAGAAGGAGCTTGACGGGCTCACGGACCCCAAGTACACGCTGAAGTTACGCCAGGCCCTCGATGGCTACGCGGACTTCCGTCGACGGATGGACGAGCTCCTTTACATGCTCGCCGACATAAACAGCCTGCGTGAGGATGTCCATCTCGATTCAGACTTCGCCGCCCTCCTCGACCGTATCGCGCCACAGTTAACCGGTAAACCGGACGATCTATTTCGCGCCCGAATCACCGACGAAATTCGCGGCATTCTCGCCGCCAACGCCCGCCTGAGCAACGCTCTGCGAGCGGCACTTCGCGAAGCCGGTACGGAGCCATCGTCTGACCTGTCCACGGACCTATGCGCCGAGGACCTCGAACGTGCACTCGAAGACCTGCTGTTTCCGGCAACGAGAAGTTTGCTGGCTGCGCTCGATTCCCGCCAACCGGAGTTCGCCGACACCTGGGAGGCGGCGAAATCCGTGCTCGCCTGGTTGGCCCTGCTCGCCGTGGATAGCGCGTGCCTCGGACAGGCGGAGAGAAGCGCTCTGGCGACAGGCAGACTGGGTTTTGAAATCGTCGTCGAGACCCCTCTCGGTGTTGAACTGGTCAGTTCCCGCTACCGCCAGATCGCCCCCAGGCTGCGCGTGCCGAAGGGCAACTCCGACGTTGTCGGAAAAGAATTGATTCCGGAGCCGTCATACGAAACCGGCTGGGGAGAGGACGCCGCGCTCGCCGCACTGCTGCTCGAGATCTGGGCACACGTTTTCCCCGAAGAGCTGCGCTCGGCGCTATCAGCGCACGACTTGCGCAAGTTGAACAGCGCACTGCGTATTCGCGACAAGCAGAAAACCCACCACCATTACATTCCGGTTCCGGCCGAGCAGGCATCGCGACTTTGCCGGCCTGACTTCTACCGGAAACTCCTGGATAAACTACCGGCGATCAAGGTGATCTTTTTCAGATCCTCGGGCGGCCCTCCGGCCCTCCTGGTGAGTGATGAAATTGATTTGATGATGATCATTCGAGAATTCCTGACCATTCCCGACAACCTGGCCCAAAGACGATGAACACCAAAGCCATACCCGAAATCACCCTCGACTCGATTCCCCTGCCCCAACGCGGTTCGTGGCCGGCGTCAGTTCACTGCTTCGACGCGGAAACAGTATGGGCCGTGCGCGCCGCGCTGGCGGCGCAGCGACCCTTGCTGGTGCGCGGCGAACCCGGCTCGGGCAAGAGCCAGTTGGCGCGCGCGGCGGCCGAGGTGCTGGGCCGGCTGTTCGTTGCCGAGGTGGTGCACGCGCGCAGCGAGAGCCAGGATCTGCAGTGGCGCTTCGACGCGCTCGGCCGGCTCGGCGACGCGCAGGCGATGGGCGCCGGCAGCCACTCGCCCGAGGAAGTCCGGCAACGCCTCGCGCAACGCAACTACCTCAGCCCCGGCGCGCTGTGGTGGGTTTTCGACTGGCAGTCGGCGCTGAAGCAACACCAACTCGGCGGTCAGCAGAGCGTGCAACCGCAGCCACCGCTCCGGCTGGACACCCGAAAACGGCAGCGTGCTGCTGATCGACGAGATCGACAAGGCCGAAGCCGACCTGCCCAACGGCCTTCTCGAAACACTCGGCAACGGCGCCTTCACCGTCCCCTGGCTGGAGCAAGCGGTGAGCGCGCCGCCGGGCATACCGACGCCGCTGGTGGTGATCACCACCAACGAGGAGCGTGAACTGCCGGCGGCCTTCGTGCGCCGTTGCCTGGTGCTGAACCTTCAGATGCCCAGGGAACAGCAACCCTTCATCGCCACGCTGATCGAGCGCGGCAAACTGCATTTCGGCGACCGCTGCGCCGCCGATGTCTACCAGGAAGCCGCCGCGCAGTTGTGGCAAGACCGCCAGGCGGCCGAGGACCAGGGCCTGCAGGGCGCGGGCCAGGCCGAGTACCTCGATCTGCTGCGCGTCGTCGTCACCCTCGCTCCCGAGCCGCAAAAGCAGTCGGAGTTGCTCGCCAAGGTCCGCGACTTCGCCCTCCGCAAACACCCGCCCGCCGCCGGCTAATGAAGCGCGCGACGCTGCAAACGCGGGCGGCGGTCGGCCGCGCCGACCTGCTGCGCGTCTATGCTGAACACGGCGAGCAGGCGCTGGCGCAAGCGGCGCAGGCACTCGGTTACGAAAGGCGGCCCGCTACCGTTACTGCCTTCGCCGATTGCGCCTTTTCGCCAATCGTCGAAGCCTTCGTCGACACCGGCCCACCAACACTCCCCGAGCGCCCGCCAGCCCTTCCCGCCGCGCGCTTCTTCCACGTCACCGAGCACCGGCAGTCCGACCCGCCGCCGGGCAGTGGCCCGCAAGCGCCCGACTGGCTGGCGCGCGCCCGCGTACTCGCCGACGACGCTTGCCCCGCCCCGGGTTCGGTGCGCCTCCCCGCCCGCCAGCCGCTGACCCGCTGGTCGCGGCTATGGCCCTTCCTGCGCCGCGCACTGGGGCAAAACCTCACGTTGCGCCAGCCCGACCTGCCGCGCCTGCTCGATCGCCTAACGCGCGGCGAGGTGCTGCGTGCGATACCGATGGTCAAGCGCCACGGCTGGAGCCCGCGCATCACGCTGCTCACCGACTACAGTCGGGCGACCCCCCCCTTTCACAGCGACTTCAGCGCGCTCGACCGCGCCCTCGAACGGCGCCACGGCAGGCTCGGGCTCGAGCGGCGAATTCTCCATGGCGAACCGGGCGCGCAGATACTGGTACGCAAGCCCTTGCACAGCGCGACGCAGCACTGGCAGGTTCCGGCGGCGGCGGCGCCGCTGCTGATCCTCAGCGACCTCGGCCTGATCGACGGCGAACCCGAAACACTGCGCGGCTGGCAGCAATTCGGCGGTCGCCTGCGCCGCGCAGCGTGCCGAGCACTGGTCCTCTGTCCGGTGCCCGCGCGCCGGCACCCGACCGACCTGCAGCGCAGCTTCGAGATCGTCGAATGGGACCGCCACAGCCTGCTGCGCCGCTCCCTGACGCAAGTCGCCAGCGATGCCGGCGCCACAGGCGGACAGGCGGAGCACTCAGCCGACAAACTGCTTAGCCTGCTCGCACCTGCAGTCCTCGTCGAACCAACGCTGCTGCGCGCCATTCGCCACCTGCTCCCGGCAAGGGAAGCCGACGTGCTCGCCGAGGCGCTGGCTTGGCAGCATCCCGACGTACAGTCCGGCGCGCTGGGCTTCCAGTTTGCCGGCGCCGCCGCAATCGAGAAATACCAGCGCAAGTTCGCCGAGCTGCCGCCGCCACAGCAGGAGGCTGCCGTCCGCCTGATCGTCACCCACCACGCCGGCCTGCCCGAATCGGTCCGCCTCGGCGAACTCGCTACCAGCCAGCGACTGGCGCCGCACTGCGCGCTCGCCCGCGACGCCCGGCTCGTCGAGCGCTGGCAGCACGACATCGCCAGGACCGCGCTCGAACACCCCGACTCAGCAGCCCTGCAACAGTGGCTAAACCGCCATATCGGCCGCCAGACCGGCGCCATGTTCGCCGACAACGAGGCGCTGGCCGCACTCTGGGCGCTCGCGCAGCGCCAGCGGCTGACCGAGGGCGAAGTACTCGAACTGCCACCCGGAGTTCAGCAGCAGGATGTGGCCTTCTTTCTCCAGCCCGAGCCAGCCCGCCATCCGGTCCGCTGCAGGCTGCGCCAGCGCGGCCAGGAGTTGCGACTCGAAGTGCTGACCGATGGCACCGATGGCACCGCAGCGGACAACGCCAGCCCCTACGCCGAGCTGACGCTGGTCGACGGCGGCGTTTTCGTTCGCGTCACGCAGCTTGGCGAGGCCGCGTCAGACGGCAGGAACACCGAAGCCAGCGCCGGCGCCCCGCTGCGCTACATCGCCGCCGAGTCTTTGCCGCAGACCATCGCCCGGCTCGGACGCGACATCGAGCGCGTCGAACTGCGCAGCGAGCACCTCGAACTCTCCATCAGCGCGCTGACCAGGCCAGCCTGGGCGCAGGCGATCGGCCGCGACGCGCGCGGGCTGTTCGCCGAAGTGGACTGGCTGGGGAAACGGTGCCGGCTCGACTGGCAGTCGCCGCAGCCGGCGACAGACCGAACAGTCCGCACAGTCCGAACAACGCGGGCAGTCCGGTGGCTGGAGCAGCGAGCAGCCGCTCGGCGTCGATCACTACGGGCTGTTCGCCGAGATCGCCGTCGCCGGCGTCAGCCAGCGCTTCCGCTGGATGGCGCCTGGGCATTTCCTGATGGGTTCGCCACCCGACGAGCCCGAGCGCGAGGACGACGAAGTGCAGCACGAAGTGACGCTGAGCCGCGGCTTCTGGCTCGCCGACACCGCCTGCACGCAGGCGCTGTGGCAGGCGGTGACCGGCGCCAACCCGAGCGAGTTCCAGGACGACGTTCGCAACCCGGTCGAGAACGTCAGCTGGGACGACGTGCAGACTTTCCTCAGCGAACTGAACCGGCGCGTGCCGGGGCTGCAGGCGCGGCTGCCGAGCGAGGCCGAATGGGAATACGCCTGCCGCGCGGGGACGACAACCCCCTTCTCCTTCGGCGACAACATCACCCCCGAGCAGGTCAACTACGACGGCAACTATCCCTACGCCGGTGGCGAAAAGGGCCTGTATCGGCAGAAGACAGTGCCGGTCGGCTCCCTGCCTGCAAACCCCTGGGGGCTTTACGAAATGCACGGCAACGTCTGGGAGTGGTGCGCCGACTGGTATGGCGATTACCCCAACACGCCGCAGGTCGATCCGACTGGCCCGCAAACTGGCGACTCCCGCGTGTTGCGCGGCGGCTCGTGGAACTTCAACGGCAGGCACGCGCGTTGTGCCCTCCGCTACGGGTACGTGCCCGGCTACCGCTACCTGCTCTTCGGGTTCCGGTTCGCCCCAGGTCAAAGCGGGCCGGCGGAGCCGGCGGGGCGGGTTTCGGAGAAGTCGCTGGCGGAGCCGGCGACTTTGCGGTCGGGGCCGGCGGAGCCGGCCCCGACCGCGCGGCTGGCTGGCAGCGGCGGTACGCCGCCAACGTTGACGGAACGTATCAAGCGCTGGTTCAAGGACCGATGAGATACCATTTCTTCACCATCGAAGCGCTGCAGCCAGCGACCGGCGAAGAAGCGCTGAACGCTTTCTGCGCCGGGCATCGCGTCGTCTCGGTCGACCGGCACTTCGTCGACCAGGGCGCGAGCAGTTTTTGGAGCCTCTGCGTGGCGACCGTCGACGGCGCCGATCCCGCGCGCCGCGCGCCCCCATCGCAAGGCCTCGCCGATCACCTCCCAGCCCGCTCACTCCCCTCGCCCCTTGTGGGAGAGGGGTCGGGGGAGAGGGGAAATCCCACCATCGCCGACCAACACCACGACGCACCGGGAGCGCTCACTTGCCAGGGTCTTGTTGCTACATCTGCACGTGGCCCCCTCTCCCCAACCCCTCTCCAGCGAGGGGCGAGGGGCTTTGTCGCCTGGACGCAACCGGCGCAGGCGGTCGAAAATGACCTTGGCTGCGGCGCCGTGCGACGCGGACGCGAAACGCGGTGCCCGGGCTGCCCGAAACGCTACAATGCAGCCACCGGCCGGTTTTGTGGCAGGTGCAGCAGAAAGGGCGGTCATCGCAGGCGACTCCCGCGTGTTGCGCGGCGGCTCGTGGAACAACAACGGCAGGAACGCGCGTTGTGCCAACCGCAACAGGAACGAGCCCGACAACCGGAACCAGAACATCGGGTTCCGCTTCGCCCCAGCTCAGGCGTCGCAAGTGGCGACTCTTGACCAGATGACTTTCCTGTCCGCCGCTTTGCGGCGGCAAAAAGCCAATGCCCTTCGGCAGGCTGGTAGGCGACGCGCCGAACGCCTGCCGAAGCGGCACCTTGACGGAATCTGCTGATGCCCGGCATCACCCTCGACCCCGCTGTCGCCTTCTTCCCCAACCCTTTCCCGGAACCCTGGGCAAGCGACTGGGGCGAGGATGACCTTGGCCTGTGGATGGGCCTGACCCTCGGCAAAGTGCGCCAGGTCTTCCGCTGGATCGCGCCGGGCCGTTTCCTGATGGGCTCGCCACCCGACGAGCCCGAGCGTCGGGACAACGAAGTGCAGCACGAAGTGAGGCTGAGCCGCGGCTTCTGGCTCGCCGACACCACCTGCACCCAGGCCCTGTGGCAGGCGGTAACCGGCGCCAACCCGAGCCACTTCAAGGACGACGCGCGCAACCCGGTCGAGATCGTCAGCTGGAAAGACGTGCAGACTTTCCTCAGCGAACTGAACCGGCGCGTGCCGGGGCTGCAGGCGCGGCTGCCGAGCGAAGCGGAATGGGAATACGCCTGCCGCGCGGGGACGACAACGCGCTTCTCCTTCGGCGACAACATCACCCCCGAGCAGGTCAACTACGACGGCAACTATCCCTACCCCGGTGGCGAAAAAGGCCTGTATCGGCAGAAGACAGTGCCCGTCGGCTCGCTGCCGGCAAACACCTGGGGGCTTTACGAAATGCACGGCAACGTCTGGGAGTGGTGCGCCGACTGGTATGGCGATTACCCCAACACGCCGCAGGTCGATCCGACTGGGCCGCAAACTGGCGCCTCCCGCGTGTTGCGCGGCGGCTCGTGGGACCTCTCCGGCAGGTACGCGCTTTGTGCCTACCGCACCAGGCTCAAGCCCGGCGACCGCGGCCGGAGCTTCGGGTTCCGGTTCGCCCCAGGTCAAAGCGGGCCGGCGGAGCCGGCGGGGCGGGTTTCGGAGAAGTCGCTGGCGGAGCCGGCCCCGACCGCGCGGCTGGCCGGGCAGCCGAGAAAATAACGGAAATAGGGGACGCACCACGGTTCTCCCGAACCAGGATCGCGTTCATAAAGTGCAAAATCAAGGTCAAAGCCGTGTTCTATCCCGAATCGCACCAGAATGATCTCGTTCTCCAGCCGCGCCAGCGGATGGCGTTTCATCCATTCAACCACCAGATCGTGCCGCATCTCGGGTTGATTGCGTGAACGAGCATCAGGCCAGGGGTCAGGGCGGGAAGGGTCAAATCGGGCTTCGGGAACGGGGATCAGGTAAAGCTCACGCGAGACTCGAAAGATAACTTGGAACGGCAGCGGAAGCTTTGCCTATGGCCACCCTCGAGCGCGTTGCCTTGCCCTGGATTGCGTCGCTTCGCTCGCCATGACCGCTCGCGCCGTAGCCATGCCACCCGTTCGCCCGCGCCACGCCGCAGCCCTTCACACCGTCACTGTTTGCTCTGCTCAGGCTCCAGCGGCGCCACCGATGGCAGGCACAGGCGGCCGAATTCCCGCATCGTCACCTGATCCATCACGCGCGCTCCGTGCAGCCCCTTCGCGGTGTCGTGAACGGATTCAAGAAATGCTGATTTCGTTCTCCGCATCGCCATGCACCTCCATCAATTCCCTGGCACGATCAGCCGAATGGCCAAGACAGTAAGGCCCTGCCCCGCTACGCCTCGAATCCCAACAGGCTCCACCAGTCGCTGGCCGCGTGCAGCACGCGCACGATGCACACGCCGCCAGGGCGCGGCTGGTAGAACACCAGATGATTGTCGAAATCCCTGACCTGCCATTTGCGCATGCCCGCCAGGTCAGGACGCTTGAGCGTTACCGGTGCGCCCATCATAGGCTGCCGCGCCAGGTCGGCGAAGCTGGCTTCGGCGCGGCTCAAGAAGCGTTCGGCCACCTCCAGCCCGGCGTTTTCGGCCAGATAGAGGAGTGCTCCACCAAGTCGTGCCGCGCCGCCGCGCGCTTGCTGACCGGCGGCATCAGCGCGGGTTCTTGCGCGCTTCGACCTTAGCCAAGGCTTCCCTGCGGATCGCGCTCCAGTCCGCCGCGGTCAGTTCACTTTCAGCGCCACTCAAACCTTCCAACAGCTTCGCTTCGAGTTGTTCTTCGGCTTTGCGTTTCTCGTCGGCGCGGATCAGCTCGCGCACATATTCGCTCACGCTGCTGTAACGGCCTTGGGCAATCTGTCCATCCACGAACTGCTTCAAGGGGTCGGGCAGCGAAATATTCCTGCTTTGCATGGCACACCTCCTCTTGCCACTTAAAGTGCCACAAACGACAGGAACTGGCAATAACTGCCATTTCATGGCGCTCTCGATCTTGATCTCGCTCGCGTATGCGCGGCAGCAGGCCAGGCATCGGTGCACGGCGCCCAGAGCTGGGCGATGGGATTGGCGACCGTCTGTAGTCGGATAACTGCCCTTCTCCTTGCCAGGTGTGCCAACCGCGGCAGGGATGAGCCCGACGAGCGCTACGTCAGCATCGGGTTCCGGTTCGCCCCACATCAAAGAGGGCCGGCGGAGCCGGCGGGTCGCGTTGCGGAGAAGCCGCGGGCGGAGCCGGCGACTTTGCGGTCGGGGCCGGCCGGCCGCGGGGGTACGCCGCCGACGCTGAGGGAACATCTCAGGCGCCAGTTCGAGGACCGATGAAATTCCATTTCTTAACCATCGAAACACTGCAGGCAGCGACCCGCGAAGAAGCGCTGAACGCTTTCTGCGCCGGGCATCGCGTCGTCTCGGTCAACCGGCACTTCGTCGACCAGGGCGCGCGCAGTTATTGGAGCCTCTGCGTGGCGACCGTCGACGGCGCCGATCCAGCGCGCCGCGCCGCCCGTCGCAAGGCCTCGCCGATCGCCTCCCAGCCCGCTCACTCCCCTCGCCCCTTTTCCGAGAGGGGTTGGGGGAGAGGGGAAGTCCCACCATCGCCGCCCAACACCACGACGCACCGCGAGCGCTCACTTGCCAGGATGTTGTCGCCACATCTGCACGTGGCCCCCTCTCCCCAACCCCTCTCCCACAAGGGGCGAGGGGCTTTGTCGCCTGGACGCAACTGGCGAAGGCGGTCGGAAATAAGCTTGGCTGCGGCCCGCATCTGATTTGCGCAGCGGTGTTCCCGGCAGCGCGCTTTTCACCCTGGCCCTTGCCGGCAACGCCTCAGTCGCGCGTCCAGATCGTGTGGTCAATGTCGTCGGCGATCTCGGGATAGTCACGAGCGTGGAAGCGCGGTTCAAGCCCGGCATTGCGCTGCTCGAAATAATCCCTGGTCAGCTTGACCACCGTCCCCGACAGCGCCAGGATGGCGATCAGGTTGATCGTTGCCATCAGCCCCATGGCGGCATCCGCGGTGTTGAACACCGTCGCCACGGCCTGCACGGCGCCCCAGACGACCATCAGCAACACGCCGCAGCGCAGGATCAGCAGCCCGGCCGGGTTGCCAATGCCGAGGTAGACCATCGCATTCTCGGAATAAGAGTAGTTGCCGATGATCGACGTAAAAGCGAAGAAGAAGATCGCCACGGCGATGAAATAGCGCCCGGCCGCGCCGATATGCACTTCGAGCGCGTTCTGCGTCAGCTGTGTTCCGGTGATCCCGGACCCCGGCTCGAGCACCCCGGAGAGGAGGATCATGATCGCTGTCGCGGTGCAGATCAGGATGGTGTCGATGAACACTCCCAGGGCCTGTACGAAGCCCTGGCTCGACGGATGGTGCGGCACCGGCGTTGCCATCGCGGCAATGTTCGGTGCCGATCCCATACCGGCCTCGTTCGAGAACAGGCCGCGCTTGACGCCGTTCATCATCGCCGCCATCACCCCCCCGGTCACGCCGCCAGCGGCTTCCTGGAGGCCGAAGGCCGAGCCGATGATATGGCCGAGTACGCCGGGGACGGCGCCGAGGTTGGTGAGCACCACGTAAACCGCCAGCAGCAGATAGCTGACGGCCATGAATGGCACCAGGATTTCGGCCACCTTGGCGATCTGCTTGACGCCACCGAAGATCACCAGTCCGGCGATCGCCGCGACGACCAGGCCGACCGTCAGCTTGGGCACGCCAAAAGCGCCCTGCATCGCGTCGGCAATCGAATTCGCCTGAACGGCGTTGAACACCAGCCCGAAAGACAGGATCAGGCAGACCGAAAAGACCACCCCCAGCCAGGGCATCTTGAGCCCCTTGCGGATATAGAACGCCGGCCCGCCGCGGTACAGCCCGGCCGGACCGTGGGTCTTGTAAAGCTGCGCCAGGGTCGACTCGGAATAGGCCGTCGCCATGCCGACCAGGGCCACCATCCACATCCAGAAAATCGCCCCGGGGCCGCCGAGATAGAGCGCCACCGCGACCCCGGCGAGGTTGCCGGTACCCACGCGGCTGGCCAGCGAAACGGTCAGCGCCTGGAACGGCGAGATCCCGTCCTTATCGGTTTCCCGCGATCCGAGCACGGTCCGGAACATCTCGCCAAAATGCACGATCTGCGGAAACCCCAGCCGGACGGTGAAATACAGGCCCGCCGCCAACAGCCCGTAGATCAGAACGTATCCCCAGAAGATCGTGTTCAGAAAGTCGATGATGGCATCCATGGCGGCCCCCCCGCAGAAGAATGACCGCAGCTTACACAGCTTCGTGCACTTGTCCAATACGCTTTTCGTATGCTCGCCCGTCGCGCAGGGTCGCGATGATCTGCGACAACAGCGCAAGCGAAGCCGATTGCTACCGCAAAGCGCGTGGCCTCGCCCCGGACTGCTTCGCCGCGCTGGCCATGACGGCTGCACCGCGCCAATGCTATCCGCTCGCCGAGCTCGTCGCTGGAATGCTTCTTTGTCGCCGCCGACTATCCTTCGCGAAACGCCGTATCAGCCCGGACCACCTGGCCCGAGCCGCAACTGCGCAGCCGCTGAACAGTGGTTATTTTCGTTTTGATGCAGATCAATACAGACCTGCGCGCTCGCTCCTAGACTCACCGCTGTGAGGGCAGAAACAGGGGGAGCAAACGGTGGCATCCGAAAAGTACAAGCAGTGGTCAGTCGTAGCCTCGAGCACTACTGCATTCACGGTGTGTTTCATGGTGTGGATGATGTTCGCCGTGATTGGTATCCCGATCAAGCAGTCGCTCGGCCTCAACGAAACGGAGTTCGGCATTCTGGTGGCCATGCCCGTGCTCACCGGGTCACTTATCCGTTTGCCGCTGGGCATGTGGACCGACCGCTTCGGCGGTCGCCTGGTGTTCTTCGTACTGATGCTGTCGACGGTGATTCCCATCTGGATGATTTCCTGGGCCACCGAATTCTGGCAGTTCCTGGTCACCGGCCTGTTCGTCGGCATCACGGGGGGTTCCTTCACCGTCGGCATTGCCTATTGCGCACGCTGGTTCCCGAAGAATCGCCAGGGCTTTGCCATGGGCATTTTCGGCGCTGGCAATACCGGTGCCGCGATCACCAAGCTCGTGGCGCCGACGATCGTCGTCGCCTACGGCTGGGAAAGGGTCCCGCAGATCTATGCGATCCTCATGCTGGTCACGACGCTGTTGTTCTGGATGTTCACCTTCACCGACCACGAGCATACCGCCGGAGCGTCGAAAGTCACCATCAAAGAGCAGCTGGAGGCGCTCAAGGACCCGGCCGTCTGGCGCTACAGCCAGTACTACTCGATCGTCTTTGGCGGTTTCGTCGCCTTGTCGCTGTGGATGACCAAGTACTACATCAGCGAGTACGGTTTCGACATTCAGCTGGCGGCCCTGCTGGCCGCCGGTTTCAGCGTCCCCGGCGGCTTGCTGCGGGCCGTCGGCGGCTGGTTCTCCGACAAGTATGGCGCGCACTCGGTCACCTGGTGGGTGCTCTGGGTGGCTTTGGTCTGTCTCTTCTTCCTGTCCTACCCGCAGAGCGACTTCACCATTCACACGGTGTCCGGGCCGAAGACTTTCCATGTCGGGCTCAACGCGACCGTGTTCACGGTCCTCATGTTCACCATGGGCATCGCCTTCGCGATCGGCAAGGCGTCGGTGTTCAAGTACATCTCGGACGACTATCCGCACAACATCGGCGTGGTTTCCGGCGTCGTAGGCCTTGCTGGCGGTATGGGCGGCTTCATCCTGCCGATCCTTTTCGGGGCGCTGGTGGACCTGACCGGTCTGCGTTCGTCGGCGTTCATGCTGCTCTTCGGGATCGTCTGGGTGTCGCTGATGTGGATGTACTTCGCCGAAGTGCGGCCGATGAGCGCGAAGCAGAACAGCAAGCATCCGTTAGCCGTGCCGGCGGCGACCCTCAACTGAGGCCCGACATCCGTCAGCTAGCCATTCCCACTCGTTCAGCGCCGCGGCACGGGCTGCGGTTGCGGCGGACACGCGTGGCTCCGGGCGGCCACCCGACGCAAGATCACTGCACACAGGAACCAAGATGACCACTCAGCAAACAATCGCCTCACAGGCAAGCGCCGGGCACAGTCGGGCAGACATCAGCGACTGGCGACCCGAGGATGAAGCTTTCTGGGAATCCACCGGCAAGCGCGTCGCCTACCGCAACCTGTGGATTTCGATTCCGGCCCTGTTGTGTGGCTTCGCGGTGTGGGGCATGTGGGGAATCATCACGGTGCAGATGCTCAACCTCGGCTTCCCGTTCACGCAGCCCGAGCTGTTCACGCTGACCGCCATCGCCGGCATCGCCGGGGCGACGATGCGCATCCCGGCATCGTTCCTGATTCGTCTGGCTGGCGGTCGCAACACCATCTTCCTGACGACGGCAATGCTGCTCGCGCCGGCCATCGGCACCGGCATCGTGCTGCAGCACAAGGACTGGCCGCTGTGGGCCTTCCAGTTGATGGCGCTGTGGTGCGGCGTCGGCGGCGGCAACTTCGCCTCGTCGATGTCCAACATCAGCGGCTTCTTCCCGAAGCGGCTGCAGGGCACGGGGCTGGGACTGAACGCCGGCCTGGGCAACTTCGGCGTGACGACGATGCAGGTGGTCATTCCGCTGATCATGACCGTCGGCCTTTTCGGCGCCTTCGGTGGTCAGCCGGAGACTTTGCTCAATGACAGCGGCTGGATTTTCGGCAAGATCCCTGCCGGCACGCAGACCTGGATCCAGAACGCCGGTTTTGCCTGGGTGCTGTCGCTGGTGCCGCTGGCCGCCTTGTGCTGGTTCGGGATGAACAACCTGAAGACGATCTCGCCGGCCACCGGTAATCCCATCGTCGCTTTCGCCAAGATCACCTATCTGTACACGCTGGCCTTCGTGCCGTCGATCTTCATGCTCTACCTGTACCTGCCAGCGCCCACCGGACTGGGTCTGCTCAACATGTGGGTCGCCATTCCGCTGGACATCATCATGGCGCTGCTGGTGATGAAGATGGCCGCTTTCGGCCCGATGAAGGAAGGTGTCGCCAAGCAGTTCGAGATCTTCCGCAACAAACATACCTGGGCGATGACCATTCTCTACATCGTCACCTTCGGCTCGTTCATCGGCTTCTCGATGGCCTTGCCGCTGTCGATGAAGGTCATCTTCGGTGTCAGCCACGTGCCCGATGCCGCCGGCGTGATGCAACACACGGCGAGCAATCCGAATGCACCGGCAGTGCTCGCCTACGCCTGGATCGGACCCTTCGTGGGCGCACTGATTCGTCCGGTGGGCGGCTGGATTTCCGACAAGATCGGCGGCTCGATCGTCACGCAGTGGATCTCGGCAGCGATGGTGGTCGCCGCGGTCGCCGTCGGCTACGTGATGATGCTGGCCTATCAGTCGGCGACGCCCGAGCAGTACTTCCTGCCCTTCATGCTGCTGTTCATCGTGCTTTTCGCTGCCAGCGGTATTGGCAACGGCTCGACCTTTCGCAGCATCGGCATCATTTTCGACCGCCAGCAGGCCGGCCCCGTGCTGGGGTGGACCTCGGCCGTCGCCGCCTACGGTGCCTTCATCGCGCCGGTGGTCATCGGTCAGCAGATCAAGGCCGGTACACCGCAGATGGCGATGTACGGTTTCGCGGTCTTCTACGGCCTCTGCCTGCTCCTCAACTGGTGGTTCTACCTGCGCGCCAACGCCTACGTGAAGAACCCATGAGCATTAGCCTGCCTGTATTCCAACGCAACTCGCAAGGGAAAACCTATGAGCCACTTTCTTGATCGACTGAGCTATTTCTCCCAACCACGGGAATCCTTCTCAGACGGCCACGGCGTCGTGACCGGCGAGGACCGTACCTGGGAGGATGCCTACCGCAACCGCTGGGCGCACGACAAGATCGTGCGCTCCACGCACGGCGTGAACTGCACCGGGTCGTGCTCGTGGAAGATCTACGTCAAGGGCGGCATCGTCACCTGGGAGACGCAGCAGACCGACTATCCGCGCACACGCTGGGACATGCCGAATCACGAACCACGCGGTTGCGCCCGTGGTGCCAGCTACAGCTGGTACCTGTACAGCGCCAACCGGGTGAAGTACCCGATGGTTCGCGGTCAGCTGCTCAGGAGCTGGCGCGACGCGCGTGCGAGCAGCAACCCGGTCGAGGCCTGGACATCGATCGTCGAGTCCGACGCCAAACGGCGTGAGTACCAGAGCGTGCGCGGCCTCGGCGGCTTCGTGCGTTCGAGTTGGGACGAGGTCAACGAGATCGTCGCCGCCGCCAACGTGTATACGATCAAGAAGCACGGACCGGATCGGGTGATGGGCTTTTCGCCGATTCCGGCCATGTCGATGGTCAGCTATGCGGCCGGCAGCCGCTACCTGAGCCTGATCGGCGGCGTCTGCTTGAGCTTCTACGACTGGTACTGCGACCTGCCGCCGTCCAGCCCGCAGGTCTGGGGCGAGCAGACCGACGTCCCCGAATCGGCCGACTGGTACAACTCGAGCTTCATCATTGCCTGGGGTTCGAACGTGCCGCAAACCCGGACGCCCGACGCGCACTTCTTTACCGAAGTTCGCTACAAAGGCACCAAGACGGTTGCCGTCACGCCCGACTACTCCGAAGTCGCCAAGCTTTCCGACATCTGGCTGCATCCCAAGCAGGGTACCGACGCCGCGGTCGCCATGGCCATGGGGCACGTAATTTTGAAGGAGTTCTACTTCGACAAGCGCAGTGTCTATTTCGACGACTACGCTCGCCGCTACACCGACCTGCCGATGCTGGTGATGTTGAAAGAGCACGTCCTGCCCGGCGGCGAAACGATTCTGGTGCCCGACCGCTATGTGCGTGCTTCTGATTTCGACGACAAGTTGGGCCAGGCCAACAACCCGGACTGGAAGACCGTCGCTTTCGACGAGTCCGGTCGAGTGGTGCTTCCCAACGGTGCCATCGGCTTTCGCTGGGGCGCTGATGGCCGCGCCGACGAGGGGCAGTGGAACCTGGAAGCGAAGGAAGCGCAGAGTGGTCGCGAGGTTAAACTGAAGCTGTCCTTGCTCGAGGGCGAGGAGCCGGACAAGGACACCGCGAAAGTCGGTTTTCCGTACTTCGGCGGCATCGTCAGCGAACATTTTCCGAACAACCTGCGGCCCGGCGAGAACGGCGATGTACTGGTGCGCACGGTTCCCGTACAACGTATTTCACTCGGCCAGGCAGGCGGCAAACGCACGGCGCTGGTGGCCACGGTGTTCGACCTGCAGGCGGCCAACTACGGCGTCGCACGCGGCCTCCCCGGCGAGCTGGCGGCGAGCAGCTACGACGATGACACGCCCTATACGCCTGCGTGGCAGGAGCGCATCACGGGAACGCCGCGCGACCAGGTAATCACCGTTGCCCGCCAGTTCGCCGAAAATGCCGACAAGACTCACGGCCGCTCGATGGTGATCATCGGCGCGGCGATGAACCACTGGTACCACAGCGACATGAACTACCGCGGCGTCATCAACATGTTGATGATGTGCGGTTGCATCGGCAAGAGCGGCGGTGGCTGGGCGCATTATGTTGGTCAGGAAAAACTCCGGCCGCAGACCGGGTGGACGGCGCTGGCCTTCGCTCTCGACTGGATCCGCCCGCCGCGCCAGCAGAACAGCACCAGCTTCTTCTACGCGCACACCGACCAATGGCGCTACGAGCGCCTTGGTGTCGACGAAGTGCTGTCGCCGCTGGCCGACAAGAAAGCATACGGCGGCAGCATGATCGACTACAACGTGCGTGCCGAGCGCATGGGCTGGCTGCCTTCCGCCCCGCAACTGAAAACCAATCCGATGCAGGTTGTCAGCGACGCGCAGGCGGCCGGCATGGACGCCAGGGATTATGCGGTGAAGAGCCTCAAGGACGGCTCGCTGCAGCTGAGTTGCGAAGACCCGGATCACCCGGACAACTGGCCACGCAACATGTTCGTCTGGCGCTCCAACCTGCTCGGCTCGAGCGGCAAGGGGCACGAGTACTTCCTCAAGCATCTGCTCGGCACCAGTCACGGCGTGCAGGGCAAGGACCTCGGTGCCGACGATGCCAAGCCGCGCGAAGTGGTGTGGCACGACAAGGCGCCGGAGGGCAAACTCGACCTGCTGGTCACGCTCGACTTCCGCATGAGTACCACCTGCCTGTACTCCGATATCGTCTTGCCAACAGCGACCTGGTACGAAAAGAACGATCTCAACACCAGCGACATGCATCCTTTCATCCACCCGCTGTCGACCGCCGTCGACCCGGCTTGGCAGGCGCGTAGCGACTGGGATATCTACAAGGGCTTTGCGAAGAAATTCAGCGAAGTGTGCGTCGGTCACCTCGGCGTCGAGAAGGAACTGGTACTGACGCCGCTGATGCACGACACGCCCGGCGAACTGGCGCAGGCACTGGACGTCAAGGACTGGAAACGTGGCGAGGTCGAGCTGATCCCGGGCAAGACCGCACCGCAGATGGCCGTCGTCGAACGCGACTATCCCAACGTCTATAAGCGCTTTACCGCCCTTGGTCCGTTGCTGGGCAAGGTCGGCAACGGCGGCAAAGGGATCGCCTGGAATACCGAAACCGAAGTCAGGCAGCTCGGCGAACTCAACGGCCTGGTTGGTAGTGAGGGTGCGACGCTCGGCATGGCGAAGATCGAGACCGACATCGACGCCTGCGAGGTGGTGATGATGCTGGCGCCGGAAACCAACGGCCACGTCGCGGTCAAGGCCTGGGAAGCGCTCGGCAAGCAGACCGGCCGCGACCATCGGCACCTGGCGCTGCACCGCGAAGACGAGAAGATCCGTTTCCGGGACATCCAGGCGCAACCGCGCAAGATCATCTCGTCGCCGACCTGGAGCGGCATCGAGAGCGAGACGGTTTCCTACAACGCCGGCTACACCAATGTGCACGAGTTGATTCCCTGGCGCACGCTCACCGGGCGTCAGCAGTTCTACCTCGATCACCCGTGGATGCTGGCGTTTGGCGAAGCCTGCGTCAGCTACCGGCCGCCGGTCGATCTGAAGACCACCGCCGGCATCCACCGCGTGAAGAGCAACGGCAATCGCGAAATCGTGCTCAACTTCATCACACCGCACCAGAAGTGGGGAATCCACTCCACCTACACCGACAATCTGCTGATGCTCACGCTTAGCCGTGGCGGGCCGTGCGTCTGGCTTAGTGAAGACGATGCAAAACGGGCCGGCATCGTCGACAACGACTGGATCGAGCTGTTCAACCTCAACGGCGCGATCGCGGCGCGGGCAGTGGTCAGCCAGCGCGTCAATCCGGGAATGGTGATGATGTACCACGCGCAGGAGAAGATCGTGAACACACCGGGTTCGGAGATCACCGGTGCGCGCGGCGGCATTCACAACTCGGTGACGCGGATTGTCCTCAAGCCCACGCACATGATCGGTGGCTACGCGCAGTTGAGCTACGGCTTCAATTACTACGGCACCATCGGCACCAACCGCGATGAGTTCGTGGTGGTGCGCAAGATGGTCAAGATCGACTGGCTGGATACGCCGGTCGGCGACGAGTTGGTCCGCCCCGTGCAAGCCCAGGGAGAAGTGTCATGAAAGTACGCGCACAAATCGGCATGGTGCTGAATCTCGACAAGTGCATCGGTTGCCATACCTGTTCAGTGACCTGCAAGAACGTGTGGACCAGCCGGCCCGGGGTCGAATACGCCTGGTTCAACAACGTCGAGACCAAACCCGGCATCGGTTATCCCAAGGAATGGGAAAACCAGGACAAGTGGAACGGCGGTTGGGTTCGCCAGGCCGATGGGTCCATCCAGCCGCGCCAGGGGGCCAAGTGGAAGCTGCTGATGCGCATCTTCGCCAACCCCAACCTGCCGGAGATCGACGACTACTACGAACCGTTTACCTTCGACTACGGTCACCTGCAGAATGCGCCGCAGATGAAGGCCACGCCAACGGCGCGGCCGCGCAGCCTGATCACCGGCAAGCAGATGGACAAGATCGTCTGGGGTCCGAACTGGGAAGAGATTCTCGGCGGCGAGTTCAGCAAGCGCTCCAAGGACAGGAACTTCGACGACATCCAGAAGGACATCTACGGCCAGTTCGAGAACACCTTCATGATGTACCTGCCACGGCTGTGCGAGCACTGCCTGAATCCGGCGTGCGTGGCGAGCTGCCCCTCGGGCTCGATCTACAAGCGTGAGGAAGACGGCATTGTGCTGATCGACCAGGACAAATGCCGCGGCTGGCGGATGTGTATCAGCGGTTGCCCGTACAAGAAGATTTACTACAACTGGAAAAGCGGCAAAGCCGAAAAGTGCATCTTCTGCTATCCGCGCATCGAAGCCGGCCAGCCGACCGTCTGTTCCGAAACCTGCGTCGGCCGCATTCGCTACCTCGGCGTCCTGCTCTACGACGCCGACCGTATCGAGCGGGCGGCCAGTGTCGAGCACGATCGCGACCTTTACCACGAGCAACTCAAGATCTTCCTCGACCCCAACGATCCGGCAGTGATCGCGCAGGCGGCAATCGACGGAATTCCCGACAAGTGGATGGAGGCGGCGCGCAACAGCCCGGTCTACAAGATGGCCGTGCAATGGAAAGTGGCGCTACCGTTGCACCCCGAGTACCGCACGCTGCCGATGGTCTGGTACGTGCCGCCGCTGTCACCGATCAGCGCCGCCGCGCATACCGGAGATCTCGGCGCGAACGGTGAAATACCCGACGTCAAGCAATTGCGCATCCCGGTCAAGTATCTGGCCAACCTGCTCACTGCCGGTGACACCCAGCCGGTGGTGCGCGCGCTCGAACGGATGCTGGCGATGCGTGCCTACCAGCGCGAGAAGCACGTCCACCAACGGCTCAACAGCGCAGTCCTGAAACAGGTCGGCATCAGCCAGGCGGAAGTTGAGGAGATGTACCACGTGATGGCAATTGCCAACTACGAGGATCGTTTCGTGATTCCCAGCACACACCGCGAATACGCCGAGAACACTTTCAACGTGCGTGGTGGATGCGGCTTCTCGTTCGGCAACGGCTGCTCGGAAGGGACTGGCGAGACCAGCCTCTTCGGCAGCGAGAAGAAACGCACCATCCCCATCAAACTGGAGGTCTGATCATGCCCAAACCCGTGTCAGCCTCGGGCAGCCTGCGCGTGCTCGCTGCCTTGCTGAGTTATCCCGACGCCAGCATGCGCCGCCATCTCGCCGAGATGCGTGCCATCCTGCGCAGTGAAGCGGCCGTGTCGGCAACGCGTCACGCCGAACTCGAGGCCCTGATTGATGCTCTCGACGGCGGCGACCCCCTGCAGGTGGAAGCCGACTACGTCGAGCTTTTCGACCGTGGTCGCGGCACTTCGCTGCACCTCTTCGAGCATGTACATGGCGATTCGCGCGAGCGTGGCCCGGCGATGATCGACCTCGCGCAGACCTACGAAAAAGCCGGCCTGCTGCTCGCGCCGGGTGAACTGCCCGACTACCTGCCGGTCGTTATCGAGTTCACGTCCACGCAGCCGCCGCGCGAGGCACGTGCTTTTCTCGATGAGATGGCGCATATCCTGAACGCCCTGTTCAATGCCCTGCAGCAACGCCGGAGTGGCTATGCCAGTGTCGTTGGTGCGCTGCTCGACCTGGCGGGCAGCAAGGCGCAGGCCGTCAAAGTCGCAGCTGAACAAGCGCTCGACGAGAGCTGGGAAGAGCCTCCCGTTTTCGCCGGTTGCTCGGCGCAGGGGCAGTCCAGTCCCGGCCAGCCGCAAGCGATACACCTTGTCCGCAAGAACCCCCAAACAGGAGCGGTCGCATGAACGCCTTTCAGTCCTATCTGCACACTTTTTTCTTCGCCTATTACCCGTACATCTGTCTGACGGTTTTTCTGATGGGCAGCCTGGCCCGCTTCGACCGCGACCAGTACACCTGGAAGAGCGACTCGTCGCAGATGCTGCGCACCGGCACGCTGCGCTGGGGCAGCAACCTGTTCCACGTCGGCATCCTGTTTCTCTTCCTTGGCCACGCCGTCGGCCTGCTCACGCCGCACTGGCTCTACGAGCCGTTCATCAGTGCCGCTAACAAGCAAGTGCTGGCCATGTCCGCGGGCGGGATAGCCGGCTTCTTCTGCTTCATCGGACTAAGCCTGCTGATTCATCGCCGCATGTCCGACGACCGCATCCGGCTGACCAGCCATCGCACCGACCTGGCGATCCTGATCATCCTCTGGGTGCAGCTGACGCTCGGCCTGATTACCCTGCCCTTCTCCTTCTCGCATGCCGATGGCAGCGTCATGCTGCTTCTCGCCGACTGGGCGCAGGGCGTATTCACTTTCCGCGTCGGCGACGCGGCCGGTCTGGTCGGAGTTGCCTGGCCGTACAAGGTGCACCTGGTGCTCGGCATGACCATCTTCCTGCTCTTCCCGTTCAGCCGTCTGGTGCATGTGTGGAGCGGTTTCGCCACGCTTGCCTACGCCTTTCGTCCGCATCAGATGGTGCGCAGCCGCCGGCTCAATCTGCCCGCCGGGTACGACCAGCCGCGCCAGCCCGGCACCGGTTTCTGAAACACTCGCGAAGGGTTTGGCATGACTACAAAGACGACGATTGATGGCCAAGTGGCGCGGATCAACGGTGTCGCCCTGAACGCCGCTGGCGAAACACCGAGCGCCGAGGAATTGCGTCAACGCGCATGCACCGAGTTGCTGCGTCAGGCGGCACAGGCGGCCGGCATGCTCGCCGCCAGTGACGCCCCTTCGGGCGACGGAGTGATCAGCGAGGCGGCATCAGCCGCCATCGAGCTGCTGCTCGAGCGTGAGCTTGACTCGCCCGAACCGTCGGAAGAAGCCTGTCGTCGCCACCATGCCGCACACGAAGCCGCCTACAGTACCGGCGAACGCGTGCGGGCGCGGCACATCCTGTTTGCCGTGACGCCGGGAGTCGACGTGGTCGCCCTGCGCAAGCGGGCGGAAACGATCCTGCTCGACGTGCGCTGCCACGATGGCCAGGCGGCCGAGGGCTTTGCCGACGCCGCGCGGCAGTGGTCGAATTGTCCCAGCGGCGCCGAGGGCGGCGATCTCGGCTGGCTCGTCGCCGGCGATTGCGCACCCGAGTTTGCGCGCGAACTTTTCGCGCAGGTCGGCGTCGGCGTGCTCCCCTTGCTGGTGCACAGCCGCTTCGGTCTGCACGTCGTCGAGGTGCAGGAGCGCGAAGCGGGCGTCGCGCAGCCCTTCGAGGCGGTCCGCGGCGCGGTTGCCAATTCGCTGCGCCAACAGGCCTTCGTCACCGCATTGCGCCAATATCTGCGCCTGCTGGCCGGTGCGGCGACCGTCGACGGTGTAGACCTGGACGCTGCCGATACGCCTTTACTGCAGTAACGCCTACTTTCGCCGAGGTTTCCGCTGCCAGCCGCCGGGCAACAAGCCCCAGCCAGCAGCCTCGCCAACTGCCGCCGCTGCGCCAGGGCCGCCGACGCGCTGCCTGAATTCCTCTTCGCCACCCTGCCCGTCCTTCGCCTGCTCGGCATTCGCGCGCTGCTGCCGAAGGCCCTGGAGCGCCTCCTGCGACCACGCCTGTTGCTGCAGATCACAGTTCAGGCAGGCCAGGCTGCTGGCGGTGGCCTCCTCCACGCCGACGACGTTTTCGGTTTCGACTGGCGGGTGGCGGTCGGCGACCAGCTGCTCAGCCGCGAGGATTTCGAGGACCTGGTTCGCGAGGCCACCGGCGTGATCCGGTTCAAGGCCGGCTACGTCTATCTCGACCCGCGCGAGATCGAGCGCCTGCGCGCCCAGCTGGAGCAGCCGCCGTGATGCGCTCGTCGAGCGCTTCCAGAACGATCGCACTGAGCAGGTTTTCCTGCTCTCGCTGAAGGCTGGCGGCACCGGGCTCAAGCTCACCGCCGCTTCGAGCGTCATTCAAAACGACCGGTGGTGGAACCCGGCGGTGGAGGCACAGGCCACCGACCGCGCCTACCGCATCGGCCAGCAGCAGAATGTGCAGGTACATCGACTGATCAAACGTGCCACTTTCGAGAAACGCATCAACGACATGATCGACGCCAAGCGCGAGCTGGCCGAGCTGACCGTCGGCAGCGGCGAACAATGGATCGGAATCTCGGCGCTGCCGAACTGGCGGCGCTGTTCTGCCTGCGTTGAGAGCGGCCAGCGAGCGGAAGCGAGGCAAAGCAGGCGCAGGCACAGCAGCGCCACACACGAGGTAACATGAACGCAGCGCTCGGCGCACTCGGCTGACAAGAGGACAACAAAAACGATGCTCATCTGGCTGCGGAACTATCGACGCGACTTGCTGGCTGGCGATATCGGCGCCGGCATCATCGTCACCCTGATGATGATTCCGCAAAGCATGGCCTACGCCCTGGTCGCCGGCCTGCCGCCGGTCACCGGGCTCTACGCCAGCATCCTGCCACCCGTCGCCTATGCCCTGTTCGGCAGCAGCATGGTGCAGTCGGTGGGGCCAATGGCGATTACCTCGCTGATGATCGGCACCGCGCTGGCGACCCTGGCCCCGCCGGGATCGGCGCTGAGCATGGTGCTCGCCGGCCAGATGGCGCTGATCGCCGGCGCGATCCTGTTTCTCAGCGGCGTTTTCCGCCTCGGTTTCGTCGCCGGCTTTCTCAGTCGGCCGGTGATGAGCGGCTTTACCACCGGCGCCGCATTGTTGATCGCCAGCGGTCAGCTCGGACCGCTGCTGGGCGGACCGCTGGCGAATAGCCATCTGCCGAGCGCGATCATCGGACTGGCTTCGCTGCTTGCCCTGTGGCTGGCGAAGACCTACCTGGCACGCGCCCTGGCCGCGCTTGGCGCCTCCGGAAAAGTAGCGGAAATGCTCACCAAACTGGCGCCGGTGGTGGTTCTGATCGCGGCGACGGCCGCCGTCGCCGTGCTCGACCTGGCAGCGGCCGGGGTCAAAGTCGTCGGCGAAATTCCAGCGGGCCTGCCGGCTCTCGCGCTGGCCGTGTCGGCAGAACATTGGCAGCCCTTGCTGATGCCCTCGCTGCTGATCGCCTTCATGATCTTTCTGTCCAGCCAGTCGGCCGCGCAATCGCTGGCTCACCGGCGCGGCGAACGCATCGTCAGCAACCGCGAGTTGCTCGGACTCGGCGCCGCCAACCTGGCCAGCGCGGTGTCGGGCGGCTTCGCGGTCACCGGCAGCATTTCACGCTCGGCAGTGAATTACGCCGCCGGCGCCAACACGCCGCTGGCCAGCGTCATCTCGGCCGGCCTGATCGTCCTGGCGCTGCTCGTGCCGACCACCTGGATATCCTGGTTGCCACTGCCGGCGCTGGCGGCGACGATCATTCTCGCCGTCCTCGGGATGATTGATTTCGCCACCTTGCGGGACGCCTGGCGCCATGACCGCAGCGACGCCGCCGCGCTGCTGGCGACCACCGCCGGCGTCGTGGTTCTAGGCGTCGAACAAGGGGTGATTCTCGGCGTCGTCCTGTCGCTGGCGACGGTCATCTGGCGCGCCAGCCGGCCGCACATCGCGGTCATCGGCCGCATTCCCGGCAGCGAGCACTTCCGCAACGTCAAACGACATCAGGTCGAAACCCTGCCCGAAGTGCTGATGCTGCGCATCGACGCCGACCTCTTCTTCGGCAATGTCGATGCCATCGTCGACCACCTCGAACAACTGCTCAAGGAGCGGACGGCAAACGGGCAAGCGACGCGCGACGTGCTGCTGGTGATGTCGGCGGTGAGCAGCATTGACACCACCGGCCTCTACGTCCTCAACGAAATCAATCGCAGCCTGCTCGGACAGTCCATCAAGCTGCATCTGAGCGAAGTCAAGGGGCCAGTCATGGACCGCCTGCAGCGCAGCGAGTTGCTCAAACAGCGACTCGGCGGGCAGGTATTTCTGAGTACCGCCGCAGCCTTCAGCTACCTCACCGAGCAGGCTGCGGAGGAAACCTGGTCCATTTGAGGGTGGACAACGAAGGCCAACGAAACCACCCCGGCGTGCCGGACGAGGCGCAGGCAATGACTGATCATCGCAGGAAATTCGTTCTGGTCATCGGCACCGGATGGACCAACGCCGCCAAGCGCCGCGTCGCGCGCATGATTGGCATGACGCTGGCCGATGCTGGCTTCGGCCTCATCGCCGGCAATTCGACCGGAGTCGACTACTGGGTCGCAGACAGCTTCTGTGCCACGCTCAAGCAGCGCGAGGAAGCACCACAGGGCGCTTTCTGGCAGATTTCCCTGGGCTGGAACCGGCTCTTCGAGCGCGGCGGCCTGCCCTTGCCGGGCTACGCGGCTGACAAGGAATGTATCGTTGCCGTGGATGACGTCGAAGCCTGGAAACGCGCAGCGATCGCCCGCTGCGACGCGGCAGTGATGGTCGGCGGCGGGCGCGGCGCACTGGACATCGCGCGGCGCATCATCGATCTCGGAAAACCCGTCTTTCCCCTGCCTTTCATGGGCGGCCTGACCGGCAACTCGGACTTCGTCTTTCAGGAGATCCTCAAGACCTGGGAAGCTCACTCGGTACCGGGCGTGAGCCGCGCGCAGTTTCTCCAACTCAGCGAGCCCTGGGTGAGCGGCACCGGTCAGTTGAGCAATCTCCTGCGCGGCACCCTCGCCGAAACGCCGGATATCTTCATTTCCTATCGCCGCAGCGATGCGCCAGCGGCCGCCGGGCGCATAGACAACGATCTTTCCGAACATTTCGGCGGCCGTCGGGTTTTCCTCGACATCAGCGATATCGCGCCCGGTCATGCCTGGGATAACTCGATCGACGAGGCCCTACAGGCGTCCAAGGCCGGCGTCGTGGTCATCGGCCGCTCCTGGATGCTGGCGGGCAGCGACGGCCACACGCCCCGCCTGCACGCAGCCAAGGATGTCGTCTGCAAGGAGATTGCAGACATGATCCGGCAGGGCAAAGCCATATTTCCGCTACTCGTCGAGGGCGCCCGCCTGCCGGAGGCCCCGGAACTTCCGGAAGAGCTGCACGCGCTCCTGCGCTTCCAGGCGACGACGATCGACAACGCCGGCTGGGAAGCGACGATGCAGTTGCTGATCCGCGAGATCGAAGCGGTCATTCGTCATCAGCGGAACGCTGGCGGCAAGCGGGCAGGTCGAAGCAGCGAGTCGAACGTGCAAGCTTGAAAACACCCCACCGGGTGGGAGCGCGGAAGATCTGTCCGGCCAGGCACGGCCGGTAATCGCAGCCGCTTCAGCCAGAGGCCCGCGGCAATCCTCAGCGACCGGCTGTACTGCGCCAATCCTCTGGATCTGGCCGGAGGGCCTGCACAAGCCTTGCGCTCACGACCGACCCGATGACGTTCGCAACGATGCGTCTAGTAACGACCCTGAGCCGCCTGATGAAAGGATCTAGCCGATGGCGGCTTACTGATCATAAAGCTGCCGGCCGCAGGAATCTGTTGTCGGGCGGCAATTCGGCCGAAGGAGCTATTCGCGTCTCAGCGAACCCGATCACCAAGGTGTCGGCAGCGATATCTGCTTTCCGCAAACCCTGAGCCTACGCAACCGATCGCGAGCAACTGACGGTTGAGACTAACGGACACGTTGACCAACATCGTGGCGCTCAGGGTCACCGGCCCCGCTGTCGGATCGATCGCGTGCGTTGGCGAACAAGCTTTCCCGACGACCGCTTTGCCGGCGGGCGACGGCAGTTGGTAGGTGGTCGGTAGTGCCCAGATCAGAGACCTCGACCACCACAAGGCCCCATCCCCCCACCCGCCTGGGCCCATGCCGCCGCCTCTGGCCGGTGGTTCGGCGGGCAGCGTCACACTAAAGTGGTCCCCTGAGTCAAAACAGATAGCAACCCTGTTTAACTTGTGTATTTGACTTCGCTAGCAGCTGGACGGCGCTGCCCCGGCGCGGCCCTTTATCAAACGGGCCAGAGTGATTTCGGTTTTCAGATCACGCTGGCCCGTTTAGTTCGATGTTCATTCTTCTCCCCCAGACCAAGCGCCACTCATGCACCACCGATACATCTCAGGCCACTTCATGTTGTCACGCGGACAACTCCCACTGAGCTCGCTGCCACCAAACACCGTTCCAAAACACGCGGCAGCATGCCATTGCGGAACGCCGGATGCCGAATCAGTCGCTCTTGCCAGGTGTCTGCAAGGCCTCCAGGGCAGCATCCAGCGCGAAGGTGCCGCCCTTCTGGCTAGGTGGAAACTCCCTGAATGTGCCGAGGAATTTCCCCACGTACTGCTGGGCAGGCACGAGGAGGAAGATGTGTTCGACCCACCAGCGGTTCCAGTCCATGGCCTCCACGTCGCCGATCTCGAACGGATCGCTTCGGATATTAAATATCTTGGGCGCGCGCAGCGTCGTGAACGGCTGGCGCCAGACCGATGCGCCGTGCGCCTTCTGTTCGGCGAAAACAATCTTCCATTGGTCGTAGCGCAGGCCGACCAGTTGGCCGTCGTCGTTGAAGTAGAAGAACTCGTGGCGCGGGCTCGGCGTCTTGCCGGCCAGAGCGTCGGTCACGTTGTAGCCATCGATGTGCACCTTGAACGTCTTGTCGCCGACCTTCATGCCCTTCTTCAATTCTTCGTTCACGTCGGGCACCCCGGCAGCGGCCAGCAGCGTGGGAAGCATGTCCTCGTGCGCAAAGATGTCATTGATCACGGTGCCGGGCGTGATCACGCCGGGCCAGCGAATGGCCGTCGGCACGCGGTAGCCGCCTTCCCAGTTTGTGTTCTTCTCGCCGCGGAACGGTGACGTGCCGCCGTCCGGCCAGGTGAATTTCTCGGCGCCGTTGTCGGTCGAGTACATCACGATGGTGTTCTCTTCGAGTCCGAGTTCCTTCAGCGCATTCAGAAGCTCCCCGACGTGTGCGTCGTGCTCGAGCATCCCGTCGGGGTATATTCCCAGGCCGGACTTACCGCGGGACGACTCCTTCAGCCGTGTCCAGATATGCATGCGGGTCGAATTCCACCAGACGAAGAAGGGTTTGTCGGCCTTCTTCGCGTCGGCCATGAAGCGGATCGTCTCCTTGGTGACTTCGTCGTCGATGGTCTCCATGCGCCTCTTGTTGAGCGCGCCTGTGCTTTCGATGCGCTGTGTGCCGTCGGCGTTTGCCCAAGTGTGGATGACGCCGCGCGTGCCGAAACGCTCGCGCAGCTCGGGGCTCTTGAAATAGTCCTCGTGTTCGGGCTCATCTTCGGCGTTCAAGTGGTAGAGCGAGCCTTTGAATTCCTGGAAGCCATGCGCGGTGGGCAGGTGTTCGTCGAGGTCACCCAAGTGATTCTTTCCGAACTGCCCTGTCATGTAGCCCTGCGCCTTGAGTAGCTCGGCGATGGTCACGTCGCGAGCCTGCAGCCCTTCCTTGGCGCCCGGTAGACCGACCTTCAAGAGGCCGGTGCGGAACGGCGACTGCCCGGTAATGAAGGCGGCACGTCCGGCAGTACAACTTTGCTGGCCGTACCAGTCGGTGAACAGCGCGCCTTCCTTGGCGATACGGTCGATGTTCGGCGTCTTGTAGCCCATCATGCCCTGGTTGTAGGCGCTGACGTTCCAGTAGCCAATGTCGTCGCCCCAGATGACCAGGATATTGGGCTTGGCGCTGGCGGGCGTGCCGGCGGTTGCTGTCGCCGCGGCGGCGGCCAAGGCTGAACCGGCGCCCAGCACCAGAACGGCGAAGAGTGTCGGTAATCTAAAATGGACTATCGAGATAAGCTTCATTTTCCCTCCTTCTATGCTACTTCTGCTGACGTGGCGGTTGGACCGGTTTATTGCCGACGGCCAGCCTAAGAAGTTGTCAGGCTGCGCGTGATTCAACGCTGCCTTGCCTCCTTCGGCACGTCATCATCATAGACGGAAAATCTTGTGGGCTACAAGTCGGTAGAGACGAGCGGCAGCTTTCTGATCAGTAAGCCGCCGTTCGAGCCAGCTGATCTTTCGGTGAGGCTATGACTCCTCTTGGCCGTCAGCGGTCCGTTCCTGCAGGGCATCCCGTCGCTCAGGACAGACTCCTTTTGTCATAGGCGCACGACAATCTAGCGATAACCGGGGACGGAGCACGGTTGATTGAAGTTGCCGACAACGTTCAGAACAGATGATCAAACGGATGTGGCGGTGAACCACCTTCGACGTTTTCGAACCGCGGCTGTCGCCAAAGACCGGTCGGATGACCCCGCGGTGACGGCCTGGACGTCGGCCGCAACAGTCGTTCAGGTTCCGCTGCGCCAACGGCCGCCGAACGCTCCGCCGTTGCCGTGTATCGCACTCGACGGTTGAACGTTGGCAGGCAGCCGACCGTGCACGGTCGTTCGATTTCGACAGCGGGCAGCGGTCGCGCACATCAAGCGCCAGTTTTTGGCGGTGTCGGGTGGATGTTGGGCTTCCTGCGTCAGCCCAACCTACGCTTGCTTCCTCATTGGCGGGCGTCGATTGCACGCCAATTCGATCGGCTGGGGGGACGTCTACGTGTGCTTTTTCACCTTCCTTGAGCAGCGCTGCCGGCATCAAGGGATCGGCTGCGCGGAGTGAAGGCGGCGACTGCCCTGCTCGTCGTCAAGCTCGCGCATACGTTCGTCTGGGCGCTTTTTGCCGGCTTGATCGTTGCTATTCCGCTGGCGTCCTTCTATGGGAGGCACGCAGTTGCCGCCTGGAGCGCGGCGGTTGTCGCTGTCGAGGTGCTCGTCCTGGCGGTGAATGGCTTCCGCTGTCCGTTGACGGCCGTCGCCGCGCGTTACACCGAGGACCGACGCGACAACTTCGACATCTACCTGCCACAGTGGCTCGCCCGGCACAACAAAGTCATTTTTGGCACGCTGTACCTGGCTGGTATTGCTTTCGCTCTCGCACGCTGGGCGCTGGCAGCCGAGTAGTCTGGAGGCGCTGAAGTGGCGGCTCCCAAGGTAGGCGACGTATGGATCGACACCGGTTACCGCCCAGATCGGGACGTTCTCCACAAGGAGCAGACCGAGCTGATCGCATTTGCCTTCGTGCCGATTCGTGCTGATTCGTGCCGAAGTGAGCGATTGGCAGCGCCGCCCGACCGGTGATCACTCGGCTGCGCTTGCGGGCATCGCCTGGCGCACCGCGTCGTCGACGTTGTCGAGAAAAACGAACTGCAGCCGCTCCTTGGCGGCCGCCGGCACTTCCTCGAGGTCACGCCGGTTGCGCGCCGGCAAGAGGACGCGCGTGATGCCGGCGCGCATCGCCGCGAGCACCTTGTCCTTGATGCCGCCGACCGGCAGCACCAGGCCGCGCAGGCTGATCTCGCCGGTCATCGCCGTGTCCTGGCGCACCGCCACGTCGGCGAACAGCGACGCCAGGGCGATGAACATCGCGACGCCGGCGCTCGGGCCGTCCTTGGGGATCGCGCCGGCCGGCACATGCACATGCACGTCGGTCGTCGCGAAGCGGCCGGCGTCTATCCCGAGGCTGGCGGCGCGCGTCTTGACCAGCGTCAGCGCCGCCTGCGCCGACTCCTTCATCACTTCGCCGAGCTGGCCGGTAAGGATCAGCCGGCCGTCGCCGGCGGTGCGGCTGGCTTCAATGAACAGGATGTCGCCGCCCGCCGGCGTCCACGCCAGGCCGGTAGCGACGCCGGCCAGGCCGGTGCGCAGCGCGACTTCGTTGTCGTAGCGACTCGGCCCGAGAATCGCCGCCAGCGCGCCCTCGTCTACGTGCATCGTAAGCATCGTCCCTTCGGCGATGCTCACCGCCGCGCGCCGGCAGACGGCGCCGATCTGCCTTTCGAGCGAACGCACGCCTGCTTCGCGCGTGTAATCGCGGATGATCGCCTGCAGCGCCGCGTCGTCGAAGTCGATCTGGCCCGGCTGCAGGCCGTTCTGCTCGATCTGCCGCGCCAGCAGGTAGCGGCGCGCGATCTCGAGCTTCTCCTCCTGCGTGTAGCCGGGGAGCTCGATGACCTCCATGCGGTCGCGCAACGGCCCGGGGATGGCGTCGACGACGTTGGCGGTGGTGATGAACAGCATCCGCGAGAGGTCGAAGGGCAGCGCCAGGTAGTTGTCGCGAAAGCTGTTGTTCTGCTCGGGATCGAGGACTTCGAGCAGCGCCGCCGACGGGTCGCCCTGGACGCCGCGGCCGAGCTTGTCGATCTCGTCGAGCATCATCACGCAGCCGCGCGAGCCCGCCTTGCGAATCGCCTGGATGACGTTGCCGGGCAGTGCGCCGATGTAGGTGCGGCGATGGCCGCGGATCTCGGCCTCGTCGTGCACGCCGCCGAGCGACGCGCGCACGAACTTGCGACCGAGAGCGCGCGCGATCGACTGCCCCAGCGAGGTCTTGCCGACGCCGGGTGGGCCGACGAAGCACAGGATCGGCGCGTGCCCGTCGGGCTTGAGCTTGCGCACCGCGAGAAACTCGACGATCCGCTTCTTGACGTGTTCGAGGCCGAAGTGGTCGTCGTCGAGGATCTGGCGCGCCGCGGCGACCTCGATGCGGTCGGGATCGGGTTCGCGCCACGGCAGTTCGAGCAGCCAGTCGAGGTAGGTGCGCAGCAGCGAATATTCGGCCGAGCCGTCGGCCATGTGCTGCAGGCGCTGCAACTCCTTGCGCGCCTGCGTCGCGACTTCCTCGGGCATTTGCGCGTCGGCGATCGCCTGGCGCAGCGACTCGATCTCCTGCACGTTGGCCGCGTCGCCCTCGCCGAGTTCGTTCTGGATCGAGCGCAAGCGTTCGCGCAGCAGGTACTCGCGCTGATGTTGGTCGATCTTCGCCTTCGCCCGCTCGTCGATCTCGCGCGACAGGCGCAGCACTTCCAGCCGCTGCAGCAGGCAATCAAGGACGATATCGAGGCGCTGCGCCAGGCTGAGCGCTTCGAGGACGCGCTGCCGATCGATCGGCTTGAACTCGCTGACGCTGGCCACCAGGTCGGCGAGCGCGCCCGCCGGGTTGATGTTGTGCAGCGCCGCCAACAGCTCGGGCGAGACCTGCGGCTGGTAGTTCAGGACTTCGGCGGCGCGCTCCCGGAGGCGGATGACGCGCGCCTCGATCTCGCTGTCGGCGTCGTCGGGCTCTTCGAGGCGAACGACGCGCGCCACCGGGAAGGGGTAGCCCGGCAGGTACTCGGCGACGCGAAAGCGCTGCTCCCCCTGGCAGACGATGACGTGCGAGCTGTCGGGCAGCGTCACGTAGCGCAGGATGCTCGCCACCGTGCCGATCTGGAACAGGTCGTCGGGCCCTGGCTCGTCGATCCCGGCGTTCGGCTGCAGGACGATGCCGACCGCGCTGCCGCTCTTCACCGCCTGCTGCGCCGCCAGAATCGCCGGCTGGCGAGCAATGGTCAGCGGCAGGATCATGCGCGGGAAGAGCACCGCGTTGTCGATCGGCACGATCGCCAGCGCGTCGGCTGGGACGACCGGAAGGGCGCGATTGGCGGCGGCCGCATCGGCTGGCGCCTGGCCTGCTGTCTTGTCGGTATTGGTGGGCATGGCCTGCTCCCTCAGCCGAGCTGCCGCAGCAGCAGCACCAGGCAGCCGTTGTCGAAGAATTGCTGCTGCAGGCCGAAGTCGCCCGCCGGCAGCGCAATGCGCCGCTCGAAGCGCCCGTAGGGAATCTCGAGGCGGTGGATCGCCGCGCGATGACCCGCCGAAGGCATCGCCCGCTCGCCACGGACGAGGACGTCGGCGGCGTCGAGAACGACTTCGACGCGCCGCGGATCGACGCCCGGCAAGGCGACCAGCAGCGTCAATTCGGCGCCGTCCTGGAAGAGATCGACGGCGGGTTGCCAGCACGGCGGCGCATGCGCCGCCTCGACGGCAAAGATCCGCCGCTGCCAGCGCTCCGAAGCCTGCAACAGCTCCAGCGCCTCGGCCCACACCCAGATGTTTCGTTCACCCGATCGCATTGGCGGAATCCTTGTTGTGAAGGTCGCGTCTGCACAGCACGCGAGCCTGAGGGTTGGACTGGGGAAGTATAGCGCTGGCGACGTTTTCCCAGGCCGGTCACCGGGGTCGGACGTTTAGCGGGGAACGCTGCCTCAGCCGCTGGCGAGGCGCTTGAGTTCGGCGAGCTTGGCATCGCGCTTCTATGACCACTCGGCAGCGGGAAGGTCGCCGACGCACAGGTCGATGATTGCGAGCTGGCTGAGGGAAGTGGCTTCGCCGGGCTTGTCGCCCAGCGCTTGCCAGATCCGCAGGCTCGCCTCCACGAAAGCGAGCGCGGCTTCGAATTTGATTTGCACGGCTGCCTCGTCGCCCTGTTCGCGGGCGGCTTCGCCTTCCCGCTGACAGACGACGCCGAGATTCAGGGCGGCTGCTCCAAGCCAGCACTGGTGATTCAAGTCCACCGCCAGTTGCCAGGATTTTTCATACCAAGGGGAAGCCTCGGCCAGCCGGCCTTCATCTGTTCGACCACACCCAGGAGCTTGTAAGTCTGCATCATCGCTGCTCGATCGTCTGCCGCCTGAAAGCGCTGGAGGGCGTGCCGGTAGCGGCTTACGGCAACGGAAAGCTGCTCGGGCGCCGCCAGCAGCCGCTGCAGCGCGGCATCGGTTTCAGGCGCCGAAAAGATCGCCTCGTGCAAGCGGCGCCCCCATTCGGCCAGGTCCGCCTCGACCGCCGCGGCGCGCACGCCGGCGCCGCCGTTGGGCAGGTCCATGTAGTCGTCAATATACCAGCACAGATTTTCGTAATCGGCGTCGCCGAGGAACGGCGCGAACCGCCGCTCGTCACCGTCCGCCGTGAAGACGAGGCGCAGTTCGTGCAGCGGGGGTAAAGTCTGCATGCCATTCACCGGTCACTATAGGGATGCGTGCGCTGCGGCGGGGGGTGTGCGGGTTAATGCGAGTCGATGGCTGATGACAAAAGCGACAACGCCTTTCCGGAGTATAAGAACGTCGATCGAGCGGCGTCAATTCCGGAGCACTCGTCGCCGTCGCCATCGCGCCCGGTGCTAGAGCGGGCGGGCGATTGCTTTTGCTGACCATCGGCCGACTGGAACACGCGGACCGCCAGAACTGCCGGCGCGCAACACATTTTCTTCTATCGGCAGCTCATTCGCCGAACAATACGCGACAGCAAACATTGTTCTTTATTTGTGCAGTTTGCTAGTCTATTCTTGATTCCAGAAAACAAGCCACTGCCCGATGTACGCCAGTGTTTCTGACGATCGGCGCGCGCCATTGCCATTGCTATTGCCATTGCCATTGCTAAAGGATGTGACCAAGAAACAGGAGTGCTTATCGGCGCAGCGCCTATCTCCTCGGAATGCACAATCAAACAGCTGTTTTTCTCAATTATTAATGTACATAGAGGCTGTACCAGATCGCGAAAATCCAGCTCACGAACAGTTGCGTCGGCACGACAGGTGGCAAGAGGGCGACGAAGAAAACGCGAAACCATGGGACAGCCATTATAACCCGTGCTGCTGACTCTACTTCCGCCATACGTCGCGATAATACGGAATCCTTGCTTATGCAAGCAGACCACATGGAGAATAGCCATGGCGCTCACACATATTATTTGCGCCTTCCCCATGCCGGCCGCCGGATTGTATATGGCATTGCTGTCCGGTTGCACCGCTTTCTCCAACCAAGGGGCGACCGATTTTTCAACCGTGGGGGGCATGCACATTTTCACCCTGACACGATTTCTTGGCTAGCAAACTGAACGGAGGCAGAAACAGATGAAGACAGAACTGAGAGTATTTTCCGGTTCACAGTTTGTCGGGAAACCCGCGCTAGTAGACGGCGAGTTCATCCCTTTCCTTCAGAAAGTCAATGACTTCGCCGCTGAGCAACTACTGCAGGTACACGTAACCAGTTCGGCGCGACAACAAGGCGTGGCCGTGGGCAACACCATTGTGCCCCCCGCCACGCGTTCGAATCACCTGACCGGACACGCAATTGACATGAACGTGATCCACGACGGACAACTGTTCAACAGCAGCGCGCTCAAGAAAAGCAACCATGCCAAGCTACCGGCGCAGGTAAGGAAGTTCATCCAGGCCATCCGCGACGAGAAGGAACTGCGCTGGGGTGGCGACTTCGGCACGCAAGATCCGGTCCATATTGATGACGGACTCAACATTAGAGACGCTTTGGCCTGGGACATGAAGTTTCCGATAATCCAGGCGGCGCTGATCGCGTTGACCAGGCCCGAGGCGGAAGCGGGTCAAGCTCGCCTGTTGTTCCTGGAGCGTCCGTTCATTAGCGGCCCGGACGTTCTCGCGGTCCAGGAAAGACTCGTCGCGCTCGGTTTTGCAATGAATCCGGATGGCATTTTTGGTGCGGTGACCGATCGCGCACTGACGATGTTTCAGGAGCGGGAAGGGTTGATTGCCGATGGCATCGTCGGCAGCGGTACGCGAAAAGCGCTCAAGCTGACGTAAGCGCCTTCCGGGGCCAAGGCGCTTCGCGCGGCCGCCCGCGGGGGGCTGCCTGGCCGACAGGCATCGGAACATTCCGCCAATAAGATGTAAACTCGATCCGTCAAGCGGGTAAGCTTGCTCGCATGAGGAGCGCTGGAAGCCCCGTGCGGAGTGCCGCGATGATGCTGTCGTTCAGCGCTCGGTCGCTCCCCTGGCGCGAAAACAAATACATCCGTGGGAGGAAAGCAGCATGCGCAGCAAGATCGTTACGGCCGACGAAGCCATCGCCCTGATCCGCGATGGCGATACCCTGGCCAGCACCGGCTTCGTGCAGACCGGCTTCGCCGAGGCCTTGCTATCGGCGCTGGAACGACGCTTCGTCGCTACCGGCTCGCCAAACAACCTGACCTTGTTCGCCGCCGCCGGCCAGGGCGACGGCAAGACCCTGGGGCTCAATCACCTCGGCCACGAAGGCTTGCTGCGCCGGGTGGTGGCCGGCCATTGGGGGCGCATGCCGAAAGTCGCGCAGCTGGCACTCGACAACCGCATCCAGGCCTACAACCTGCCGCAAGGCATCATCTGTCAGTTGTTCCGCGACCTCGCCGCCGGCAAGCCGGGGTCCTTTTCGAAAGTCGGACTGCACACCTTCGTCGACCCGCGCTACGGCGGCAGCCGCATCAATGCCGCGACCACCAGGGACATCGTCAGCCTGGTCGAAGTCGATGAGGAAGAATGGCTGTTCTACAAAGTCGGCGAAGTCAATGTTGCTTTCATACGCGGCACCACCGCCGATACCTTCGGCAATATCACCATGGAACGTGAAGCACTGACGCTCAACAACCTGGCCATGGCCATGGCCGCCAAGAACAGTAACGGCATCGTGATCGCCCAGGTCGAGCGAATCGCCGAACGCAGCGGGCTGCCGCCGCGGCAGGTCAAGATTCCGGGGATTCTGGTGGACTGCGTGGTCATCGCCGAACCGGCCCAGCACATGCAGACGCTGGCGACGCAGTACAATGCCGCCTATGCTGGCGAATTTCGCGTTCCCGCGGCCAGCGTGGTGTCGACCCCACTCACCGAGCGCAAAATCATCGCCCGTCGTGCGGCCTTCGAACTGCCGCCGAACGGAATTATCAACCTGGGCGTCGGCATGCCCGAAGGAGTGGCGGCGGTCGCCAACGAGGAGCGCATCTCGCACCTGCTGACGCTGACCGTGGAATCGGGCCTGATCGGTGGCATCCCCTCGAGCGGGGGAAACTTCGGGACCGGTGTCAACATGGATGCGGTGATCGACGAGAACCAGCAGTTCGATTTCTACGACGGTGGCGGCCTCGATATGGCCTGTCTCGGCATGGCCGAGTGCGACGCCGCTGGCAACGTCAACGTCAGCCGCTTTGGCGGCCGCCTGACCGGCGCCGGCGGCTTCATCAACATCAGCCAGAACGCCCGCCTGGTGGTCTTCGTCGGCACCTTCACCGGCAAGGGTCTCGAAGTCGAGGTCAAGGACGGCAAACTGCGCATCGTTCAGGAGGGTGAGCAGCGAAAGTTCCTCCAGCAGGTCGAACAGATCACCTTCAATGGCCAGTACGCCTACGATCGTGGCAAGCCGGTCTACTACGTCACCGAACGCTGCGTCTTCCGGCGGGTGCGGGGCGGCCTGGCGCTGATCGAGGTGGCGCCCGGCATCGACGTCGATCGGGATATTCTGCCGAACATGGACTTCGAACCGATCATCGGCGAATACGGGGTCATGGATGCGCGCATTTTCAATGCCAATCCGATGGGGCTGGAGGTCGAACTGCTCAATCTCTCCCTGCCGGAACGGGTCATTTACGATCCGGAGCGCAACATCCTGTTCCTCAATTTCGAGGGTATGCATGTGCGCGTCGAGGAGGACGTGAAGGCGATCTGGGATATTTGCGAGCTGCGCTGCCGGGCAGCCGGCCAGCGGGTCGGCGTGATCATCAACTACGATCGCTTTCGCATCAACCAGGACATGTACGACGCCTACGCCGAAATGGACCGCTACTTCCTGGACAGGTATTTCAGTCAAATCACGCGCTACGCCACCAGCGCCTTTCTACGCGCCAAACTCGGCGAGGCCTTCGCGGCGCGCAGCATCGCGCCGCACGTCTTCGAGCGCCGCGAGGAAGCGCAGGCCTTCCTGGCCGGGCGCCACGGCGACCCCAGCCCTGTGAACTAGGCCAGGCTCATCAGGAGCAGCGGCCGGGAAGGATTGGCAGCGCCGCAGCAATACGCCCTTTACCGTGACGCAGTTTTCCACAAACACATAACGGAGTCCGATCATGAATGTACACAACGCTTACCGCACCGCCACCGCGATCCTGATCGCCGCTTTCCTGCCTTTCTCGGCAACGCAGGCGCAGCTTGGCGACCTGATCAAACAGGGGGGGAGTGCAGCATCCGGTGCATCCGGCAGCCTCGGCGGCCTCGGTGATCTGGGTGGAGCACTGTCGGTGCAGTCCGTCACCTCGGGCAGCGCCGGCAACATCGCCGGCCTGCTGGAGTTCTGCATCAAGAACAATTATCTCAGTGGCGACAAAGCGGCCGAGGTCAAGAACTCCCTGACCAGCAAGCTCCCCGGCGGCTCATCCTCATCGGACAGTGATTACAAGAGCGGCAAGAAAGGTATTCTGAACAGCAGCGACGGCAGCGCGCTCGACCTCAGCGGCGGCGGCCTGAAGAAACAGGTCACCAAGCAGATCTGCGACACGGTTCTTGATCAGGGCAAATCGTTTTTGTGAGTGGGCGGCGGCGGGTATAGCCGAAACCCCTGTCTGTCAGCGGCAAATGGCCTTGCCGTTGGCGAAGAGCGCCACCCGGTCCCGGCCAGCGTTCTTGGCGACGTAGAGAGCCTTGTCGGCAGCACTGAGCATCTCATCTTCCTTTTGCATGCTGGCTTCGATGCTCGCCACTCCGATACTGACCGTGGTCTGGATGTCCACCCCGGCGACGTTGATGGCGAGCGCCTTTATCATCCGGCGCAGGCGCTCGGCGGCCAGTAGTGCAGTCCTGGCGTCGGCGTCGTGGCAGACCAGCAGGAACTCTTCGCCGCCGATCCGACTCACGCTGTCGTCCTTGCGGGCTGCTGTCTGGATGGCCTTGGCCACTTCCTGCAAGACGCGATCACCGACGGCGTGACCATAGCGGTCGTTGATCGACTTGAAATGGTCGACGTCGATCATCAGCGCGGCCACCGCGCGACCGGTGCGCCGGGACGAGCTCCAGAAGCGGGCGAGCGCCTCCATGCCCGCGCGCCTGTTCGGCAACTCGGTGAGCATGTCGGTCATTGCGCTGTGTTCGAGGCGACGGTTGCTGATCGCCAGCTCGGCGGCGAACTGCTTGAGTTGCGCTCTATCGTTCTCCCAGGCCTCGAGCAGTTTCACGTAGTGCAGGGCCGCCCGCATGCGCGCGCTCAGGGCCCGGGCATGCACGGGCTTGGTCAGGTAATCATCGACCCCCGCCTCGAAGGCCTCGATGATGTTCTCGTCGTCGTCCTCGCCGGTCAGCATCACGACATACATCGACTGGCCCCAGTCGGTCGCGCGCAGCGCACGGCAGAACTCGAGCCCATCCATCACCGGCATGCGCCAATCGGTGATGACGATCTGCGGCATGACCTCCAGCGCCAAAGCCAGCGCCTGCTGGCCATTATTGGCGGTGTGCAGGATACACCCGAGCATGTCGCCCAGCAAACCCTGTGTCACCAGGCGTGCCCCGTGGTCGTCATCAACCAGTAGAACCACCTTGCCGGTACGCGTCTCGGCGGACTCCTCCTCCGGCCGGGGAACCGGAGCGCTGCTCATGGCGCTGAACGACGGCAATTGGCCCGCCGGCACCTTGAGAAGCTCGGCCCAGGCATGCCACTGCGTGACCACCCGGTCGAAGACGTCGCCCAAGGCTGTCGCATCGAGACCGATCTTGCCGCCCAGGAGCATGAGTTCCGGGATGCTGCGCTGGCGCTCGGCGACCGGCGAGCTGCCGAGATCTGCCATTCGCCGTGCGTGGAAGAGCAGATGAACCAGTTGGTAAGGCCGCGAGCCCTCGGCAAAGCCCGAGCTCTGCGGAAACTCGTGGTAGCGGACCGGCTCGGCGAGTGCCTTGGGCATGCCGCAATCGGCCATTATGCCGGCGGTGAATTCGGTGTGATCGACGCCCAGGTGCTCGCGTTCACGTTCCAGAAGTGCCAGGCCTTCGCTCGGCTCGGCGAGAACGGCACCGTAATCGCCGGGGTAGGCGGTGGCCAGAGCCAGGCGACCAATCTGCGCCATCAGACCGCAGGCGAACAATTCCTCAAGTGGCGCGGTACGCACCTGTCGGCCCAACTCCTGGCTGGCGACGGCCATGAACAATGAATGCGACCAGAAGCCGGGATAGTCGAAAGCTGGGCAACTGCCATGCAGATATTGATCGACCAGGGAAAAACCCATCGCCAGTTGGCGCACAGTGGACATGCCCAACTGCAACACCGCCTCCCTGATCGAGGCCACCGGCCGACCGCCGGCGGCTGCGGCATTGGCCAGGCGCAGCAGGCGACTCGACAGGGCCGGATCGCTCTGCACGATCTTGGCCACGGCATCCAGCGTCGCATCGTCGCGCCTGCAGATGTCCATGACCGCCAAGGCCACCCCTTTCGGGCTGGGAAGCTGTCCACTGAGACGGAGCTCTTCAATCTTGGTCATAGTTCCTTGCTCGTTCCTGCCGACTTGCACGACACGCTGAGTGCCGATCCGCCCTGGCAGTTGATCTCGGCGCGCCGATTCAGCGGCCGCCCGGTTTCGTCGTCGCTGGCTGCCATCGACCGGGCGTCTCCGACGCCGCTGCTAGCGGGCCGCACAGCGGTCACACCGGCGATGTGCGCGCCCCCGCACGTCACAGGCCAGCGCCCCAGCGATACTGCCAGGCGACCCCGAGCAGATCGAAGTTGTTGCCGGTGCGCGCCGAAACGCCGCTGCTGCCGTAGAGTTTGATCGAGTTTTTCCGGTCGACGGGAAACGCGAGAGTGGCGCCGAAGCGCCAGTTCTGCTGCAGGTCGCTGCCCTGAGTGCCGTCAAGCGTCGTACGGCCGCCGGCAAAGTAGGTGCTGTCGAGCGAACCCCAGACACCACCACTGAAGCTGTAGATGGCATGCCCTTCGAGCGAGTAGAGGGGATCCTGCGAGCGGGTCTGGCCATGAAAGAAATCCTTGTTGTCGGTGAACAGTGTCGCCGCCGCAGTGCCCTCCAGCGTCCACCGTCCGAGCGCCTTGGAAACACCGAGCTCGGGCTTGAAGGACCAGCGGTTGGTGCCGAGATTGACCACTCTACTGTCGTCGTACTGACCCAGCGGAGCGGTCACGCGCAGGCTCGCGCCGACGATCAGGTCCTGCTGGTAGGCCGCGAACTCCGGCAGCGAAAGGGCCGGCGCACCGTAGAGGTTGACCGCCAGCTTGAACACTGGATCGGCCGCCCCGGAGACGTCGCGGGTCACGGTTTCGCCCGCCAGGTCCACCGATCCACCGAGGTCGGTGATCGGGACAATGATGCTGAATTTCGCCGACGTTCCCCACCAGTCGAGCACCCGTGCGTAGGCGAGGAGCGCACTGGAAGTCGTCAGCTGCGGGTTGCTCACCGGCAAGGCGCCATCGAATGCCAGGCCGCCGCGCGTATAGCCGTAGCCAGCTATCAGGAAATTCAAGCCCACGGGTGCGTTGGCGTAGGAGCGCGGCTCCATCTCCTGTGCATGCGAAAGGGAGGTTAGAAAGATGCCAGCGACGGCCAGCCCGGTGGCGGCAAGCAGTGCACGCAGGGCGCGACCAGGCCGAGCAGTGAAACGACGCCGGGATGCCGGTAAAAGGCGTGCGAGGATGCCCACTAATCTGAGGCAAGGGGTCTGCAGGCGCATCACGACCATCGTGGCAGCGCACTCGGTGCCGGCGATGGCGGCCCTGCCGGTGGTGCAGCGGCCCCATCGCCGGGACCCGGGACGCTTCCCTGCCCGCCGACGAGCGCTGACCCCGAACGAAGGTGCAGATCGCGCTGCGGGAACGGAATCTCGATACCGTTCTCGCTGAGCACGGCGTCGATGGCGAAGTTCAGTTCGTGCGTTACGCGCAGCCGCTTGTCGAAGGAACCAACGAAGGCGCGGACCTCGAAGTCGAGTGAGCTGTCGCCAAAGTCCATGAAATACACCGACGGCGACGGCTCCTGCAGCACGTCGGCGTTGCCCTGCACCACCGCCAGCAGCAGCCGCTGGACGAGCGCGATGTCACTCCCGTAGGCGACGCCGACCTTGAGCAGCAGCCTGGTGGTCTGGTTGGAGAGCGTCCAGTTGACAACGCTGCCCGTGATGAAGGCCTTGTTCGGGATGATCACTTCCTTGCCATCGAAATCGAGCACCGCGGTGGCGCGCGCGCGAATGCGTGCGACGGTGCCGGTGACATCGCCAACGGTAACGATGTCACCGATGCGGATCGGACGCTCGGCGAGGACGATCAGCCCGGACACGAAATTGGCGACAATCTCCTGCAGACCGAAGCCCAGGCCAACACCCATGGCGGCGATCAGCCAGTGCACGTCGTCCCAGGCGATGCCGAGGATGCTGAAGGCGCTGACCATGCCGACGGCGGCGAGCGCATAGCGGGTGATGACCTTGATGGCGTAGGTGGCGTCGGCCTGAACCTCGAAGCGCTGCAGCAGGACGATGTCGAGCAGAGCGCCGACATTACGCACGGCGACCGCAGTGACCACGGCAACGACGATCGCCAGGAACAGGTTGCCGACGGTCAGCGGCAGCGTCGTGCTCTGACCGTCTACCGTGGCATGGTAAGTCCACAAGGGATGGTCGATGATCACCGACAGCGCCGGCAGGCCCCCTTTCCACACCCACCAGATGCCGCCAAGCAGCAACAGCGTGATGAACAGGTCGAGCAAGGATCGCGTCTGCTCGCTGATCGCGGCGATGTCGAGCCTGGTTATCGGCGGCTCGGCCACCTCGCTCCCTTCCTCGTCGCCCTCCACCGCGGCCTCCCGGGCCAGTCGCAAGGCCTCCAGTGCCTGGCGATGGCGCAGGCGTCGGCGCTCGACCTGCACCCATAGCGCAATCAGACCGTAGAGCGCCACCGCGCCAAGGACCATGAACAGCGACATCAGGGTATGGCCAAAGAAATAAGCCGCGGCGACCGAGTAACCGGCGGCACTGAGCCCGGCGATCGCCAGTGGCACAGCCAGCGCAGCGCCGAACCAGAGGGCATAAAGCCGCACCGCCCAACTGCGCGGGGCGCGTGCGTACAGGCGCTGAATCAGGGGGCTCCGGCGGCGCAGCAGGCGGAACAGGAAAAGGGCGAAAAGGAGCATCGCCAGGGTGAAGCCCATCCGTCCAATGCTTTCCCGGTTGGCAAACGGCGCATGGTCCAGTCCGTTCAGCGCGACGACGAATAACAGCGGTACGAACATCAGGGTGAAGCGGCGTAGCGCCTGCCCGCAAAAGCTCAGCAATGACTCGTCCCAGCCAAAGTGGCCGCCAGCAACGCCGCGGCGGTCGAGCAGCCCGGCAAAGGCAGACAGCGCCAGTAGCAGCTTGGCACTCACGACCAGAGCCGCGGCAAGCGCCAGCGCGAAGCGCTGCGCGTCGGGGGCCGCCGCCAGCAGCTTCGCTGCCGTCCACAACAGCAGCGGGCCGGGCAGGGCCAGCGCCATGGTGATGGCCAGCGCAGTAACCGTGTAGCCAATCCAGTAGCGCTCGGCATTCCCCGCCCCCGGAGCAAGTGCGACGAGCTTGGCTTGCAGGCGCTCGCGGGCGAGAAATAGCGCCAGCGCCAGCAGCAGGGCCAGCGTCGGCCAGAACGGTCGCCACGCCAGCTGCTCACCGAGGGTAAGAACTGCCGCACGCCAGTTGGCGACTGAAGTCATCCACGCCCACGACGGAGGGAGCTCGCTGAGGGTCTGCTGGCTTGGCCGTGCGGGCACCCAGAATAACAGCCGGGTCAGTTCCGCACGCACCGCCTGCGTGCGCTGCAACAGCGCGAGAGCGGCGGCATCACTGGCCTGCAAGGCTTGCACCAATTCCTGCTGCAGCTCGTCGAGGCTGGCCAGCAGGACTTGCTGCTGGCGGAGCAGCGGCCGCGCGACGGCCGCGAACTGCGGCCATAGGGTATCAGGGAGGGCTGGCTGCGCCGTCCCGAAACGCAACACGACGGCTGTCTCCATGTCCGCGAGTTCGTCCAGCGCATGTTCCGCCTTAAGGCTGGTATCGCTCGCCGCTTCCAGCAGCTCTTTGCGCGCGTGCCGCGCGGCGTCGAAACCCTCGACACTGGGCAGCAAGCTCAGTTGCTCGATAACCGTCTGCGAAAAAATCTGGCCCAGCGCATGCACCTGCGCGTGCCGCTCGATGCGCTGCATGCGTTGCTCGAGTTGCTGCTGACTGTTGCGCTGCTGCACGAGATCGCTGCGCGCCTGCTCGAGTGCCGTCTTCGTTTCAGCAATCTGGGTTGACAGGCGGGCATTCTCCACGGCGATGGCATGTGCCAGATCGGCCGGCGGGGCCGTTTCCGCGCGCACCGGGAACGCCACGAACAGCGCCATGCCGACCAGCACGGCGAATGCCCGCCAGCTGATCTTGGCGCTGCCGTAGCACACAGCGTGGCCGCCCAGCGCCCGCAGGAATCCGTTCACGGCGCCCGAATCGCGACCGCAATTTCACCGCTGACGCGCGCCAGCGCGCGGCTGTGCGCGGCGACCAGGGCATCGAAATCGCCGCCGACAGTTGCCTCACGTACCAGCGATCGCCCGCTCCTGGAAGTGTCGTCGGCGACCCGGCGAACGGTCCATAAGGCCTCGATCACCACCCCATTGCCAAGCGTCGATTCGAACTTCTGGATATCGATACGCACCTGGTAATCGGTCGCGGTTTGCGTGCTCTGTCCATAGGGCCAGACGCGCTCCGTCGCCAGCTCCTGCGCCAGGTTTGCCGCGATCACGCGCGTAATGTCTTCGGGGAGCGGCGACGCCCAGCGGTTGAATTCGTCGAGGCGCACCTCGTTTGCGCCCGTCTGCACGACGATTTGCGGACGGTCGACCACCGTCGGCAGCGCCACCGGACCGACGGCGACCGACGGACCCGATGCCTTGCCGCCCGTAGGGCTCGGGGCACTCAGCGTGTAGAAGCGTGACGTCGGCGAAGCGCAACCGCTGGCGATGGCCAGCAGCAGGAAGGCGATGACAGCCAGATAACGCATCAGGTTTTCTCCTCGGTCTCAGTTCTTGCCGCGAAGCAGGGCTTCGGGATGGCGATCGAGATAGTCGGTCAGCACGCGCAGCGAACGTGCCGCACGGGCGACTTCACGCATCGCTTCGCGCAACTCCTGCTGGCCCGGTGAATCCGGTGCCAGAAGCCCCTTGTCCGTATTCTTGATCATCCGGTCTGCGGACGCGGTGGCACGACGGATCTCGTCAAGCGTCTTCTTGAGATCCGGCGTGATGTCCGAGTCCAGGCGCTTCACCGCCGTGTCCGTATCCTTCAGCGTCTGGTTGAAGGTGGCCAGCACTTTTCGGGTATCGGCACCGAGCGCCTCGTACGGCAGCTTGTCGAGTTTGGCGAGAATACTGCCGATCTTCGCCTCGAAGTTCGGCAGAGTGCTCGGAATCGTCGGCACAAGCGCCTTTTCCGCGCTCCAGTCCACCTTCGCTTTCGGCGCGTCGGGGTGGAAATCAAAAGAGATGTAACGCTGCCCGGTCAGCAGGTTGCCGCTCTGAATCTGGGCACGCAAGCCGAAGTCTTCGACCATCCGCTCGAAGAAGGCCTCGCGTCTGGGACTGACGCGCGCCAGCATTTCGCCGCGGACTGGCTGCGCGTCGTGCATTTGTGCAATCAAGCGCTCGGGATAGACGACGAACTCGACGCGGCCGCGCAGGCGCTTGCTCTTCGGTTCGATGTCGAGTCCGACACTGGTCACTTCGCCGCCTGCCAGTCCGAGCAGAGTGACCGGTGCGCCGACCGACAGCCCCCGAAGTGACTCGTCGAAATGAAGGACGTAACGCCTGGCCATTGGCTCCGGCTGCTTCATCGCCGTTGCCTGATCGCCGTGCAGGATGAACTCGGCTTCGGCGGCGGCCGGTTCCATTTGCGGCGAAAACGGCGGCGTCTCGAAGGCCAGCCCGCCGGCGATCAGCGCCACCATCGACTGCGTGCGCACGTCCAGACCGTTGGCGCCGAGCGAGAGGTCGAAGCCGCTGGCGTTCCAGAAACGTGTGCCGGGGTTGACGTACTGGTCGTAGGGTGCATTCACGAAAATCTTGACATCGACCGCCTGGCCGTCCTTCGCCAATTCGTAGGCGACCACCTGGCCGGCCGGCAAGCGTCGATAGTAGACCGGCGAGCCGATACCCAGCGAACCCAGGTCGTTGGCCTTGAGCAGAAACTGCCGCCCGGGCTGATCGCCGGTGATGATCGGCGGCACTGCCAGTCCGGTGAAGCTGCGTTTGCCGCTCTCCGACCTGCCGGCCTCAAAGCCAATGTAGTTACCGGAGAGAAGCGTACCGAGTCCCGAAACACCGCTCAGCGTGATGCGTGGCTCGACGACCCAGAATTTCGCGTCCTCGACCATCAGGTTAGCGGCGCTCTTGGCAATCTTGGCGGTCACCGTGACGCTGCTGTAATCGTCGGAAAGCTGCACCGCCGCCACCTGACCAATGTTGACGTCCTTGTACTTGACGGCCGTCTTGCCAGCTTCGATCCCCTGCGCATTCTTGAAGACGATGGTGATCGTCGGGCCTTCGCTGAGCACCCGCTGCACCGCGATGCCGACGGCGACCACGGCAGCAAGGATCGGGATCACCCACACCGTCGATATCCGCGTCCGCTTCTTCGGCACCACCGTCGCTTGTGGAAGCTGGTCGTGTTCGCCGCCGTCAGTCATCCTGTTTCTCCATATGGGTTGCGGAATCCCAGATCAGGCGGGGATCGAAGGTCTCCGCCGCGAGCATGGTGAGCACCACCACCGCCGCAAAGAACAGCACGCCCGGACCCGGGAGCACCGACATCAGGGGTTGCAACTGCACCAGGGCGACGGTGAAAGTGTCGACGAAAACGTCGAGCATCGACCAGCGACCAATGAAGGTGACGATCCGGAAGAGACGCGCTCGCTCGTGGTGGCGGCCTGCCATCCCTCGCTGAACGCTGACCAGAAGGTAAGCAAGCGCCAGCAGCTTGCCAAGCGGCACCATGACGCTCGCCACAAGCACGATCAGCGCCAGCGGCCAGGAGCCGGAAGTATACAAGAAGACCACACCGCCCATGATCGTTTCGGCGTCAGAAGTGGCAAAGGTGTTGCTGACCATTACCGGCAACAGATTGGCCGGGATGTAACAGATCGCCGCGGCGATAAGCAGCGCCCAGGTGCGCTGCAGCGACTGAAAGCGGCGAACTTCGAGCGCCGCGCCGCAGCGCGGGCAGTGGCCGGCATGCTCGGCGTCAAGCGGCCGCGTCAGGAGCTTGCACGTTTCGCAGGAGATCAGTCCCGCCTGCGCCCCGGTGACCGCCGCACGACTCATCGTCCGCGCTCCGCGGAATTCTCCTCGGCAAATGCTGCCGCCGCCAGATCGTCGCCATGCTTCCAGGCGACCCGTTTCCAGACTTCTCGCGCGTCGAAAGTGACCGCAATGGCGGGCAGCAGAACAGCCAGCAGGCCCATCGCGTACATCCCGACGCCGGGATTTACGGTTGCCAGTTCGGCGATCTTGATCAGCGCCACGAGGATGCCCAGCAACATCACGTCGTACATCGCCCACGGTTGCATGTGCAGGCCCCAGCGCAGCAACTCGCCGCTCCAGTGCGGCAGCGGGGGCCGCCGCGCAGCGAGCAGCACCACCAGCATCAGGAGCAGGTGGCAAGCGGGCGCAATCACCGCGCAGAAAACGACGACCACGGCCGTGATCCGTTCGCCGTCCAGCCACATCTGGCGAGCGCCACCGAGGATGGTCGTGCTCGCGTATCGCCCAACCGCGGCAAGGTCCATCAGCGGCATGGCATTGGCGACGATGAAGACGATCAGTGCCGTCAGCGTGAGGATCAGAGGCAGTTGCAGCGGATCGGTCGGCCTTGCCGCGAGCACGAAGTTGCAGCGCGCGCAACGCGCCTTGCCGCCCACCGGAAGCGGCGGAATGCGCTGCAGCAGATCGCACTCCTGGCAAGCCATCAGTGGCTGCGCAGAAGCGGCTGGAGCCGCAGGGGCCTGATTATTCACCGGCGCGCGCCACAGTCCTAGAACTTCCAGTTGTAATAGGCAGCAAGGAAAATCGTCCCGGTGTTTTTATACGAACCGACGAGGTCGCCGCGTCCGAACTCTGCCGGCACCGAACTCTGCAGTTTGGTGTCCAGCGTCCCGCCGTACATGTATTCTGCAGCGACTCCCCAGGCGGCGCTCTTGCTCAGTTGCTGCTCGCCGCCGACGCCAAAGCGCCACGCCGAGTTCACCGGGAGCAGCGGCGAGACGTCGCCCGACTGCATTCCCGAATCGTAGGCAACGCCGAAATTGAGCAACCAGGGCTCACTCAGGCGATGCTGCGCGCCGAGCGCGATGTGCCAGGTATCCTTGAACCCCAGGTCGCTGGTCAGACTGACGGGATTCCGAATATCGTCGATACCAAGCTGGACCTGGCCGAACTGCGACCACTGCTGCCAGCCAAGGCTGGCAAGCAGCGCCCAGTGATCGTTGAGCTGCGTAAACACGCTGGCCATCGCCTGCTGCGGGACGTCAATGCCGACCTTGATGTCTGCGTCGAGCCCGCCGCGGTTGCGCAGAAGTGTGCTCAGACCCGGGCCGAGATTCGAGAATTTTGCCGGCCCCTTGAAATCCAGATCGACCTGCGAATTCCAGGTGAGCCCCAGACGCGTACCCGGGTCGATCTCGTAGAGCAGGCCGAGATTGAGTCCCCAGCCCCAGGTGTTGTCGTCGAGCTTGAGCCGGCCATCCCCAAGTCCGGGGGCCTTGTTATTGATCGCCACCTGGTTGGTGTACTTCCCGTACATGGCGTTCACGCTGGCACCGAGAGAAAGCTTGTCGGTCACCTTGTAAGCGATCGACGGCAGGAAAGATACGCCTAGCAGGGTGGTTTGTTGCACGTAGTAACGACCGACCCAGTCGTTGTCGTAGCTCAAGGCCGCGCCAAAGTTGCCGGTAAGTGCGAAACCGAGTTTCAGGTCGGGCGATACGCTGTAGCTCAGGAAACCTCCTCCGCCGGGGAACCAGCCGTTCGAACCAACAACGTAGCCGCCGTCTTCGTGGCCGAGCACCGGCGAGGTACCCGAGCCAGCCGAGAACTGGGTGTTACCCCACAATAACTGCCCCGCCGCGAGGAACTGCGTTCCCTCCAGGCGCGTCATTCCGGCAGGATTGCTAAGCACCGTCGAGGCGTCCTGTGCGCGCGCGCCATAGCCCGCCGAGGCGAGGCCGACATCGGCAGTTCCGACCTCGTAGAGAATCAAGCCGCCAGCCAGCACCTGCCCCGCGGCCAGGGCGCCGGCGCACAACGCCAGCCTCGCCGCCCCGCGGCACGCCCTACCCATGCCAACTTGCGATGTATTCATTCCACCCGTCCTCAATTCACCAGCCGTCAAGGTCTTCGCGACAGCTCTTGCCTTCGACAAGCTTGTAACTGTACACCAGGTCCTTGCCGTCGACGACCGGTTTGCTGATCTCGACGACGGTCAGCGTGATGTGGTCCGCGACGCGCACCGGCCGATCCGAAAAGTAGATCGTTTGCGGCGCCGCACGCTGAGCGACGTCGCCCGGGAGCTGGCGATGAACCCGCGCCAGCTGAATTGCCTGCTCGAACGCGAACGGTGCACCTACCGCGAAATACTTGACGAAGCTCGCTACGCCCTTGCGCTGCGGCTGATTTGCCTTACCGATCTGTCGCTCGGGCAGATCGCGACGGTCCTCGACTATGCAAGTGTCAGCGCCTTCACGACCGCTGCAAACATGCACGATTCACGCTAGACTAAGCGGAGCATCACGCCCCCAAACACGGAGTCCCCACTCAGAAAGGTAGCCTTCAATGAATCCAGATATACGAAAACCAGTCAGTTTCGCAGCGCGGAGTATTTCCGCACTTGCGCTTTCGGTAGCGCTTGGCTTGGGAATATCGACCACTGCGAGCGCCGATGAACTAGATGCCAAGCGATTGGTGAAGACCATGTCGGAGTTCCTGGCCGCGCAACAGGCGCTATCGTTCAGCTACGACGCCACTCTTGAAGTGGTCACCCCGGAAGATCAGATTCTCGCACTGGCGAGTTCGGGCAAGGTCGAGCTCAAACGACCCGACAAGCTGCGCGCGACGCGCGCCGGAGGCTTTGCCGATGTCGACATGTCCTTCGACGGAAAAAAACTCACCATCCTGGGCAAGAATCTGAATATATATACCCAGGTCGAGATACCCGGCTCGATCGATCATCTGGTTGATGTGATGCGCGACAAATACGACCGCCCCCTCCCCGCCGCTGATCTGCTGCTGTCGAACTCCTACGATGCGCTGATGGAAGGGGTCGAAGACATCAAAGATCTCGGCAGTGGCGTGATTGGTGGCGTCGAGTGTGATTCGCTGGCTTTTCGAGCCAAAGACGTCGACTGGCAGATCTGGATTGCGCACGGCGACAAGCCTTATCCCTGCCGTTACGTGATCACCTCCAAGCGCGTACCGAATGGCCCGAGTTACAGCATCCAGTTCAGTAATTGGAAGAGCGGGAAAGCGGTCGCGGCGAGTGGTTTCGAGTTCAAGAATACGAGCAAGGCCACCGCGGTCAAACTTGAGGATCTTAAAGGCGCGGGTGACTTGCCCGAGCACTTCACCAAAGGAGAAAGCAAATGAGCATGCTGAAACCGGTTGCAGTTTTCGTGATCGCCACGGCGATCATTGTTCTCGGAGCTGAAGTTGGCGAGCAGCTCTCAATTCCGGGGATTAACAGCGTCATTCCTCGTGCCGAAGCCATCGTTGGCCGGCCTCTCACGCCGGTAAGCTACGCTGGCGTGGCACGGCGCACCGCACGGCGTTACTAAGCAGCCGCTTGTTATCACTGTTGGCCCGGCAATGAGCTAAGGGAAGCGGGCATGGGCGATGATGACGAGCACTTGCCAGCGCCCCTGCCTTCGCAGCTCAAGAACCACCGTCTCGCGCCGACAGCTCGTTTGGCGAAAGCCGGTCAGAGTCCTGGACGATGCCGAAGTCGCGAAGCCCGGCGATGAAGGCATCGGCAGCGCTGTCATGGCCGTGGCTGCGCACCAGGCCCAGCAATTCCGACGCCAGTTCGGCAAGCTCTTCGAGACTTTGCGCCGACTTGATGCTGGCGGAAGGATAATCCGCATCCGCTCCCAGAGTGGCGAGCATGCTGCTTGCCATGAACTGCCTTGCGGCCCGCAATGAATCGGCCGATGTGCTAGCGCCAGCCTCAGCAGCGACTTCGATAAAACCGCAAGCGAGCAGGCCGGCAATACCGGCGGCCGCCTGCGCTGGCGAGGAGAAGCTGCGAACCAGCGCTGCGGCGGTAGACTTCCCGTCAATGGTGATCAGCAGAGCGCGCAAGCGGGCCGGCAGCTTGTGTCTGCGCCACTTGATCTCGTCGAGCCCCCTGGCCGTCTTGGTGTAAACGATGTCCGGATCCATCGCCACTCCTCTGCTTCCTGGGTACGAATATAACACCATTTTTTTTTGGTGGTGGTCACACGGGCATCGCGAAAACCCTGGAATGTGGCCGCAGGGGGCGCGTTCCGGCCAGTGCCGTTTGACTATTCCGCGCGCGGAAACGCCGACCGTCATGTTTTCGACACAAGGGCGACGTACCATCTGCCGATTGCGTGCCCAGCACGCACGGGCACGGACGACACACTGGCGGGCTGACTTTTGCCCCTACGCGCCCGGACTAACGGTTATGACTGTCGAGATACCCCGGATGATGAAAGTAATGACCGTCCCCCTTCCCCGGCCCTTCTCCCGCAGGGGGCGAAGGGAGGTTCGTAAGTCGCATACGCGACTTTCACATTAAGCGATAAGCCAAGGAGGCAGGGATGGACAGGTTCTTCAGCAGACTACGCATCGGTGAAAAAATCGGCCTCGGCTTCGTCGTCATCGGCCTGCTTTTTGTCGGCGTCGCCTGGCACTACCAGCAGACGCTGGCTACTGTGCTCGGCGACTACCGCCAACTCCAGGTTTTTGAAGTGCGGAAATCGCTGGCGCTGGAAATCGAGATCGAACTGGCGGCCGTACGTGACGCCGAGAAACGCTTCCTCATCGAGCACCGGGAAGCCTTGGTCGAAGAAACCGACAAGCACTTGCAGGCGCTGAACGACAAAGTGGCGGCGCTGGCCGCGGTCGACCCGCAGTCCCGACAAACCGCGGCCTCCCTGCAGGGCCTGCTGAGCACCTATCAGGAAAATTTCCACGCCGTCGCCGACGCCTGGCGGATCATGGGACTGGACGAGAACTCCGGGCTGCAGGGCAGCTTCCGCGACAAAGTGCATCACCTGCAGGAGCTTGCGGCCAATTACAACGTCGACCGTCTGTACACCCTGCTACTGCAAATTCGCCGCAGCGAGAAGGATCTCGCCTTGCGGCAGGACCCTGTCTACCGCGACCAGGTGCGCCGGCTGATCGCCGAGTTTCGCCAGTTGCTGGAGACGTCCGAACGCCAGGACGCGGTCAGCCAGAAACTGCTGGCCGAGCTCACGATATACGCGACGAGCTTCGAACCCTACGCCGAGAGCGCCCTCAAGGGCGGCAACGTCAGCGACGGCAAGGGGCCCTTCCGCGACGCCGCGCACCGCATCGAAGCCGTCCTGAATGCCTATCACGTACCCAAGCTTGAAACCAGCGTCCTGCAGCTCCGACGACGCGAGAAGGATTTCCTGCTGCGCGGCGATGCGTCTTACCCGCCGATGGTCGTCGAAATCGCCGACGCCATTCGCGCGCAGATCACCGCTTCGGTGATCGCCGAGAGCGACAAGTCGCTGCTGCTCGGGCTGCTGCAAGATTATCAAGTGGACTTTCTGGCCCTGGTCGCGCAAAGCGCCAGCATCGCTACCCTGAGCCGCGAGATGAGTGCCGCCGCCGACCTTGTCGCGCCGCTGGTGAAGCAGAACGTGGACCAGGCCAATCAGATGATGGCCCGCCGCGTCGTGGAAATTACCGAATCGTCGGAAGCCAGCGCGCAGCTCAGTCTGATCGTCGTCGGCTGCGCCATCGCTCTCGGCGCACTCTTGGCGGTGCTGATCACCCGGCGTATCGTGCGCCGCATTCAGTTGATGGCCGGACTGCTCGACGACCTGGCCTACGGCAGTCCCAGCCACCGCGTCCCGACGGTGAAGGGTGGACGCGACGAAATCAACGCCATGGGGGAATCACTGAACTCACTGGTCGAACACCGGGCGACCTTCATGCGCTGGTGGAAGGAATCAATGGCCGAGGTCAACGCGCGGCGCGAGTTGGCTGGCGCGAACAGCGACGAGGAAAAGGACGAAGCGATGCACGATCTACGCAGTGCCGGCATCGCCAAACTACAACTCCTCAACGCCATTCGCAGCCGGCTGCTGCAGCATGGCGAGCGTGTTCTCGACATTTCACAAGGTCTCCAGGCGGCCCCTGGCAGCGTCACCGAACAGGATGCGAAAGCCCTCGAACATGCCGCCAAAGGGATGGCGACCTTGTTCGAAGTGCTCGCCACCGAGGACACACCCAGCACACCCAGCACACCCAGCACACCCCGCAGTCGAACAGCGGCGAGTACCAACGGCGGCGATCCCGCCTAGCGGCAAACGCGCGCCCGAGCCCGTTCGGTTCGGCAAGCCTTACCCCTGCCGAAACATCACTCGCTGCAAGGCTCGGTCATGAATCCTGGCGGAGGGACTTCGTCACCTGGCGCCGGGAAGCGGGCCCCCTCCTCCGGGTGCTGCTTCCGGTCAGGCGGCGACGCGCCAGCCAGAAAGGCCTGCATCGCCAGCGCAAGCCGACTTCGCTGTAGTGCCAAAGCGGCGTCAACCTGCCTGCCCGCGGCGGCCCTGTCGCCGCCAACCAGCAAACACGCGGCTTGCGCGAGGCGGCGAGCCGCCGCAAGCTCGGCTTGCCGCAGCAGCGAAAAATCACAGCCACAACGGGGACAGGTGGCGGCCTCAGTCAGGCGCGCACGGCACGCCGGACAGCGCTCGAGATGTTCAGGCATCAAGGTAATAGAGGAGATCGGCCAGCGCATCGGTAGGCGTTTTCAGCTCGTCCGCGGATCCGCCAAGACCATCCTTGACCGCCTCGATGGCGTTCACCAGGTCCTCGGCATCTTCGGCGGTCGCCGTGGTCAGCAGGCGCTCGGCTTTTTCGATTAGCGCCGTTGCTTCAATGCGCAGTCGCCGACCATCGGCAGTGCCCGCAGCATCGGCCCCGCCGGGGCGCTCCGCCGCCTCCTGCTCACCAAACAGCTCGTCGATCCGCTCGCGTGCGGCCAGCAACTTGTCGCCAGAGAAGGCGCTGATGGCGTTGTCGATGGTAATCGAATGCACCAGGCCGCTTTCCTTCTCGCGCGAAGTCACCTGCAGGATGCCGTTCACATCCAGCGAGAAGGTGGTAATCAGCGGATTACCGGCGGGGGCGTCGCGTAGCCCCTCGATCATGAAGCGCCCGATCGCGATATTGTTCAGCGCATCGGGATCTTCGCCCTGGTAGACGTTGATCTCGGCCCTGGTCTGGCCATCGAAAAGGGTGCCGAAGCCCTCGCTCCGCGAGACGGGAATCGGCGTGTTCTTGCGGATCAAGGGCACGAAGCAGTAGGGATACATTTCACCGTTGAAAGGCCCCATGGCACTGGTGCCGAAGGTGTAAGGAGTGACGTCGACGAGCACCGTCGGTGCCTGCGCACCAGCAATCACCGCCGCCTGAATGGCGGCGCCCATGGCGACGCAGAGATCGGGATCCACCTCTGCGCGAGGCTGCAGACCCAGCTCCTCTTCCAGTCGGCGCTGCACCAGTGGCGTGCGAGTAGCGCCGCCGACGAGCAGGATCTCGTTGATCTCGCTGACCGTCAATCCGGCACCACTGAGCGCCACATGCACCGCGGCGAGGGTCTCGGCGACAAAAGGCTCGATCATGTCCTCGTATTCGGGGCGGGAAATCTCGAGCGACAAGTGAACCGGCACGCCGTCCTTCTCGCACAGATACTCCTCGCTCAAGCTGGCATACGGCTGCTCCGACAAGGTGATCTTGGCCGTTTCGGCGGCGCGCTGCAGGCGAGCCATGGCCACCGCGTTGTCACGAACATCGATCGTGTTCGTCGTGCGCAGGTGCTCGACCGCAAAGCTGACGAGTTTCTGATCGAAATCGTCGCCACCCAGGTGATTGTTGCCGTGACTGGCGAGCACCTCGACGACATCGCTTTCCAGATTCACCACCGAGACGTCGAAAGTGCCGCCACCGAGGTCATAGACCAGCGCCTTGCGCGCGCCGCTGTGACAGCTTTCGTAGGCCAGCGCGGCGGCGGTCGGCTCGTTGATGATGCGCATCACCTCCAGGCCGGCAATCTCGCCCGCCTCGCGCGTCGCCTGGCGCTGCGCATCGGAGAAATACGCGGGCACCGTAATCACCGCCCTGGTGAGCGTTTCGCCGGTATGGGCTTCGGCAATCTCGCGCAAGCGGCGCAGGATCATCGCCGAGATTTCCTGCGCACTGTAGTCCTTGCCAGCCATTTGCACCGCGCCCAATTCGCCCATACGGCGCTTGATTGAACGTACGCTGCGCTCGGGATGCAAGACGTACTGGTTGCGCGCGGCTTCGCCAACCAGCAGAGTCCCGTCATCGGCGACACCGACCACGGAAGGGAGAATACGGACCCCCGGAGCCACCTCGATGACCTCGACGCGCCCGTCGCGGACGACGGCCACCTCGGAGTTGGTGGTCCCCAGATCAATGCCGATAATGGTTTCTGTCATGTTCTGTTCGCTTTCTTGCTGACAATGACTTCGGCGATGCGCAGCAGCTCGCCGTCGTGGAAAAATCCGCGTTGAACTTCACGCAGAACGCTACCGTCGGGGATCGCGGCCGACGCCGCAGCGGCTTCGAGACCGACAACGCGCATCCGTTGCGGATCAAGCCTTTCGCCGACGACCCGGATGGGCCGTACGCGATGGGCGGCAAGCAGCTCGTCGAGGCGTTGCAGGGTCAGGCGCTGCCCCTCGGCCAGGCTGGCGGCAAGACGCGTCGGGCCAGGAAGCAGGCGTTCGAGAAACGATGACGGCGGTCGCCGCGCGGCGTCCACGCCACTCTGCAGGCGGTCGCGCAGGTCGAGCAAAGCGAGCAGGAACTGCCGTGTGGTCTGCCCCTGGATCGATGCCGCCTGCTCGCGGGCACGCTCGAGCTCCTCTTGCAGCCGCTCGCTGTGCGCGCGCAGATCGTTGCCGAAGCAGCGCAACTCATCGAGGGTATTCTTGAACTGACGCGATTGCAGACGCAGTTCGCTCTTGAGCACCGCCATTTCGGCGAGCAGAGTGCTCAGGTCGACTGCCGGCAATGGGCTCTCGAGCGGTTCACCGTCCCACGCATCGCCCGGCTCAGACAGCTGCGCGGCGTCCTCCAGGTAGGCACGGAACTCCTCGACCAGACGCTCCACGCGCTCTCTTTCCTCGGCAGGGAAGGCCGTTGGCGCTAGCGTCTGCATTTCCGTGAACACTGGCGTCATTTCCGTCATTTCGCCCCCAGCACGCGCAGCACACGCTGCTCACTAGGGAGAGCCGGCGCGAAGTCGCTGCTCAGCGCATACAGCAAGTCGTCTACGCTTGGCAATGAACGGTCGAAGAGCTGGTGTGCCAGGCGTCGGCGATGGTCGGAAATCGCCTCGTAGGCTGCGCGTACGCTCTCGAAGCGCTCGCGGTCGCGCTCGGGAGGCGATTCACGAATCGCTGCCAGGTACTTAGCTCGAATCGTCTCGTCGTTGGCGCCCATCTCGACGCCAAGAATGCGGTAGGGATCAATCATCGAACAGGTCTCTCTGCCGGTCATCGTGAACCGGCGGTTTCGCTTTCGGGGCAACGCGGGAAGGTGGTGAGGGCGGAGGCTGCGGCAGCGGCTGCGGCTGCGGCAGCGGGTCAGGCTGAGCACTCCCGGCGACAGGCCGAATTTCTTCGGCGACGCACTCGATCAGCAAGCGGGCCAGTTTCTTGCGATTCCCCCCCGCGGCACGCTCCATTTTACTAAACTCACCAGCCGGGAAAACTTCGCGGGCCATGTTGATGGTTGCTTCTTCGCCAGCCATATCGAACAGCATTTCCAGGGCGGCGCGTGGATTGGTGAACAACATCTCTTCCACCTTGGCGAAGGCTTCGCCAAACTCGTCCAGATCTCCGAAATCGTCAAAATCGTCTGCATCCTCGTCGTCGAACTTCGCCGGCGGCGGTGACAGCAACTCGCGAATGCGCAGCGCGGTGCGTTGATCGCCTTCTTCGCGCGCCTTGTCCAGGGCTTCCTCGAGCGCCATGCCTTCGTCTAAGGATATCAACAGGTAGGCCGCAGAACCGTGGCGGGCGAAAACGTGGAAATAAACGAAGATCGGCCGCTCGGGCCAGCGCTTCCGGCCGGCGTCAGCGTAGGCCTGCAGCAAGGAGCGCTCGTTCCGGCGCAGCAGTGCTTCGCAAATCGAAATCCTTTCGGATTCGCTGAAGTCATGACGCGCAGCACCCCGCAACGGTGCGCGCAACTCGTCCAGAACGGTGGCCAAAGTCCGCGGCCCGACTTCACACAAGGCGTTGATGGCGTGCACCACGGCCAGCACTTCGCGCGCCGTCGTCGCCGCCGACAGTTTGATACCGGCACGACGCAGCGTAGGTGTCAGCTGAGCACCGAGGCGAGCGCCTTCGAGCAAGACGTGGAAAGCCGCCAGGAGATTGCCGCCGAATTCGGCCACCGCTTCGTGCAGCAGTGCGCTTGCCTGCGCATCGGTCGCACTCAGGCCGCGCAGGAGCTTGATGACACTTTTCTCGCTCGCCGAAGTCAGCCACTGCTCGGCCAGATCGAGCTCCTTGCCCGCTGCCTCCGGTCGTCGTGCGCGAATCTGTTTGCGTGCGTGCGAAATGTGCGCCTGAGCAATCAAGGCGCGCACCCGGGAATTGATCGGGTCGAGCGCCAGAACACGCTTCGCCAGAGCCACCGCTTTCTTGAACGCGTTGCCGGCGAGAGCCGTTTCGACCGCTTCGAGGAGCACCGCCGGGTCCGTGGCAAAGTGCGCCAGCGCCTGGTCGACAGCGGTGCGCGCCGCCCGCAGGTCGCCAGCCTGCCGATGGCTCTGGATCAGCTTCAGGTGCGTGCCAACGTCAGCCGGGTCGAGTGCCAGACTACGCTCCAGCCAGTCGCGGCACTGTGCAGACATACCCTTGCCGCGGCGACCATCGTCGGCGAACAGTTCAACCAGATGACGCAGGATCAGCGCCGCCTGCAGCGGCGCTTTCTCCGGCGCGGAAAGCAATCCCGCGGCACGCAACCAGTGCGCCTTGCTCAGTAGCAGCTCGCCCTGCAGTTCAGCAGCCAGCGCCGCCAGGCACTCGCGCTCCTCTTCGGCCAGCGTGCCGAAAGCACGCTCGTAGTCGGGCATCCGTCTGCCTGCGTACGGCAACAGACGGCGGCAGAGGATCGCTGCGCTGGCCGGCAAGCCGCTCTGGCGGGGCAGCAACAGCTCGAGCACCCTGCCTGGCGACGGTGCGGAATCGAGCGTCGCCATGGTGGCCACATTGAGCAGCAGGGAACGCCGGCTTTGCGGACAGCCCTTCAGGTCCAGCAGCAACTGCCGCCCCTCGTCATCGAGACCCGGCAGGGCGGCAAGCCAGCGACTACCCGTAAGTAGCGCCGCACGAACGACCGCCGCCAGGCTTTCGAAAGGACCACCCGCGGCGACGCGCTTGATCAGCTCGGCGGCCTGCGTCGGCTCTTCGGTGAGCAACAGCAGGGATTTCAGGAGATAGCGGAGATCGCGGTATGGCGAGCGAAAGGGTATCGCCCGCAGTTGCTCTTCGAGCGCCAGCTGATCGCCACGCGCGCAGGCGGCGATGGCCGCCAGTGCGAGCGCACGATGACGGGATAGTGGACTCTCGGCGGCGAGTTGCGCCAGCGCTTCGGCGGGCGCCGTCAAGACCACCGCTGCCAGCCGTGTTTCAAGCTCGGCGATAGCCGACGGCGAGAGATCGGCGCTGCTGACCAGCAGGCGCAGCGCAGCAGCATGCTCGCCTGCGCGCAGCAACCACTCGACGTAGGGCCCTTCTGCCAGCGGCCGACCGCAAAGGCTGGCGCGATTCCGCCATACCACCAGCGCCTCGGAGAGCATGCCCTTGGCGGCCAGCTCGCCAGCGCGGCCCGCATAGCTGGCGGCCAGACCGTCGACCCACTCGCTCCTGCGCTCCTGCTTCAGCAAGCTCTTGTAAAGCTCTATCGCCTGGCGATACTGACCCGCCGCAAGCGTCTTCTCGGCCTGAGCCTCGGGCGTCAGCGACCCAGCGAGCGCCGCTTGACGGACGCGCGATGCAGGAGCTCTCTTCTTGCGGGACACGGACATGGATTCAGCTGAGGATGAAGCGAAAGCAGGCATTTTATACCAAGAACGTGCCCGATTAAGCCTCCAGGCGCGCGCGCAGATCGACCCACTGCCGGTCGAACAGGCCCTCAATGGACTTGAAGTTGGCCTTGTAAGCCATTTTCCGGCTGTCACGGATCCAGTAACCCAGGTACAGATAAGGAAGCTTGTTGGCCGCACACTGGCTGATTTGCCAGACGATGTTGTAGGTGCCGAAACTGGCCGGGGAAAGATCCGGATCGTAAAAGGTGTAGACCGAAGAAAGACCGTCGCTGAGCACGTCCAGGATGCTCACCATGCGCAAGACACCGTTCTCGGTGAATTCGATGAGGCGGGTGTCGACGCGACTCTGCAGCAGGAAATGTGCGTACTGGTCATGGCTGTCCTCGTCCATGCCGCCACCGGCGTGCCGCGCCGACTGGTAACGCAGGTAAAGCTGATAGTGCTGCTCATGGAAGCACAGCGGCAACTCGCGCGCCTGCAGGCGCGCGTGCCTGTGCACGCTGCGGCGCTGGCTGCGGTTGGGCTGGAACAGATCGACCGGAATGCGTACCGGGATGCAGGCCTGACAGTGGTCGCACTTCGGCCGGTAGGTGAACAGGCCGCTGCGTCGAAAACCGCTGCGCACGAGTTCGCCGTAAATCTCGGTGCTGATCAGATGGCTTGGTGCGGCGACCTGCGAACGCGCCCGCTCATTCGCCAGGTAGCTGCAGGTGTAAGGGGCCGTCGAGTAGAACTGCAGCAGGGAGAACGGCAGTTCCGAGTCATTGAGGCGCGCCATACAACTACCTCCAGGCTTGGTTGGCGCCGTCGGCCGGCCATCGACCCGGCTGCCACGGCACGGCGATCAGCGCGCGCAAACGGGCCATGAAATCGGCACGCGGGATTTCACGCGCGCCCAGAGACGCCAGGTGCGCGGTTTTCATCTGGCAATCTATCATGCCGTATCCCTCGCCCTCAAGGAAGCGCGCGAGGTGTGCAGCGGCGATCTTGGAGGCATCGGTGGCCAGCGCGAACATCGATTCTCCGTAAAACATGCGTCCGATGGCCATTCCGTAGAGACCGCCCACCAGCTCCCCATCAATCCACGTCTCGACCGAATGCGCAAAACCGAGTTGCGCCAGCTGCCAGTAGGCGTGCTGCATTTCGCGAGAAATCCAGGTGCCGTCCTGACCGTCGCGCGGCGCTTCCGCGCAGGCGCGGATGACCGCCGGAAAGTCACTGTCCAGTTTCACCTGGTAGCGACCGGCACGCAGGCGACGGCGCAGGGAGCGCGTAATGCGGAAGTCGGCAGGATCAAGCACCATACGCGGATCCGGACTCCACCAGAGGATCGGTTCGCCGCTCGCGTACCAGGGGAAAATGCCGTGCTGGTAGGCGTTGAGGAGGCGTTGCGGCGACAGGTCGCCACCCGCACAGAGCAGGCCGTTGGGCTCGTGCAGCGCCCGTTCCAGTGGCGGAAAAGGGGCTTTGCCTTCGAGCCAGGGAATCATCGAGACAACGGAATGCTCTGTGCGCTGGGCACACAGCTTTGCATCGGCGTTTTGAAAGCGACGACGTGGTCCACGTCGAGGCGGATGCCGATCAGCTCGCCAAGGGCATGGTTGTGATGCGACGGGACCAGCGACAGGACTTCGACGCCACTGGCGAGCTTCAAGGTATAGAGGATTTCCGCGCCGCGAAAAGCCTTCAGCCGGACTTCGGCAAGCAGTTCGCTGCGGTCGTCGTGAACGATGTCGTCGGGACGGAGCAGCACTTCAACGCCACAACCCTGACCACAGGCAGCGCAGCCCTGGCTGCATGCAAGCGGCAAACGCGATTCGAGAACGCCGAGCTCGACCTGTACGTGCCGTTCATCGATGACCCTGCCAGCCATGAACACGCCCTGCCCGACGAAATCGGCGACAAAGCGGTTGACCGGCTGATGGTAAAGGCGATACGGACTATCCCATTGCTGAATGATGCCGGCGGCCATGACGCCGACCTCGTCGGCCATGGCAAAGGCTTCGTGCTGATCGTGGGTGACCAGCACCGCAGTAATGTTCTGACTCTTGAGAATGTCACGCACTTCGAGCGACAGGCGCTCGCGCAGACCGACGTCGAGATTGGAGAACGGTTCGTCGAGGAGCAGCAACTGCGGTTGTGGCGCCAGCGCACGGGCCAGCGCCACCCGCTGCTGCTGCCCTCCCGACAGTTCATGCGGGTATTTGCCGCCCTGGCCAGCGAGGCCAACCGTCGCCAGCAGCTCGGCGACGCGCTCTTTACGCGGCTCGGCGGCCAGGCCAGCGAGACCGAAACCGACGTTGGCCGCCACCGTCAGGTGCGGAAAAAGCGCGTAGTCCTGAAAAACCATGCCGATCTCACGTTTCTCGGGCGGCAGCCGCCAAGCGGCGCGACTGACGGCCCTGCCCTGCACGCGAATCTCGCCGGCAGCGATCGTTTCAAAGCCGGCGATGCAGCGCAGCAGCGTCGTCTTGCCGCAGCCCGAAGGTCCGAGCAGGCAGGCGATGCTGCCGGTTTCGACATTGAAGCCAACGCCATCGACGACGGTATGCGAGCCGTAGCGCTGGACGATTCCTTCGAGTTCGAGATGGGCCATCGAAGCCTCGTGAGGAGTGGGTCGGTGGGTCGGTGGGCGGTGGGGCCAGGTGCTCAGTGCTTGCCGACGTCAGCCAGGACGTGAAGCAGCAAGGAGCCAGGCCGCTTGTCAATTATAATTCTCATTTACACACTTGAATCATGATCCGCTCACCGCTCAACCCCCTGCTCGTCGTTTCTGCCACCGTCGCCGCTCTGGTCGGCCTGCCGGTGGCCAGCGTGCTGACCAACATCCTCAGCGGCGGTACCGGAACGACCTGGTCGCACCTGGCGGCAACCGTGCTGCCGGACTACATCGCCAACACTCTGGTGCTGTGCCTGACGGTCGGGGTGGGCGTGGTCGTTCTCGGCGTCAGTACAGCCTGGCTGACGACCATGCATTCATTTCCCGGTCGGCGCGTCTTCGAATGGGCGCTGGTCTTGCCACTGGCCATGCCGGCCTACGTTCTGGCCTACATGTACACCGATTTCCTGCAGTTTGTCGGCCCCCTGCAGACTTTCCTGCGCGAATACTTCGGCTGGAGCAAGGCCGACTACTGGTTTCCGGAAGTGCGCAGCCTGGGCGGCGCCGTCGCCATGTTCGTCTTCGTTCTTTATCCCTACGTCTATCTGCTCACCCGCACGGCTTTCATCGAGCGTGCCAGCGGCATGCTCGAAGCTTCGCGCACACTCGGCCTCGGGCCCTGGCGCGGTTTCTTTCGCGTCTCGCTGCCGCTGGCCCGGCCTGCCGTCGCGGCCGGCGCCGCGCTGGCACTGATGGAAACGCTTGCCGATTACGGGACGGTCTCATATTTCGGCGTGCAGACCTTCACCACCGGCATCTATCGTGCCTGGTTCTCGCTCGGTGATCGCATTGCCGCAGCACAACTGGCGGCGGCGCTGCTCGGCTTCGTGATGTTGCTGCTGGCCATCGAGCGGCTCTCCCGCGGCCGCTCGCGCTTCTACGACACCACCGCACGCAACCGGCCACGCACTGGCCAGCGCTTGTCGGGCTGGCGCGGCTGGCTGGCCAGCGCAGTGTGTGCGCTGCCGCTAACCATCGGCTTCTTGTTGCCGGCCTACCTCTTGCTGCGCCTGGCTCTGGCCAACGGCGAGGCGCGCTTCGGCGAACATTTCTTCGTCATGGTACGCAACAGCTTCGTGCTCGCCGGCCTGACCGCAATCATCGCCGTGTCGCTGGCGGTATTGCTCGCCTACGGCGCACGCCTGTCGAAAGGGCTGCTGGCGCGCGCCCTCAACCGCCTGGTCAGCCTCGGCTACGCCGTCCCCGGTTCAGTCATCGCCGTCGGTGTCCTGATCCCGGTCAGCCGCCTCGACATCTGGCTGGCCGGCCAGTGGCAGGACTGGTTCGGCGCCAACCCCGGCCTGCTGCTCACGGGCGGAATCGCGGCGCTGATCTACGCCTATCTGGTGCGTTTTCTGGCCGTCGCCTTGCAGGCGGTGAGCACCAGCCTGGCGAAAATCACCCCGAACATGGACGATGCGGCGCGCAGCCTGGGCCTCGGTCAGAGCGCAACGCTGCGCCGGGTGCACCTGCCGATCCTGCGCAGCAGCCTGTCCACCGCCAGCTTGCTGGTCTTCGTCGACGTCATGAAAGAGTTGCCGGCGACGCTGGTGATGCGCCCTTTCGATTTCGACACCCTGGCCACGCAAGCCTATACGCTGGCCGCAGACGAACGGCTCGCCGAAGCAGCCGGCGCGTCGCTGGCCATCGTCGTTGTCGGACTGCTACCGCTGATCGCGCTGTCACGGCAGATTTCGCGCCGCCATCGCTGACACCGCTGCGGCGATCGGCGCGATCAGCGATACCCCACCTGATCGAAGATCATCTGCGCCTTGGCACGATACATCGCCAGCGAGCCGACCGGCAGCGAGTCGGCCTTGAACTTGCCGAGCGCAATCAGCGCCGGATTGTCGATCTTCATCCCGACCACCACCGGCCACTCGTTGTTGCCGTCGGCAAAATAGCGCTGCGCCTGGTCGCTGGCCAGATACTCGAGGAACTTGAGCGCGGCTTCCTTGTGCGGCGCGTGCTTGAGAACCCCGCCACCGGAGACGTTGATGTGCGCTCCATAGCTCTGTTGGTCAGGCCAGACGATGCCGATCTTGTCCATCGTCGTGCGGTCCTCGGGCTTGTCCGAACGCATCAGGCGCGCCAGATAGTAGGTATTGGCGACCGCCACCGCGCATTCGCCAGCAGCCACCGCCCGGATCTGATCGGTATCCCCACCTTTCGGCGCGCGCGCGAAATTGGCCACCATGCCCTTCGCCCATTGCTCGGCCTTGGCCTCGCCCTGATGGGCGATGATCGACGCCATCAGTGACAGGTTGTAGGGATGCGAGCCCGAACGCGAGCAGACTTTTCCCTTCAGGCGAGGATTGGCCAGGTCGCCGTAAGTCTGCACTTCCTCGGGCTTGACGACGCCTTTGGCATAGACGATGACGCGCGCACGCGTCGAGAACGAAAACCAGTCGACAGTGCGCAGATTGGCCGGAATACGCGCCTCGAGAAGCGGCGAGCTGACTGGCGCAAAGAGGCCCAGTTCGTGCGCGGCCGACAGCCGCGCGGCATCGACGGTGAGCAGGATATCCGCCGGGCTGTACGCGCCCTCGTTCCTGATCCGTTCGAGCAGTTCGTCTTCCTTGCCCTCGATACGTTTGATGGTGATTCCGGTCTGCTCGGTGAAACCCTGGTACAAGGCTTCATCAGTCTGATAGTGCCGCGCTGAATAAAGATTCAGCACTTTCTCCTCGGCCTGGCTGACGCTGCTGCCGAACGCAGCGACCACCACAGCGAGAGTCAACAGCGAACGCGAAAACAAAACTTTCATGTCATACCTCCATTGATTGAAATGCGAATAACTCTTGTTACCAACGGATACTAACAAGCGTAGAGCTCGCTGTAAATGCGACGCGTTCGTGTTTGTACATGTGAGATTCGGGTCGCTTGACGATCCATCATTGTGAACATGAAAAAGTTCAGCCAAAGCATGGTAACGCGAATGATTCGCATGTACATTACAAACTCATTCCTTTGGGTTCTCGCTGCGATTGGGCAGCTTTGACAATAGTCATGGTCCGCGAGACAGGCTCTCGCCAATTTTTTTGGAAACTGTATGTTGATGTCCAAGGACGCATTCGGCGCCGCACGCAGCGCATTGCTGCTCACTTTCCTTTTCACTCAAGCCTCGCCTGCGCATGCTGCAGCCGGGGACGACCCGGGGGCATTGCCAAGGGCAGACGAAATCCGGCAGGGCGAGAGCGGGCCGGCGCGCGAGATGATTTCCATCGCGAGCGCTGACGTCGCTGCGCCGAACTGGCAGGAAAGCACCCTCACCGGCGACTGGGGCGGTGCCCGTCAGCGCCTGTACGACAAAGGTGCCGAGCTCGAGCTTCTCTACACCGCTGACTACCTCCGTAACAATACTGGTGGCTTGAAACGCGGCGGCGGCTACATGGGTCATGTCGACCTGATCCTGCAAGTCGACGGCGAGAAGCTGCTCGGCTGGCAGGGCGGATCGGCGTACCTGCAGTTGATCAGCAACAGCGGCCAACGCGTCAATCTCAACTACGTCGGTAGCCTGATGGGCGTAGACAACATCGAAGCGCCGGTCAACCGCAGCGGCATCTTCCAGGCCTGGCTGCAGCAGTCCTTCCCCGACGACAAAGGCTCACTGCGGCTTGGCCTTTACCCGATCGACTCCGAGTTCTACGTTACCGATTCGTCGGGCGTTTTTCTGCATCCGTCGTTCGGGATGTCCGCCGAAGCCGGTGATTTCGGCACCCTGGCAGGTCCTGCGATCTACCCGACCAGCACCTGGGGCACCCGTCTGCGGATCGATCCGGATCCTGCCTGGTACGCAATGCTGGCCGTCACCCATGGCGTTACGACCGAGCGTGCAGCGACTGCCGGCCCCAACATCAGCTGGCAACAGGGTAGCGGCAGCATGGTCATCGGTGAAGTCGGCCTGCGTCCGACCGAACTGGGCGTGACGCTCGGCGAGCCAGATCCGGCCGCCAGCGACGCGGGTGGCTTCGAACCCATCAGCAAGCTCGCCGTTGGCGCCTGGCGTTTCACGCCGCAGTTCCCGGAGCTGGTGGCGGTCAACTCGGCGGGCGATCCCAAGACCACGACGCACTGGGGCGCCTACATTCTCGGCGAACAGACCCTTTATCGTGTCCCCGACTCGAATCGCAACCTGACGGCCTTCGTGCGCTACGGCGTTACCGACGGCAAGACCAACAACATCGATTACTCGGTCAGCGCCGGTATCGCCTGGCAGGGCGTGTTCGCTGGCCGTGAAGACGACATCTTCGGCATCGGAGCAACGCGCGCGCACGTCGGCCCACAGGGACGTGAACTGCTGGCGGCCGATCTTGGCACGCCGCTGTCGTCTACTGCGGAAACCGTCGTCGAAGTAACTTATCAGCTCCAGCTCGCACGCGGCGTGATCGTGCAACCGCTGATCCAGCGCATTTTCCATCCCGGGCTTTCGCTACCCGACTCCACCGTTGCCGGCGCCCGTCTGCAGCTGGCATTTTGAGCACCGCCACCAGGGCGCTGGCTAACAGCGGCCTGATACAGCCCCCCCCACCAATGAACGACCACCAAGGAGCAAAAAGATGAGCCAGATCGACCGCCAAGAGGCCATTACAATCCTCAACAAGATCATGGAGCTGGAGCTGTCCGGCGTCGTGCGCTACACGCACTACGCGCTGATGGTCTACGGCTACAACCGTATTCCGATTGTCGACTGGATGAAGAAGAACGCCGACGAAAGTCTGGTTCATGCCGCGCGTGCGGGAGAAATGGTGACCTTGCTTGGCGGCCACCCATCACTGGCGATAGGTCCCCTGCTGGAAACACATCGGCACGATATCGGAGATATTCTGCGCGAAAGCCTGGAACATGAAACCGTGGCCCGCGAGGCTTACTACAGTTTGCTGCGACTTGCCGAAGGAAAACATGTCCTGCTTGAGGAATACGCCCGCGAACTGATCGTCGAAGAGGAGTTGCACTCCGACGAGGTGAACAAGATGCTGCGACGACCCGGGCAGACGGACGCCTTCAGCGACTGAAACTCGATCGCACTCCTCCGTCGGAGACGTCTGCACCAGACGTTGAGGCGGAGTCGCTCTGGCCGCGGGTTCGGCCAAGGCGTAGCCACCGTTCCGGTCACGACCGTTAGCGAACGATGCTTTGCTGCTCCTCGCGAGCCAGCAGGCGACGGGCGCCGTTGTAGCGGTTGATCCAGTAACTCTGGCGCATATCCTCGATGCGCACTTCGGCACCGGAGCGCGGCGCGTGCAGGAAGCGGTTGTCACCGAGATAGATGCCGACGTGCGAGAACGCGCGCCGCATGGTGTTGAAGAAAACAAGGTCTCCGGCTTTCAGCTCCTGGCGACCGATCACCGCACCCACCTGGCTCTGTTCTCTGGCCGTGCGCGGCAGCAACATGCCGATCGCCTCCTTGAAAACCACTTGCACCAGACCGCTGCAGTCCAGACCGACATCGGGATTGGTGCCGCCCATGCGATAGTCGATGCCGATCAGTTCGAGGCCCTTGAGAATCAGGTCCTGAGCGCTGTTGGTGTAGCGCTCGAAGAACGACGCATCCTCGACAATTCTGTGCAATTCGGTGGCGTAAACCGAGCCGGCTTTTCCTGGGAGGACCACTGGAAAAGCCATCAGCGCGGCAGCGAAAAGAGGAGAGAGAAGGTATTTTTTGAGCATAGAGGCGGAATTTATGTGAAAAAAGTCACACTGTAAACCCCCAGTTCAGCCGCAGCTATCCCAGAAACCGATCGAAACAAGCACTGCAAGCGACTCACTTAAATGAGATATCCTAGAAAAATCAGGTTCGTGGCAATGCTGCACTGCACATACGAGCAGGGGAACAAACGCGCTATATTGTTTGTCTCGCGGGCACCCGCATCGAACCCTCTAATTCTGGCAAGGGCGATGACGCGGGTTGGCGCACAAAGCTGCTGGGCTTTGTGTTTATAATCCCCGACTGTCCTGACGGTCATCGAGGCGGCAGCTTCGCCCCATGTGTAGTGCTCGAGTTGTGCTCGACTCCTTGTTGTGCTCAACCCCATCATCCAATCCAACGTACGGAGCCTGCATGAGTCCCTTCAAAGCGTATCTGGTCGATGAACAGGAAGGTGTCACCAAAAGCGACTTCGTCAAGCTCGAGGAAGCGCAACTGGATGCGGGCGAAGTGACGATCAAGGTCGCCTACTCGAGCGTTAATTTCAAGGACGCGCTGGCGGCAACCGGCGCCGGCCGCATCATCCGCCGCTACCCCTGCGTCGGCGGCATAGACCTCTCGGGAACCGTCGCCGCGAGCAGCGACGCGCGCTTCAGCGTCGGCGACGCGGTCATTGCCACCAGCTTCGACATTGGCGTTGCGCACCACGGTGGTTATGCCGAATACGCCAGAGTGCCCGCGCAATGGGTCGTCCCCCTGCCCACCGGGCTATCGCTGTACGAAGCGATGGCCCTGGGTACCGCCGGCTTCACGGCGGCCCTGGGAATTGTGCGCATGGAGGAAAACGGTCTCCAACCGAGCAAGGGTCCGCTGATCGTCACCGGCGCCAGCGGTGGCGTCGGCAGCCTGGCGGTGGACATGCTGGCCCGGCGTGGCTATCAGGTCACGGCACTGACCGGCAAGGAAAGCGAAGTCGACTACCTCAAAGGCCTGGGCGCGGCAGCAGTGATGTTCCGCTCGGCGCTCGACCTGTCGCGCATCAGACCCCTCGACAAGACGCTCTGGGCTGGTGCCGTAGACAACCTCGGCGGCGAGGTTCTGGCCTGGATAGTCAGCACCATGAAACAGGGTGGAACGATCGCCAGCATCGGTCTGGCCGCCAGCCCGTCACTGAATACGACGGTAATGCCTTTCATCCTGCGCGGCGCCTGCCTGCTGGGAATCGATTCCGGTTACATTGGCGAGCCGTACCGCAGCGGCGTCTGGCAGCGTCTGGCGAGCGACCTGCGCCCGCAGCATCTGCAGTCGATGACGCGCTGCATCGCTTTCGACGAACTGCCCAAGGTGTTCGACGACTTCCTCAAGGGTCGTGCGCATGGCCGGGTGGTGGTCAATGTGGGCGGCACTTGACGCCCTGGCCTTGATTGCCAGCGCCCACCGCGATGGACACTCCGCAGCAACGGCCTCGCATCCTGATTGTCGATGCATCGCGAAGCGTTCGCACCCAGCTCATCCAGCTCATCCGCGACCAGTACGACTTCCGCGAGGAAGGCGATGGTGAAGGCGGCTGGCAGGCGCTGGTCATCGATCATTCGCTGCAGCTGGTGATCTGCACCTTGTCGATGTCAATGCCGGTACTGGATAGCGACGGTCTGCTGGCGCGACTGCGCACGTCGCGGCTGGCCCGCCTGCGTCAGATTCCGGTGCTGATGATCGCCAGCAACAATGAGGAGGCCAATGCGCGCGCCCGCGCGCTCGGCGCCTCCGACTTCATCGTCAGCAACATCGGTGCCAGCGAACTGCTGGCGCGCATCGACTCGGCACTGCGCCTGGCCCAGGCGCAGAACGTCCTCCGTGAAAATCCGGAACGCGACACCCAGCACCCCGATACCGGACTACCCACCCGCCAGCGCCTCGAAGTACAGGCGGCGCAGGCGATCTCGTATGCCCTGCGCCACGCGAGTCCGGTGAGCATTCTGATCATGGGCTTCGACCGCTTCGACGCACTGCGCGACGAGCACGGCGACGATCTGGTCAAAGAGTTGCACAAACGTTTCGCAAGCATGCTGGCCACCAAGGTGCGCAAGGAGGACAGCCTCGGCCACTACTCCGGCAGCGATCTGGCCGTCGTTTCGCCGGGTACCCCCTACCCGGCCTGCGAAGCCTTCGCCAATCGCCTTCGCGAGGCCTTCGCGGTAGCCAATATCGCGGTGCACGGCAAGCGCCTCGATTTGTCGGTCAGCGTCGGGGTGGCAAATACCCCGGTTGATCGTCTAAACTCGGCGTCGTCCTTGCTCACTCTGGCCGCTCAGCGCCTCAAGACGGCGCAACAGGCAGGTGGCAATCGCGTCGTCGCCTGTGCTGAGAAGCCGTCGCGCCAGCAACCGGCGCCACGCCTCGGCCATGCCATCGACCTGATCAAGGCTGGACACGAGAACGCGGTGATCCCGCATCTCCTGCGCTTGAGCAAAGAAGCACTGCCCTTCCTGGAATTACTGGAAAGGGAATTGAAGTTGGGTCTGCCTTTGGCAGAGCTCCGAAAAAGGACGCTTGACCGGGAGCATTAGGCGCTCGAAGACACCCGGCAGGCGTGGTTTCCACTGCAGCACGTGGTTTAAATTTTGCACGAGGGAGTCTCATGACGACAATCCAAGAGTTTCACAAGAAATCAATCGACAATCCGGACGCTTTCTGGGGAGAAGAGGCCAAACTCATCGACTGGCACACACCATTCAGCCAGGTACTCGATTTTTCCCGGCCACCGTTCGCCAAATGGTTCGTCGGCGGCGAAACCAATCTTTGCTACAACGCCGTTGATCGGCACGCAGCGACGCGACCGAACGACCGCGCGCTGGTCTTCATCTCGACCGAAACCGACCAGGAAGTGGTCTATTCCTTCGCCGACTTGAAAGCCGAAGTGATGCGCATGGCGGCGATCATGCAAAATCTCGGCGTCGGCAAGGGCGACCGCGTTCTGATCTACATGCCGATGGTCGCTGAAGCGGCTTTCGCGATGCTCGCCTGCGCGCGCATCGGCGCCATCCATTCGGTCGTTTTCGGTGGCTTCGCCTCCGGTTCGCTGGCCACCCGCATCGACGATGCAACGCCGGCACTGATCGTCTCTTCCGATGCCGGCATGCGCGGCGGCAAGGCCGTCCCCTACAAGGGCCTACTCGACGAGGCAATTTCCCTGGCCGAGAAAAAGCCGGCGAAAGTCCTGATGATCGATCGTGGCATCGACAAGGGCTTCAACAAGGTCGCCGGTCGCGACGTAGACTATGCGACCGAACGCGCCAAGGTCATGGACGCCGACGTGCCGATCGTCTGGCTGGAGTCCTCCGAGCCGTCCTACATCCTCTATACCTCCGGAACCACCGGCAAGCCGAAGGGCGTGCAGCGTGACACGGGTGGCTACGCCGTCGCCCTGGCCGCGTCGATCAAGAACATCTTCTGCGGCGAAGCCGGCGAGACCTTTTTCGCCACCTCCGACATCGGCTGGGTCGTCGGCCACTCCTACATCGTCTATGGTCCGCTGCTCGCCGGCATGGCCACCGTCATGTACGAAGGCACGCCGCTGCGTCCCGATCCCGGCATCTGGTGGCAGATCGTCGAGAAATACAAGGTCAGCGTCATGTTCTCGGCGCCAACGGCGGCACGGGTGCTCAAGAAGCACGACACCGAGTACATGCACAAGTACGACCTGTCGACGCTCAAGCATCTGTTCCTGGCCGGCGAGCCTCTCGACCAGCCGACGCACGAGTGGCTGATGGGCGAACTCGGCCTGCCGGTGATCGACAACTACTGGCAGACGGAAAGCGGCTGGCCGATGCTGTCGGCCATGCCTGGTGTCGAGAAGACCGAAATCCGCTACGGCACGCCGAGCTTCCCGGTCTATGGCTACAACCTCAAGATCTTCCGCGAAGACGGCACGATCTGCGATCCGGATGAAAAAGGCATCGTCGGCATCCTGCCCCCGCTACCGCCGGGCTGCCTGTCGACCGTCTGGGGCGACGACGCGCGCTTCGTGTCGACCTACTTCACGCTCTTCCGCGAGCCGCAGGTCTACTCGTCGTTCGACTGGGGTATCGCCGACAAGGAAGGCTATCACTACATCCTCGGCCGTACCGATGACGTGATCAACGTTGCCGGCCACCGTCTGGGGACGCGCGAGATCGAAGAAGCCATCCAGGGACATCCGGCGATTGCCGAAGTTGCCGTCGTCGGTGTTGCCGACAAGCTCAAGGGTCAGATGCCGATGGCTTTCGCGGTGGTCAAGAGCGCCGACAGCATCGCCACGCCAGAGCTGGTAGCTGCGCTCGAGAAGGCGGTAATGAAGCAGGTGGACGCCAGCCTCGGCGCGATCGCTCGCCCGAGTCACGTGCACTTCCTCAGCGTCCTGCCCAAGACCCGTTCGGGCAAGCTGCTGCGGCGGACCATCCAGGCCCTCGCCGAAGGTCGCGACCCGGGCGATCTGACGACCATTGAGGATCCCCTTCACACTAAACCGGTGCCGCGGCACCCCGTTGCCAGAACTCCCGGCGCCTGGCGACGCTCGCCTGGCGATCGATCGGTACTTCGATCAGCGTCGCGCCACCGCGTCGCAACGCCCGCTCGACGCTGGCCCTGAACTCGGCCAGCGAGCGGACACGCTCGCCGACGACGCCGAAGCTTTGTGCGGCGGCGACCAGGTCGATGCTTTGCGGCGTCAGCCAGGCGCGCTCGAACTCGGGCAAGGCGGCGACCGGCAGATAATCGAAAATCCCGCCACCGCCGTTGTTGAGCACCACCACCACCATGTCGCGACCGCCGGCCGCGGCCAGTGCGCCCAGATCGTGCTGCGCCGTCAGGTCGCCGACCAGCGCCACGCAGGGGCCATCGCTGGCGATCCCCAGGGCCGTCGACAGATTGCCGTCGATGCCGCTGGCACCGCGATTGCCGAAGAAGCGCAGCGGCTTGTCGCCGCTGCCGGAAAAGGCATCGAGGTCGCGGATGGCCAGCGAGTTGCCGCAGAACACACGATGGCCTGCCGGCAGGCTTTCCAGGAGCGCCGGGATCAGCGTGCCTTCAAAGATTTTCGACGCCTCAGCGGCGTGCGCGCAGGCCTCGAACGCAGCGCTAGCCACGGCCTCGGCAGCTCCTTCGGCCTGCGCAAAAGAAGCCCGCCAGCCTGCCGGCGCGGGCTTTCCGCCGCCGGCCAGCAAAGCCCGGCAGGTCTGCACCGGATCGGCCTGAATCAGTCTGCTGGCGGCGTGCTGCGGATCCGGCCAGCGGCTGTCCGCCGTGATCACCACCTGCACCGCCGGCGCCGCCGCGCGCAGCCAGTCCTGCAGCCTGCGCGTGAGTGGAAAGGCCCCGAAGCGCAGCAGCCATGCGGGGCGCGCCGCGGCGAGCGACGATGCCTGGCGCAGGAAACCCTCGTAGCGCACGCATAGCCGGCTGCGGTCGTGCGCACCAAAACGCAGGTTTGACAGCGCTTCGGCGAAAATCGGGCAGTCGAGCTGCGCGGCCAGCGCGCTCACTGCGTCGGCAAAGCCCGGCGGATAGTCGGCGCCACCACAGACGATCAGCCCGGGACGAGCGCTGATCTCGGCCAGCGTGTCGGCAATCGCCTGTGGCTCCGGCAGCAGCAGCGGTGCGGCAACGCTGATCGCCGCCGGGCAGGCCGCGGCGGCATGCGTCGCGAGCAAGTCGCCGGCCGGCAGCAGCGGCTCACGAAACGCCAGATTCAGATGCACTGGACCCGGCAGCGGCCAGCGGCTGTCAGCGATCGCCCGCGCCGCCAGGCGCTGCAGATAGGCCGTCGAAAAAGCACTAGCGGGCAAGGGCGGCGCGGAGAAGGAACGCACGTGGTTGCCGAACAGCCGCTGCTGATCAATGGTCTGGTTGGCGCCCCAGCCGAGCAACTCGGGCGGACGATCCGCCGACAACAGCAACAGCGGTACGGCACCGAGATCTGCTTCGATGAGCGCCGGAAACCAGTTTGTCGGCGCCGAACCCGAAGTGCACAGCAGCGCCGCCGGCTGGCGCGTGGCCTTGGCCATGCCCAGCGCGCAGAAGGCCGCACTGCGTTCGTCGAGGATGACCTGGCAGCGGATCGCCGGCTGGCGCAGAAAAGCCAGCGCCAGCGGACTCGAACGCGAGCCCGGCGAAAGCACCACGTCGCGCAATCCGGCGGCGGCCAGGGCATCGACCAAAGTCTGCGCCCAGCGCAGGTTGAGCAGACCGATGTCGGCGGCGTCGCTCATGCGCGGCGGCTCGCCTGGCAAGGCGCGCTGTGCAAGGCTTGGCGCAGCGGCTGGCGCAAGGCGTCGGCGATGACCGCCAGCTTGGCTTCGGTTTCGGCAAGTTCCTGTGTCGGGTCCGAGCCGGCGACGATACCCGCGCCCGCGAACAGCTCGGCCTGCCGGTCCTTGATATGCGCGCAGCGCAGGGCGACAACCACTTCGCCGTCGCCGTCACGGTCGATCCAGCCAAGGCCACCGGAGTACCAGGCACCCCGCCGATCGCCGTGGCGGCGCAACCACTGACCTGCGGCCTCTGCGGGTGCGCCGCCCACGGCAGGTGTCGGGTGCAGGCGAGCGATGAGATCGAAAAGCCCGACCCCCGGCCGCAGGCAACCGCGCACGCGCGTACGCAGATGCTGCAGCTCGCGCAGCTGCAACACCTCGGCGGCCGTCGGCGGCGCCAGCGCCGCGCAGAGCGGCGTCAGAGCGGCGCGAACGGCATCGACCACCAGCTGCTGCTCGCGCGTGTTCTTGTCGTCGCGCAAGGCCAGCGAGCTCCGTTCTCCGGCCGCCGAGGCAGCGGCCAGCCAGGCCGTACCAGCGAGCGCGTCGGCCTCGACGACGCCGTGGCGCAGCGAAACCAGACGCTCGGGCGTGGCACCGAGAAAACACTGCTCGTGCTCACCGACGCCGTAGATGGCGCATTCGGGATGGCGATCGGCGAGTGCGGCCAGCACGGCTGCCGGGTCAATGCGCTTGGCGCTGTCGACGTATACGCTGCGCGCCAGAACCAGCTTGTCGACGCCGCCGCCGGCGATCGCAGCCAGGGCGGCGCGGGCTCGCGCCAGGAACGCCCGATCGGCCAGCGTGGCGCTGCGGCGGTGCACGAGGCTGGCCGCCGCTGCCGGGGCTGGCGTCCGCTCTGGCGCCCGATCTGGCGACTGAGCTGCACGCAGAGCGCTGCGCCAGCGTTCGATGGCGCTTTCACCTTCGCGCACCGCGCAGCTGAAAGTGGCGGTGCAGCGACCCGCACGATTGGCCAGCAAAATGGCGGGCACCAGCAGGCGCGCGTTCGGCAGGTCGTCCGCAGTGTCTGCAGCGCTTTCGGTGTTCTCAGAGAAGGCGAAACCGATATGCGCCGCCGGAACGAAACCGGTGTGCTGCCAGTCGTCGTGCTCCCAGACCGGCGCCAGACCGGCAAAAGCGGCCTGCAAAGCCGAAAAACGCGCCGGACCGGCGCTCGTGAAACTCATCGCGCTGCCAATCGCGAGGCGAAAATCGCCGCCTGCGCCAACGCGCTGAGGGCTGTCCCTGCCAGCCTCCGCCGGCCGCGCCCACCAGTTGCGCTGCGCTTGCGCGAGATCGACGTCCAGCCAGCGCTGGTCTTTCCCTGGGCCGAGATCAAGCGTGACGCTGAGCAGACCCCGCGCCGCCGCTGCCGCCAAGCGCGCGCGCAAACGCCGCCGCAAGAGTGTGCTGCGCGGGCCATCGAGCAGCTCAGCGAGGTTCAGGCACTCATTCATTCACTCATTCACCATTCACTCACCCACTCACCCACCTGCGCGAGCTCGCGCAAGGCGCGCCGTTCGATCTTGCCAATGGCGTTACGCGGCAGCGCATCCAGGCGCAGCAGCCGACGCGGTCGTTTGGCCGCCACCAGGTGCTGCCGGCTCCAGTCGTGCAGCGCGCCGAGCTCGGCCGGACCGACGATCAGGGCAACCAGCAGGTCGCCCCAGAGCGGATCGGCAACGGCAGTCACCGCGACGTCGATGACGCCGGGGCAAGCCGCCAGGCAGGACTCGACTTCGAGCGGGTGCACGTTGACGCCGGCGCTGATCAGCATGTCGTCGGCGCGGCCGAGAATGCTGAGCCCTCCGTCGGCGTCGAAACGGCCCAGGTCTGCGGTCGGCAACCAGCCGTCTTCAAGGCCGTCACCGCGCTGCCAGGCCGGGTTCAGGTAGCCGGCCATGACCTGCGCGCCGTGTAAATGGAGACGCCCGTCGGCAGCCACCCGGGCGTGCAGCCCGCTCAGCAAGTGACCGACCTGGCCCGCCTGCCAGTCGCCGTCCGGCCGTAGCAGCGTCGCCGCCTGCGCCGTCGACTCGCTCATTCCCCAGCTCGGGCAGATCGGCCAGCCGCTCGCCAGGGCGCGCTCGCAGAGCGGCCGCGACAAGGCCGCGCCACCGATCAGTGCATGGCGCAGACTGCGCGGCGGCGACGCGCCCTGCGCCACCTCAAGCAGGCGCGCCAACATCGCCGGAACCAGCGACAGGTGACTGACACGGCGGGCGTGCAGATCGTCCCAAACGGCAGTCGCCGAAAAACCGTCATGCAGGAGCAGCGTCGCCGCGGCGCGCAAGCACCGGCCAAGGATGGCGATGCCGCCGACGTGATGCAGCGGCAGACAGGCCAGCCAAAGGTCTCCGGGGTGTAGCGGCAGGCGCTCGTTCGAAGCCGCGGCGGCGGCGTCGATATTGGCCTCGCTGAGCATCACCACCTTGGGCGCGCCCTCGCTGCCGCTGGTGGCAATCAGCAGCGCCAGATCAGTGGCCGCATCGGCAAACCTGGCGTCATTGAGCGCGTCGCCTGCCTTGCTCCTCCCTTGCCCCGCAGCGAGCGACGGGGAAGCTGCGTTGCAAAGATCCCGACTATCGGGCAGCGGCGAAAGCCGCCGCAGGCGACCGCCAGCGAGCGCTTGCAGCCTCGGCCAGGCGGCCTCCGCGAGGAGCGGATCGAGCGGCAGAAAAGCCACTTTCGCCGCCGCACAGGCCAGCGCTGCGAGCGCCAGTTCGCCAGCGCCCGCGGCGATGGCCACGGCGTCGCCAGCCGCCAGCCCTTGCGCACGTAGAAAGCCGCCAGCGCGCTCGGCCAGAGACGCCAATTCGTCGTAGCGCCACTCGCCGCGCGTGCTCAGCAAAGCGAGCGCCGAGGGGTGCTGGCCTGCGTTCGCATGCAGCCAGCGCACGAACGGGCTGCGCCTCTCTGGAAAAGGCGCAGCGTTTTTTGTCGGCAGAAGGGAAGACGCGGCGTGGGTCACTGTGAACGGCAAGACATGGCGCGGAGATTATACGCAGCCCCCCTGGCTCTCGCCCATGCTGCCGATCAAGAAAAACGCCGCGCGCGTCCTGGCGGCTACTGAGCGATGCCAGCGACCAGCACCGCTTCGCCGGCTCGGCGGACACTGCTAAACTCGACCCATGTGTGGACGCTATGCCCTCGATGCCCCTCGCTCGCAGCTCTCGCGACGCTTCGCCCTCGACGAATGCGTCGAGCTGAGCGCCCGCTACAACATCGCCCCGGCCAGTGACGTCGCGGTCATTCGCCAGTCGCCCGAGGGGCAACGCGTTCTGCACCAGCTGCGCTGGGGGCTCTTGCCGCACTGGGCGAAAGACCCGGCAATCGCTGCCCGCCTGATCAACGCCCGCGGCGAGCCATTGGCCGCGCTGGCCGCAACACCCGCCTTTCGCGACGCTTTCCGCAAGCGCCGCTGCCTGCTTCCGGCCAGCGGTTTCTATGAGTGGCAAAAAACCGCCGCGCAACCTGGCTCGGCACGCAAACAGCCCTTCTACACCTCACTGCAGTCAGGCGAAGTGATGGCCTTCGGTGGACTCTGGGAAGCCTGGACCGCACCGAGCGGCGAAGTGATCCGCAGCTGCTGCATCGTCACCACCGCCGCCAACCAGCGGCTGCAGGCAATCCACGAGCGCATGCCGCTGATTCTTGCTCCCGAACACTGGCAGGACTGGCTGAGCGCCCCGGTCGACCAGGCGGCAGCGCTGATCCGCCCCTGCCCGGACGGCGACCTGCAGAGCTGGCCGGTCAGCCTCCGCGTCGGCAAGTCCAGCGCGGACGACCCAGCCCTGATCACCGCGCTGCGTGGCGGCGAGAGATGAAAACCAGCCGCAGCACGATCACCGCCTACGTCAGCCGCGGCGCGGGCATCATGACCCTGGGCAGCGAAAGCCTGCGCCTATCGGGGTTGACGACACCGAGCTACTGTGAACGAACGGGAGGCCGCGGCGCGGCACCCTGCCGCGGCTCACAGATCATCGTGCCTGATCAGATCTTGCGCCATCGTCATCCGCCGATGACCTGCGTTTTGTAGCATAATCGCCGGCAAATGCCGGACTCGAAACTTTCTTGATCAGCTTCGTCGACCCCGAACGCTACCGTTTGATGAAGGCGACGGGCAAGCTGCCGTCGCCGAAAGGCGTCGCCTTCGCGATCATCACTCTTCTGCAGCGGGACGATTTCCGGGTTACGGAACTGGTACGGCTGGTGCAGTCGGATCCGGCGATTGCCGGACGCCTGCTCAAGTTCGCCAACGCCGCCGCCTTTGGCCGCACGCGGCCGATTGTTTCCCTGCAGCGAGCGATTGTCGCCCTCGGATCGTTCAAAGTCCGCGATCTGGTGATCGGGCTGTCGGTGATGCACAGCCACAAGAGCGGCCAGTGCGTCGAATTCGATTACACCGCTTTCTGGGGCCATTCGCTGGCCACCGGCATCGCTTGCCAGGAACTCGCCCGTTTCGCACAGATTTCGAGCGAAGACATCTTCACCATCGGCCTGCTGAGCCGGGTCGGCGAATTGGCAATGGCCTCGCTGTACCCCGACGAGTACGCCGAGGTACTGATCGCGGTGAAGGAGCTGCATCAGGATCTGGCCACTCTCGAGCGTGAACGCTTCGCCATGGACCATCGCCAGCTTGGCGCCACCATGCTCGCCGAGTGGGGCTTGCCGGACATGCTGATCCAGGCCGCCTACCATCAGGAGCAACCCGACGTCGCCGGTTTTCCGGATGGCTCGCGTTTGCAAACGCTGACCCACTCGCTCAATTTTGCCTGCTCGCTGGCCGAAATCTGCATGGCCGACGAAGAGGCGCGCTGGAGCCTGCTGCCGGGTCTGCTGACCCGGGCCGCGCGGCTGGGAATCAGCGGTGAGGCGCTCAACGACATGGTCGACCGCATGGCGCGGCGCTGGCGTGAGTGGGGAGCGACGCTGCAGGTACGCACCCAGGAGCTGCCACCGTTCGCCGAAATCCTCGCCGCCAGCCCGCCGAGCCGACGGGTCAGCGCCGCCAGTCCAGAGCAAAGCGGCAAGGCGCCGGCGCCGCGCCTGCAGGTGCAGATCCTCGGCGTTCCGACGCCGGAACTGCCCGCACTCATGGAACAGATCGAAAGTCTCGGACATCTGCCAGTGCTGCTCGACAGCAGCCCCGAAGGCCTGAAGCAGGCGCTGCGTCAACCCGCCCAGATCGTCATTGCCGACATGTCGATGCCCGGCCTCAAGCCGGCCGTCTTCTGCCGCATCCTGCGCCAGACTAGCGCCGGCAAGGAGACTTACGCCCTGCTCCTGGCATCGCCGGACAGCGAGGGCCATATCATCGAAGCCATCGACGCTGGCGCCGACGACGTACTAGTCAAACCGCTGACCGTCCAGACCTTGCGCGTGCGGCTCAATACCGCCACGCGCATGATTTTGCTGCGCGAAGAGATTCAGCGCGAGCGCCGGGGCATCATGCGTTCGACCGGTGAGTTCGCCGTTGCCCACAAACGCCTGCTGCAGGAGGCGCTGACCGATACCCTGACGCAACTCCCGAACCGACGCCACGGCCTCGACTTCCTGGCTTCGGAATGGGCGTTCGCGCAGTCCAACGCCCTACCCATGGCCTTCCTGCTGCTTGACATCGACCACTTCAAGCGCATCAACGACAGCCACGGACACCCCGCCGGCGACGCCGTCCTGCACCAGCTCGCGGATCTCCTCAAGCGCACCTCACGCGGCGAAGACCTGGTTTTTCGCTACGGTGGCGAGGAGTTCGCTGCGGTGCTGCCAAATGCCAGTGCACGTGCCGCAGCGCAGATCGCTGAACGCCTCCGGACCTTCGTCGAAAAATACAACTTCCTGTGGAACCAACAGGCGCTGCCAGTCACCGTGAGCATCGGCGTAGCGTCCGCCAGCGCTTCCGACGGAAACTGTCAGGCGCTGATCCAGGCCGCCGACGCAGCGCTCTACCAGGCCAAGAACGAAGGCCGTAACCGGGTCGTCGTCGCCGGCTAAGCCAGCGCCAGCGGAGCAGCCGGCAGCCGTCGATCGGCTCAGGGGGCGAGCAGGGCCCGGGCGTGATGGCGCAGGTGATCGTCGATGAAGCTGGCGATGAAGAAGTAGCTGTGGTCGTACGCGGGGTGCACCCGCAGGCGGAGCGGATGGCCGGCAGCCGCGCAAGCCTGGCGCAACATCTCGGGCTGGAGTTGCGCAACCAGAAAACCGTCGGCCGCGCCCTGATCGACCAACAGAGGCAGGCGCTCGCCGCCTCTGGCGATCAATTCGCAAGCATCCCACTCTTTCCAGCTGGCTCGATCTTCACCGAGATAGCGGGCGAAAGCTTTCTGCCCCCAGGGGCTGTCGAGCGCGTGGCTGATCGGTGCAAAAGCCGACAGCGAGCGATAACGGCCGGGGTTGCGCAGCGCACAGACCAGCGCGCCGTGACCGCCCATCGAGTGACCGCTGATGCCGCGCCGCGCGTCGATCGGCAGCAGCTCTTCGATCAGCGCCGGCAACTCCCAGACCACGTAGTCGTGCATCCGATAGTTCTCGGCCCACGGCGGCTGCGTGGCGTTGAGGTAGAAACCGGCGCCGTGGCCGAAATCCCAGGCGCCTTCCGGGTCGCCCGGTACCTGCGCGCCACGCGGGCTGGTGTCGGGCGCGACGATGGCCACGCCCAGTTCGGCTGCCAGACGCTGAGCGCCCGCTTTCTGGACGAAGTTCTCATCGCTGCAGGTCAAGCCGGAAAGCCAGTACAGCGCCGGCACCTTGCCGCTTTCGGCCTGTGGCGGCAGATAGACGGCAAACACCATCGCGCAGCGCAGCGTCGCCGAGCAATGTCGATAACGGCGCTGCCAGCCATCGAAACAGCGATTGCCAGCGATCTCTTCGAGCGCCCCGGCAGTGACCGCCATGACCGTCAGAAATGAATCACCGAGCGGATGCTCTTGCCGGCGTGCATCAGCTCGAAAGCGTGGTTGATGTCCTCCAGACCCATGGTATGGGTAATGAAGGTGTCGAGCGGAATCTCGCCGTTTTGCGCGCGGGCAACATAGCCGGGCAGTTCGCTGCGGCCACGCACGCCGCCAAACGCCGAACCCCGCCAGACGCGGCCCGTCACCAGCTGGAAGGGTCGCGTCGAGATTTCCTCGCCAGCGCCAGCGACCCCGATGATCACCGCTTCGCCCCAGCCCTTGTGACAGCACTCGAGCGCCGCGCGCATCACCTTGACGTTGCCGATGCACTCGAACGAGTAGTCGACGCCACCATCGGTCAGGTCGACGATCACTTCCTGAATCGGACGGTCGTAATCCGCCGGATCGATGCAGTCGGTCGCCCCCAGTTGCCGGGCAATGGCAAACTTTCCGGGGTTGGTGTCGATGGCAATGATCCGCGCCGCCCTGGCCATCACCGCACCGATCACTGCGGAGAGGCCGATACCGCCGAGGCCAAAAATCGCCACCGTTGCCCCCGGCTCGACCTTGGCGGTATTGACCACCGCACCAATGCCGGTGGTTACACCACAGCCGAGCAGGCAGACTTTCTCCAGCGGCGCATCCTTGGCGATCCTGGCCAGCGAGATTTCCGGCAGCACGGTGTACTCGCTGAAGGTCGAGGTGCCCATGTAATGAAAAATCGGCTTGCCCCGGTGCGCGAAGCGGCTGCTGCCGTCGGGCATCAGGCCCCTACCCTGCGTGGCGCGAATCGCCTGGCAGAGATTGGTCTTTCCCGAGGTACAGAACTTGCATTGCCCGCACTCGGGCGTGTACAGCGGAATCACGTGATCACCGACCGACACTGAAGTCACGCCGGGCCCGATGGCCTCGACAACGCCGCCACCCTCGTGGCCAAGGATGCTTGGAAAAATCCCTTCGGGATCGGCACCGGAGAGCGTAAACGCATCGGTATGGCAAACGCCGCTAGCGACGATGCGCACCAGCACCTCGCCACTGCGCGGCGCCTCGACGTCGACTTCGGTGACTTCCAGAGGCTGTCCAGCAGCCCAGGCAATGGCAGCACGTGCTTTGATCATCGACAACTCTCCTCGATGGTTAACTAGTGCAGGTCTTTCACTTTCAGGCGCGGCAAACGGAGGACTTCGACCCCCTCCTCACGCAATGCCTCATATTCCTCATCGCTCGCCTGCCCCCGAATCGAGCGCTGCGGCGTCTCCAGGTAGTGGATCTTTCTGGCCTCTTCGGCGAAGTGCTCGCCGACGTCCTCGCAATTCGCAAGCAGCATGGTTGTCAGTTGTTGCAGGGAGGAGCGCGCACCGGCACGCGGATCGATGGCCGGCCACGGCGGAACTGGAGCGGCGACTGCCGCGCTTGACGCGGCTGAAATGGGTGGCCTGGGTGGCGAGGCCACTTCCAAGCTCTTCGACTGACGGCCCACATGCAGCGCCGACGGCACCCGACGAACCTGCAGCGAACCACAGTCCGGGCAGCTGATCAGCGAACGCGATGACTGGCTGTCGAAATCCTCGCGCGACTGGAACCAGCCTTCGAAGCGATGCTCGTGCTGACAGGAAAGATCGAAAATGATCATCGGGAACCAGCGCAGAAAGCCTGCAGTAAAGGGATCGTGCCCGGAGCCGGGATCGAACCGGCACAGCCGCAAGGCCGAGAGATTTTAAGTCTCTTGTGTCTACCTATTCCACCATCCGGGCGATGCAAGCCATTATACCTGCCCCGAAATGAAAGAAAGGGAAAGTGCCTTAAGCACTTTCCCTTCGATATCTGGAGCGGGAGAAGAGTCTCGAACTCTCGACCTATACCTTGGCAAGGTATCGCTCTACCAACTGAGCTACTCCCGCTTGGAAGCATTTCTGGCGCCGCTCGACGCGTCGGGAAGACCCGCTACGAATCGAAAGATTCGCGACCACCAGCGCGGCGCATTATCCGGATGCTTGCGGCTGCTGTCAACCCGCAACTCGTTTTCGACGACAGCGCCCTGCACTTTGCCAAGCGCGGCTGTCCAGGCTGGCAGCGGGCCCGCAGACCCACGCGCTAGGGCGTCGGCTCGGTCACGAAGGCGATTTTCACCAGACCCGCACGCTGCGCGTCGGCAAGCACCTCGGTGACACGCTCGTAGCGCGTTCCACGGTCGGCGCGCAGATGTAATTCGGGCTGTCCGCCACCGGCGTTGATGGCCACGAAGCGTGCCGCCATTTCACTACGCTCGACCGCCTGGCCGTCGATGAAGACGTCACCGGCGGCGTCGATGGCCACCGACAACACCTGCGGTGGATCATCGAGCCGGCTGGCATCGACGCGCGGCAGGTCGATCGGCAGCGCTTCGTGAAAGAGCGGTGCGGTGATGATGAAGATCACCAGCAGCACCAGCATCACGTCGACCAGCGGCGTGGTATTGATTTCCGCCATCGGCTGGCTGCTGCCACTGTTTTCGAATGAACCGAATGCCATGCTGCCTCCCCTTGTTCAGGCGCTACGCCCGGCACGAACGGCACCCAGATCGACCAGCTTGTCACCGGGCCGGCCACGCAGACCAGTGGTCAGATAGGCGTGCAGGTCATGCGCAAAGCCGTCCAGGCGCGCCAGCGTCAGGCGATTGCCGCGGGTGAAGGCGTTGTAGGCGAGCACCGCGGGAATCGCCACGAAGAGGCCACCGGCGGTCATGATCAGCGCCTCGCCAACGGGGCCGGCGACTTTGTCGAGGACCACCTGGGTAGCGCCCGAGAGACCGACCAGAGCGTGGTAGATTCCCCAGACGGTCCCGAACAGGCCGATGAACGGCGCCGTCGAGCCCACCGATGCCAGGAAGGTGAGTCCGGATTCGATGCTGGCCTGTGCTTCAACGATCTGGCTGCGCAGCGAGCGCGTGACAAACTCGCTGACGCTGACCCCGGCGCCGATGCCACGATCGGAGTGCTGGTGATGCAAGCCGGCGGCGTTGGCACCGGCAACCGCCATGCTGGTGAAAATGCCGGTGCGATCCTCCAGCCGGATCGCCTCGATCGCCGCCGGCAGGCTAGGCGCCCCCCAGAACGAGGCCAGTGCGCGCGCATGACAACGCTTGGCCTGCCAGACAGCGTAGGCTTTGGTGGCAATCACATACCAGCTGAGCACTGACAGCAACACCAAAAGTGTCGCCACCGAATGCGTCACCACATCGCCCTGCGCCCAGAACTGCGCCAATCCCAACTCCATTCGCATAGTCTCTTCTACTTTCCGGTTCAACCTTTGAGCGTGAATTGTAGCGGTACCAGCACTGACGACTCGATGGCCGTCGCGCCGCGTCTGGCGGGGACGAATCGCCAACGTTCGACAGCCGCCATGGCTGCTTCGTCCAGGCGCCGAAAACCGCTCGCCTGTTTGACTTCGACGCTCAGCGGCAGGCCCTCGGCGCTGACCATGACGCGCAGCACAACACGCCCCTCCTCACCCAGTCGCCGCGAAGCCGCCGGATAGACGGGAGGCGGGTTGCGCAGGTAGTCGGCGTCGAAGCGCGCCCCGACCACTGGCAGAGGCGCCGCAAGCGCCAGCGGCGATGCCACTGCCGGCGACGCGGCCTGCGGCGCGACGGCGAATGAAGTCGCCGCAGCTGCCGCAAGCGCCGCCGTCAGGAGCGCTGGCGGCGTCGGCAATGGCTTTTTCGCCGGTACCGGCAACGCGCGCGCCGGCTTCTGCTGGCGGAGCTTTCTCGGCACTTTGACAGGTTCTGGCGGCGCCACCGCGGCTGACGGTTCCAGCGCCTTGGCCACCTTTGGCGGTTCGACCGTCCTGCTTTCCTCGACTTTCGCCAGCACCGGGGCGAGTTCCAGTACGCGCACGGTCAGCACGGGCAAGGTCTCCGGAGGCGTCTGCCCGCTGACCATTCCAAAAGCGAGAAACAGGCCGCTCAGGTGCACGCCCAGGACCAGCAGAACGAGCACAGCCGGCCGCCAGAAAGGCGGCCTGCGCTCTTCCGGCAGTTCGAAGTACCCCGCTGTGCCATGCACCTGGCCCGACATTTCGCTCAACTCCGCCAACTCGGCCTAGCTCAGTGAGCCCTGAGCGGCGCTCGAAAGGACGTCATTGTAAGCCGCGCCAGCGACATCCGGATGCGGCATTTGGTCTCGGCAGAGGTGCTCGCCGTCCGGGAAAGCCAGTGCCGGCAGCACTTCTGTTGCCGGTAGCCGCCATTGTGCCTATCATTCTGCTTCGCGATGGCGAAAAAAACGAGGGCCTTGCGGCCGCCAGCGAGACACCGAGGGAATGAACCAATGAGAGGGGAAGCAGGCTGATGAAGAGGCTGGGGAATCGTTGCGCCATCATGTTGGCATTGGTCTGTGGAGGGCCGGGAAGTAGCGTGGCAGCTGAACCGGCCGACATCGGCAAAAACGAGTACGAATCAAACTGCATTCTCTGCCATGGTAAGGATCTCAAGGCTGGGCCGTATGCCAGCCTCCTGAACGTGACGCCACCGGACCTGTCACGACTGAGCAAGAACAACGGCGGGGTTTTTCCCTTCGATAGTGTCTATAGCGTGATCGAAGGACGAAAAGAGGTCAAGGCGCACGGATCGAGTGAGATGTTGATCTGGGGAAAAGATTATCAGCTCAAAGCCGCCGAGCACTACTTCGAGATGCAACACAACGCCAATTCCTCTGTCCGCGGACGCCTGTTGGCGCTGATCGATTACCTCAACCGCATGCAGCAGAAGTAGGCGCTGCACTGGCCGTCAGCGGCCCCGGCAAGCTTTCGGTCAAGGAACGAATACTATGGCGGCACAATTGTTTGCCGTCGGCGCATCGCTTTATGGCCTTGCTCGGCCGCGGCGCGCGCCGGGCGCGCAACGGTCATGCCAGGGAGCGAGGTGCCTGATCAGGGAAGTCACTGGCGTTCGGCAAGCGCATATTCGGCCGCTTTCGTGGCGTGAATGCGCGTCGTGTCGAAGAGCGGTACGGCCGCATCCGCAGCATTGACCAGCAGCGAAATCTCGGTGCAGCCGAGAATCACCGCCTGCGCGCCCTTGGCCGCCAGCCGGCTGATGATGCGCCGGTACTCGTCGCGCGACGCATCGCGCAGCTGGCCGGCACAGAGTTCGTCGTAGATCACGCGATGAACGATTTCGCGGTCTGCCGCGTCGGGCAGCACGACATCGATCCCCTGCCGTTGCTGGAGCCGTTCCCGGTAGAAAGCCTGCTCCATCGTGAAACGCGTGCCGAGCAGGCCGACCCTGGAAAAACCCGCGCGCTGGATTTCGTCCGCCGTCGGGTCGGCAATATGGAGCAGGGGCAATGCGACGGCAGCCTCAATGGCCGGCGCGACACGGTGCATGGTGTTGGTACACAAGACGAGGAACTCGGCACCGCCTGCTTCGAGCGACTGCGCAGCTTGCGCCATCAATGCGCCGGCCGCGCTCCAGTCACCGCGACGCTGGAGGTCCTCCAGCGGCTGGAAATCGAGGCTGCAGAGCAGCAGCGGCGCCGAATGCAGGCCACCGAGTCGCGCCTGCACGGTTTCATTGATGATCCGATAGTAGGGAATCGTCGACTGCCAACTCATGCCGCCGATCAGCCCGATAGTTTTCACGCAATTCCCTCCAGCCTCTTCGTCGTGAACAGCGGCGACGCAGATCGCCATCATTGCCGGTAGTCCGCAAGCTCTGCTACCGATCCCGGATGAGGCCATTGTCGCCGGCCAGGCGACGATCTGCCAAGTCGAAACCATCGCAAGAGCCCGTTCGCGGCGACGCTGCATGGACGTCAAGCACGACGCGGTGGGAAATTTCCTTGAGCTGCTGCTACAGAATGCCCGACAATGATTAACCTGAATCAAGGCAGCAGGCCCGCGCGGTCGGGACAATGCCGGCCTGAGCGCAAGATGTCGGCCACCGCGGGCGACGATGGACAGGCAGCCTTCCCGACCGGAAAACCGCCACGCCAGCCGCTCCAGCGCCGCCGCAGCAGACTCCCCCGGCCACCCACGGGCAACGAACAAGTGACCAACGCTACCTTTCTCGCTCTGCACAACAGACGTTCGCGACAAGCAAAGACGACCATGAAAATCCTTTCGACGCTGATCCTGTCCATCTCCCTGCTGCTCTCGGCGTGTTCTCAGCCAGTGGCTTTCAAGTCCAGCGACATCACCGGCGTCGATTGGGGGAAGACCTTGAGTTTGACCGACCACAACGGCAAGCCGCGCCAGCTGGCGGATTTCAAGGGCCAGGCGATCGTTCTCTTCTTCGGCTATACCCAGTGTCCTGACGTTTGCCCGACGACACTGCTGGCGATGCGTGACGTGCTCAAGCGCCTCGGCGACAGCGCCAGTCGCGTGCAAGTCCTTTTCGTCACCCTCGACCCGGAGCGGGATAGCGCGCAACTGCTGTCCGGCTACGTCACCGCCTTCGATCCGAGCTTCATCGGCCTGCGCGGTGACGACGCCGCCACCGCTGTCGCCGCCAAGGAGTTCAAGGTCTTCTACGCCAAGCAAGCCGGCAGCACGCCCGCCACCTACTCCATGGACCACAGCACCGGCAGCTACATCTTTGACCCGCAGGGCCGGCTACGACTGCTGGTCCGCCACGGCGAGCCCGCCGACAGCGTCGCCAGCGATATCAAACAGCTGCTCGATGGCCAATGATCCTTCAGGAAAAATGACATGAAACGCCTTCTCTCGCTACTGCTCCTCACTTTTCTATCACTGCCGCTGGCGGCGGCACCGCCCGGCGCGGAGATCAATCTCGATATCGGCACGCCACCGGTGATCCTCGTCAAGCACACCCTGGCGCAACGAAGCTCGCGGCTGGTCTATTTTTACGATCCCGGGATCATCGGCTTGGCTAACGACGGCATGATCAAGCTGCGTGACGGCAGTCGGCTCAACCTCTCACAACGCCAGATCGCCGAGAAACTGATCGACCAGGAGAACCCGGATCGCAATTCGCTGATCTACGCGATCGCTGAAGGCAACGGCGGCCAGCAACTCGAGCCGGTCGCTCGCGCGGCGCAGGTCAAGCGCTGGAAGGAGCAGTTCCACTCGGGCTGGTGGGTCGAAGATGAACAGGGCAACTGGAGCCAGAAGCCCTGATTCCTTTGCCGGCCTGACCCGCTCCCTGGTGCGGAGTGTGCGGCATCTTGTCGCACGCAGACCCCACGGACCGCCACTTATAATCAAGGCCTTTGCATGATGATGAAGGAGTACGGTTTGAAAGCGACACGAACCCAACTGGCGATGGCCTTCCTGTTCAGCCTGTCGGCAACAGCAGCGCTGGCCGCCGATGTCGAAGTCAAGGATGCCTGGATACGCGGAACGGTGACCGGCCAGCAGGCCACCGGCGCTTTCCTGGAAATCACCAGCAAGTCGGGCGCGACGCTCGTCGGCGCCGCCAGCCCGGTCGCAGCGGTCAGCGAAATTCACGAAATGAAGATGGACGGCGGGATCATGAAGATGCACGCCGTAAGCCGCCTCGAACTGCCGGCCGGCAAGCCGGTACAGCTGGCCCCTGGCGGCTACCATGTGATGCTCATGAAGCTCAAGCAGCCGCTGACGAAAGGGGATTCGATCCCGTTGACGCTGCAGGTCGAGGGCCCGGACAAGAGCGTGCAAGTGATCGAAGTTCAGGCCGAAGTGCGCGACCTGACCGCCAGCGGCGCAGCGACGAGCGAGCACAGCACGCACTGAGCCTTTGCCAGGGTCGAGCGCAGCAACAGGGCTGGGTGTGGGAAAACGGCGCTGCCCTTCTCGCTAGCTCATGCCGCCCCCGGGTCAGCGGGGCCAGAGCAGCGGCGCCGCAAGGTCGCCAGGGCGGCCAGCAGGGCGGCCGCGCCGACGCCATGCGCGATCGCCAGCCACAGACTGAAGCCACTGATCACGGTCAGCGCCCCGATCGCCAGCTGCGCGGTCAGTAGCACCAGCAGCGCCACGGCTGCCCTGCGCGTCACGCCATCAGCAAGTGCCTGCCAGGCAGCAGCGCCCAGCACGAGCAGGGTGAGCAAAGCGCTCCAGCGGTGCAACAGATGCAGGCTGAGCCCCCCGGCTTCGCCCGCAGGCGGCGCTCCCGCCAGGCTCGCAAAGGCCTGCAGGGCCGCCCAGCCGGCTGCCGTCGGCCACCAGCTTCCAGCACAATCCGGAAACGACGTACAGGCCACGGCGGCGTAACGGGCGCCGATCAGTGCCCCGAGGATGACAGTCAGCGACAGCGCAGCGCTGCCGAGATGCAGCACCAGCCTCGGCAGGGCCGAAGCACCTGTTCCGGTCAGCAGCGCATCCGGCGTGCTGGCCAGCACCACTCGCCACGAGAAGCTCACCAGGCCGAGGCCGCCGAGAATGTTCAGGAAAGCAACGCCCGCCAGCCGCGGATCCGAACTCCAGAAACCGAGCACCGCCAGCGCCAGCACCAAGGCCACCAGCACGCTTGCCGGACGTGCCGGCGACGGCAGCGACGGACGCCGCCAGCACAGCCACGCCAGATAGCAGGTCAGCAGTAGCGCCAGCGAGGCGGTAGCGCGATGCAGCAGGCGCAGTGGGCCGCAAGTCTGCGCCTGCGGCTCGCTGTTCAGCAGTTGCGCGTAGCAGGCGGGCCAATCGGCACAGCCGAGACCGGCCGCTGCCAGGCGCAGCCAGGCGCTGAGCAGCACCACCAGCAGCGACAGCGCCGTCAGCCAACAGGCAATCGTCCGGATTTTCTGCAGTCGCACAGCCTGGCTGGCAATCAAGCGGCGCTGCCCGCCACCGGCTGTACCCGCAGTTGGTGATTCAACCACAGCAGCAGGCCGAGAACGATCATGGCTCCCCCCTGATGTGCTGCACCGAGGCCAACCGGAACGGCCAGCAGCAAGGTCGAGATCCCGAGCACGATCTGCAGGAATACGGCTACCAGGACCAGAGTCGCGGCCAGGCGAGCGCTGCGCGAAAGCGCGGCTGCCCTGATCTTCCACCACAACCAGGGCACCAGAAAAGCCAACAGCCATGCCCCCAGGCGGTGGTCGAACTGCACCAGGGCCATATTGTTGAAGAAATTCAGATACCAGGGATCGATGCTGAAGCTTTCCGGCGGCAAGATATGCCCGTTCATCAGCGGAAAACTGTTGTAGGCCTTGCCGGCCCGAATGCCAGCCACCAGGCCGCCACTGACGACCATATAGCCGACCAGGATCGCCAGCCAGAAAGCGAAGCGCTGCAAGCCTTTCAGCGTCAACTCACTGGTCGCGCCGGTCGCGCCGGTGGCGCTGCCAAGGCGGCGGCGCTCGCTGAGCAGGCCGAGCGCCAGCCACATCATGGCCACGAAAATCAGGAAGGCCAGCGACAGATGCGCCGTCAGGCGATACTGGCTGACGCGCGGATCATCGATCAGGCCGCTCTTGACCATGTACCAGCCCATCGCGCCCTGCAGCCCGCCGAGCACGAAGATGCCGAGCAGCTTGGGCATCAGCGGCGGGTCGATCTTGCGTCGCCAGCAGAAATAGAGGAAGGGCAGCAGGAAGACGACACCGATCAGGCGCCCGAGAACGCGGTGCCAGTACTCCCAGAAGAAGATGCCTTTGAACTCCTCGATCCCCATCTGGTGGTTGACCTTGTGGTACTCCGGCGTCCTCTTGTATTTCTCGAAAGTCTCGTCCCACTCGGCCTGGTTGAGCGGTGGAACGATGCCGACGATCGGCTTCCACTCGACGATCGACAGCCCGGAATGTGTCAGGCGGGTGACGCCGCCGACGACCAGAATTGCAAAGACCATGGCGCTGCAGATGAACAACCACAGCGCAACTTGCCGGCGAGCGACTTTATTCATACGATGAACCCGGGAGGAAAGAGGAAAGCAAAGCGAGGAAAGCAAAGCGCGAATTATAGGCCCTCGGCGGCGGCCTTGAGCGCTCCAGGGAGCTGCGACCAGCGGTCGCATGACCATGCCTGCAAGGCTGATGATTGCTGGCCTTGCCGGTCATCGCCGTCTTTCCCCGTTCTTGACGTGCATCAAATCAAAAGCAGGGCAAGAGCAGGTATTCTTCGGCCAATTGTGCCCGCAAAGGCCAAGGGATTTTACGTTATCGGCAACTTACCAAGCGCCACGAGCGCCAATCAGCGAAGGAGGATTAAACCATGGTCGACGACAAAGACGACGACATCCCGTTCATGCAGAAGCTGCTGGACAACCACTTCCTGCTCCTGTTTCTCGGTGTGGCGTCACCAGGGCTGATCTACATCCTGTGGGGCATCATCGACATCATGAACACCCCGGTCGCCAAATAAAACAGCCAGTCACCTCAGGGAGAGAGAAATATGAGTGCAATTCTGCCGCCGTCAGATCGGCTATGGTGGAAGCAACCCATCGACAAGGTCGAATGGGCGTGGATAGGGATCGCCTTCGTATGGGGGATGATCATGTTCGGGATGATGATCTACTGGCACATATACGGGAAGCAAAACCTGTCCAACGAGGCTTACAAGATCACCCCCGAACTGTTCGCCGCCAAGGCCGAGAAATTCATCGCCGAGAACACCATCCGCACCGAGACCGACCAGGACATTCCAGTGGTCAAGGTTCCGGCGGGCGGCGACGGCTACCTGATCGCCCGCCTCTGGGCCTGGTACCCGATCCTCGAACTCGAGGAAGGGCAGACCTACAAGATCCATCTCTCGTCGATGGACTACAACCACGGCTTCTCGCTGCAACCGGTCAACATCAATATCCAGGTGATCCCCGGTTATGAGCACGTGGTGAAGATGACGCCGACCAAAAAAGGCACTTATGCCATCGTCTGCAACGAATACTGCGGCATCGGTCATTCCTGGATGCTCGGCCGTATTTACGTGAAATAAGGGGGAGTAAATAGATGGCAACAACGTACCGCACCTGTCCGATCTCGGGAATGCAGTTTGAGGACCAGGCCGAGAAACTGATGCGCTGGAACGCCGTCGCCGGCGTCCTCTGGCTGCTGGTAGGCGGCGTCACCGCGCTGCTGGTGATCCTTACCCGCTGGCCGGCGATCAAGCTGCTGCCGGCCGACCAGTTCTACCTGATTCTCACCGCCCACGGCATCGACATGCTGATCCTGTGGATCCTGTTCTTCGAAATGGCCGTTCTCTACTTCGCCTCATCAGTTCTGCTGAGGTGCCGAATTGCGACACCGAAAATCGCCTGGCTCGGCTTCTGGCTGATGGTCGTCGGCGGCATCATGACCAACGTCGCCGTTTTCCAGGGTGAATCGAGCGTCATGTTCACCTCCTACGTGCCGATGCAGGCGCAGCCGCACTTCTACCTGGGCATCATCCTGGTCGCCGTCGGCGCCCTGCTCGGTACCTGCGTTTTTTTCGGGACGCTGGTCGTCGCCAAGAAGGACAAGACCTATCAGGGCTCGCTGCCGCTGGTGACTTTCGGCGCACTGACCGCGGCGATCATCGCCACTTTCACCATTCTTTCCGGTGCCGGCATCCTGATCCCGACCTACTTCTGGTCGATGGGCTGGATCAAGGAAATCGACGCCCAGTTGTATCGCATGGTGTGGTGGGGCCTGGGACACTCGTCGCAGCAGATCAACGTTGCCGCGCACGTCTCCGTCTGGTATCTGACTGCCGCCGTACTCTTCAACGCCAAGCCGCTGTCCGAGAAAGTCTCGCGTTTTGCCTTCCTGCTCTACATCCTCTTCCTGCAACTGGCCAGCGCGCACCACCTGCTGTCCGACCCGGGCATGAGCGCCGAGTGGAAAGTGCTCAACACCTCGTACTTCATGTACTTCGCGGTGATGGCCTCGATGATCCACGGTTTCACGGTCCCGGGTGCCATCGAAGCCGCCCAACGGCGCAGAGGTTTCACCAACGGCATCTTCGAATGGCTGCGCAAGGCACCCTGGGGCAACCCGGTGTTCTCGGGCATGTTCATCTCGCTGGTCAGCTTCGGCTTCCTTGGCGGCATCTCCGGTGTCGTCCTCGGTACCGAGCAGATCAACATGCTGATGCACAACACTTTCTACGTTCCGGGCCACTTCCATACCACGGTCGTCAGCGGCACCACCCTGGCCTTCATGTCGATCACCTTCCTGCTGGTTCCGGTGCTCTTCCGGCGCGAGCTGATCCTGCCGAAGCTATGCCAGATCCAGCCCTACCTGTACGGCATCAGCATGGGTATTCTCGGCCTGGTGATGATGGGCGCCGGTACGCTGGGCGTTTCCCGCCGGCACTGGGACATGGCCTTCTCGGGCGCACCTTTCCAGTATGAATGGCCGGGTGCCGCCTACCTGATGATGGGTCTGACCGGTATCTTCGGGGTCATCGCCGTCATCGGTGGTGGCCTGTGGATCCTGCTCATCGTCGGCTCGCTGCTGTTCGGCAAGAAACTCGACGGCGGCAAGGTCTCCGACAAGCCGACCCCGATCCCGGCGAACACGCAAGCGGCCTCGGCCGTGGCGCACGGCAGCGACCACGTGCCGGTTCCCGGCACAGTGATCCTGGCCCTGCTGCTCTTCGTGTCCTTCGTGCTCTACTACTTCGTCAACTGGAAATACCTGTCCGAAGTCTGGCTGCTCAGCTAATCGAGCGCGCCCCCACGCCCGTGGCGTGGGGGCCTGCCTCAATCGGGCCTGGACAATAAGCTCCAGGCTCGATTCAAGCAGGTCTGACCCTCGCCCCCAGGGCGATTTCGCGGCCACCCTGCCTCTTCCTTTCCCTTCGCTGCGCCACCGAGACTCATGCACTCCACGCTCCCACCGAACAGCACTTCCGGCTTTCCTTTCCGTGCCATTCTGGGCCTTTTCAAGTTGCGTATCGGCGTAGTCATCACTTTTACCGCCCTGGCCGGCCTGGCAGTCGGCGCCGGCCCCAGCCTGAGTCCCTTGCAACTGCTGGTACTGACCCTCTCGGTACTCATCTCATCGGCCAGCGCCGGCGCCTTCAACCAGTATTACGAACACGACAGCGACCACCTCATGGCGCGCACCAGCAAGCGCCCCTTCGTCACCGGCGAACTGCGCCATGGTCCAGTCTGGCTGCTGCTGATTGCTGCCTTGATGGTACTTTCGGTCGGCGCCGCCTGGATCGCACTCAATGCCTGGTCAGCGCTCTTCGTCTTCCTCGGTGCGTTCTTCTACGCCATCGTCTATACCGTCTGGCTCAAGCGCCGCACCTGGCTGAACATCGTTTTCGGCGGCCTGGCCGGTAGCTGGGCAGTCCTCGCCGGGGCGACGGCGGCCGACCCGCAACTCGGCGCCGTACCCCTGGCGCTGGCGCTGGTCCTCTTCCTGTGGACGCCACCGCACTTCTGGAGTCTGGCCATCGCTTTCCGTGACGACTACGCTGCCGCCGGCGTGCCGATGCTGCCGGTGGTTGTCGGTGACCAGCGGGCGGCGAAAACGATTTTCTTCAGCACCCTGGCGCTGGTCGCCGCCTCCTGCATACCGCTGGCTTTCGGACTCGGTGCGATCTACTTCGTCGGCGCCGCCAGCGGTGGCTTCCTGTTCATCCACAAAGCCTGGCTGCTGACTCGCGACACCCAGCGCAAATCGGCAATGGCCTGCTTTCACGCTTCATTGATCCAGTTGACACTGGTGCTGCTGGCCGCCATCGTGGACAGTCAATTTGCGTCCTGACCCTCGGACGCCCTGACCTTCCGATCCACCACTGGCAGCTTTCGATGATTGGTCCCTGTTTTCGCGCCCTCCTGGCGGCACTTCTCGTTCTGACAGCCTCCCCTCTCGTCGCCGATGAAGCCGCCGTCGAACAGCCCAAGCTCACGGCTCGGCCGCAGGGACTGCTGCGCGGCGACCTGACGCTGACCGCGCTCGACGAGAAAGCCGCTTTCGCCTTTTCGCAAGCCGCCATCGGCAGAGCGCTGGGCGACTTCGTGCTCCTCGACCGCGACGGACAGCCGGTCGAACTGTCCCGTTATCTGGGCAAGCCGCTGCTGGTCAACTTCATTTACACGGCCTGTTTTCAGGTCTGCCCGACGACCACCCGCAACCTGCAGAAAGCGCTCGAAAATACGGTCAGCGTGATGGGCGCCGATCGCTTCAACGTCATCAGCATCGGCTTCAACCAGCCTTTCGACTCGCCGGCCGCCTTGCGGGATTTTTCCCGGCAATACGGCATCGATCTGCCGAACTGGAATTTTCTCAGCCCGGCAACGGCGATCGTCGACCCGTTGACGGCTCACTTCGGCTTCCGCTTCGTCGCCACCGCGGCCGGCTTCGACCACCTCAACCAGGTGACGATGGTGAACGCCGAAGGCAAAATCGTGCGCCAGGTCTATGGCGAGAAATTCACCGCCGAAGACCTCGCCGAACCGCTCAAGCTGCTGATCACCGGTTCCGCCATCCCGCCCGAGACCGGCACCCTGCAGGAGATCATGGAACGTATCCGCATCATCTGCTCGGTCTACGATCCCCGGACCGGACGCTACCGCACCGACTACTCGCTTTATTTCATGTTCGCCGGCTTCCTGACCTTCGTCTTCTTCATGATCTACCTGTCGATCAACTTCTGGAGAAATCGGCGCCGCGACGAGCCCAAGGCGCGCTGATCGGCGAGCGCCAGCTCGCCGCGCGCGCCTGTCACTCCCGTGCTGGCCGCTCACCAAGCCGCTGCCAGAGGCGACTGAAATCAAAATCCATGGCGCAGCCCGACAGCTCGAAATGATGCGTTTCGTTCGAGAAATCAGCGACCTTGCGGTACTCGCCGGCAAACAACTGGTACACCTTGGCCTTGTGCGCCTGTGGGTAAACCAGCACATAGTGAGTCACCCCTTCGCTACGGTAGAGCTCGAACTTGACGACTTCGTCACGGCGGGCGGTCGGTCGGGAAACCACCTCAAAAATCAGCTCAGGCGCACGCGTCAGGCGATCGCCCGCGGGGGTGTAGCAGATCACCAGCACGTCCGGCCGGACGACAGTATCGTCGGCGAATTCGACGTCGATCTCGAACAGCGCCTGGCACTGCGGACAGTCGTCGAGCGATTCATCGAGTTGCCTGAAAATGGCGGCGCTGAGTTGCTGATGCGCCAGCGCAGGAGAAGGCGCCATGGCCAGCGGCGCGCCGTGAATCAACTCCCAATTGCCTTCCCAGAGCAGGTAGTCCTGCACCGTATAGCTTTCCGACACCGCCCGATCGCTCATCACCTTCTCTCCGTCTGGCGAAGTTTCTCCGCTGTGCTGCAAGCGTGGCTCCTCGCCAAAATAGTACGCTACATTAGCGCCTGCAAGTGTCGCGAGCTTGCAGCCAACGCAAACGCCCGACCATTGCCCGAGCATTGCCTAACTTTCCCATGCGCTGTCGCCTCACTTCGCGATGCGCAAAAGCCACTCGCACGCCAGGCAAACCGCCCTTCCGGAGCAGCCATTGAGCGCCGTCGTTCTCTTCCGCCCCGAAATCCCGCCGAACACCGGCAATGTCATTCGTCTGTGTGCCAACACCGGCTGCGAACTGCACCTCGTCGAACCGCTCGGCTTCCGCTGGGAAGACCGCTCGCTGAAGCGTGCCGGCCTCGACTATCACGAGTTCGCACGCGTTTTTCGGCACGCCGACTGGGACGCCTGCAAGCAGGCCCTGAGTGGGCGGCGCCGCTTCGCGATCAGCACGCGCGGCGGACGCCGTTTCGACGATCCCGACTTCGCTACCGACGACGTCTTCGTCTTCGGCCAGGAGAGCAGCGGCCTACCGGCCGAGGTGATGGCCGAATTCGCCGCCGAGCAGCGCCTGCGCCTGCCGATGCGGCCCGGGCAACGCAGCCTCAACCTCTCGAATGCGGTCGCGGTGATGGTTTTCGAAGCCTGGCGGCAACAGGGTTTTGCCGACGGCGTCTAAGCCAGCTTCCGGGGTCTCGCGACAGGCCAGGACCGTCATGGCATGTTTTGTATTTGACTCGTGTCAAGTCGCCTCCAGCCCGCAGTCTATATAATCACCGGCTAATGATTATTCTCAACCACGCTTCAGAGGCCTCCGGCAGGTGAGCTTCCACGCAGCATTGCGCAACGGCACAAAGAGCATTTTTCTGCGTGTTGAAGAAGCCTTCGATACCCCGTTCAGCGGCCAGGACAACCCCCTGCGCCATCTCGGCGCGATGGGTCTCTATCTGCTGTGGATCGTCGTCGGCAGCGGTCTGTATCTCTACACCGTTCTCGACACCGGCATCGATGCGGTCTACCACTCCATCGGCCATCTCTCCCAAGAGCAGTGGTACCTCGGCGGCGTCCTGCGCAGCCTGCATCGCTACGCCTCGGACGGCTTCATGCTGGTGATGATGCTGCATCTGCTTCGCGAATGGTCCTACGGCCGCTATTACGGCTTCCGCCTTTACTCGTGGATGACCGGCATTCCGCTGATCTGGCTGGCCTATATCGCGGGCATCGGCGGCTACTGGATCGTCTGGGACGAACTCGCGCAATTGTCGGCCACCGCGACCACCGAACTGCTCGACTGGCTGCCGATCTTCAGCGAGCCATCGGCGCGCAACTTCATGTCGCCGAGCGCAATCAGCGACCGCTTCTTCACGGTCCTGATTTTCATTCATCTCGGCGTGCCGCTGCTACTGATCCTCGGCCTGTGGGCACACGTCCATCGCGTCGCTCACGTCGATTACCTGCCGACGCGCCGGGTGATGCTGGCTACCGCCGCTGCTCTGACCCTGCTCGCCCTGTTCCGACCCGCGCTCAGCAACCCGCCGGCCGATCTGGCCAGCGTTCCCGGCACCCTGGCTTTTGACTGGTTCATCCTCTTCATTCATCCGCTCACCGACCTGACATCGCCAGCCATCGTCTGGTCGCTGCTCTTCGGCCTGACGGCACTGCTCTTCGCCCTGCCCCTGCTGCCGCACGGCAAGGCGCAGCCGATCGCCGTCGTCGACCCGGCCAACTGCACCGGCTGCGACCGCTGCCATGTCGACTGCCCCTATGCGGCAATCTCGATGGCGCCGCACCCGGGCCGACCGGGCTACCAGCTGGCGATCGTCGACGCCGACCTCTGCGCCAGTTGTGGCATCTGTGCCGGCTCCTGCCCGTCATCAACCCCTTTCCGCCGTCGCGAGACGCTGATCACCGGCATCGACATGCCGCAACTGCCGGTCAACGCCCTGCGCCAGCAACTCGAACATGCGCTGGCGCAACTCGCCGGCCGCACCCGCATCGTCGTCTTCTCCTGCGCGCGCGGTGCCCAGGCCAGCCCACTGGCCGGCGTCGACACCGCGGTGATTGAGCTGATCTGCACCGGCATGCTGCCGCCGGCCTTCGTCGAATATGCGCTGCGCGGCGGTGCCGACGGCGTCGTCGTCGCCGCCTGTCGCGGCGGCGGCTGCGATTTCCGCCTCGGCGAGCGCTGGACCAGCGAGCGCCTGCTCGGTGATCGTGAACCGCACCTGCGCCCCAGCGTACCCCCCTCGCGACTGCAACTACTGCTCGGCTCGGCGCACGACAGCGGCGCACTGGCCCCTGCGGTGGCCGAACTCAGAACCCGGATCGAAACCCTCGGGGTTGCGACCGACCGCCTTCCACCCTACCTGCGGAGTGCTTCACATCATGCTTAAACCCGCCGCCATCGTCGGCCAGGTGATCCTCTACGGCGCTTTTGCCGCTTTCATCGGTTATTTCGCCACCTCGCCGACCTACGACCAGATTCCCGACGACGTCGCGCTGATCAAGCTCTCGATCAGCCACCTCGGCGACCGCGCGTGTCGCAAGCGGACACCCGAAGAGCTGGCCAAGATGCCGCCGAACATGCGCGCACCGATGGAATGCCCGCGCGAACGCTCCGACATCAATCTCGAAGTAGACCTCGACGGCGAGCCGGTTTTTCGTACCGTGCTACACCCCACCGGCCTCTACAAGGACGGCGTGTCGACCGTCTACAAGCGCTTCGAAGTCAAGGCGGGCACGCACCAGCTGGCAGTCCGGATGAACGACAATCTGATCGTTCCCGGCTTCAACTTCGTCCAGGAGGAAGAGATCACCCTTGCCCCACGGCAGGTAATGGTCGTCGACTTCAACCCGGATCAAGGTGGCCTGTACTTCAAGTGATCGCCGCCACTACGCATAACTCCAGACGCTGCCGCCGGCACAGGTCCCGGCCCACAGGCACGCAGGCGAGTTCCACGTCAAACAATTTCCCGAGCTGACATCAAAAATGGTCAAAATCATTCAACAAGTCATCCGCTGGCTGTTCATGCGCATCGAGAACGTGTTCAACGTCGCTTTCGGCGACAAGATGAACCCCTTCTACCACCTCGGCACGATCAGCTTCTGGCAATTCTGGTTGCTGCTCATCTCCGGCCTCTACCTTTACATCTTCGCCGATACCGGCGTCCACGACGCCTTCGAGTCGGTCGAGAGCATCACCCATGACCAGTGGTGGCTGGGCGGTATCCTGCGCAGCGTGCACCGCTACGCCACTGACGGCATGATTCTGACCATGCTGCTACACATGCTGCGGCACTTCGCCTACGACCGCTATCGCGGCTTCCGCTCGTTTTCCTGGCTCACCGGCGTCGTCCTGCTGTGGCTGATCTACATCGCCGGCGTCAATGGTTTCATGCTCGTCTGGGACAAGCTTGCGCAGTTCGTGGTCATCGCCACCGCCGAGTGGTTCGACATTCTGCCCATGTTCAACGGCACCCTGATCCGCAACTTCCTGTTCCTTGAAAACGTCAATAGCCGCCTGTTCACCCTGCTCGCCTTCCTGCACATCGGCATCCCCCTGATCATCGGCATCGTGATGTGGGTGCACGTGCAGCGCGTCCCGCGCGCACACATCAATCCGCCGCGCCCGATCGCCATCGCCGTGACCCTGATGTTCCTGGCGCTGTCGCTGGTCAAGCCAATCCTCAGCCAGGGTGGCGAAGCCGACATGGCGGTAGTCCCGACCGGCATTGCCTTCGACTGGTTCGAGTTGCCGGTGCTGGCGCTGGTCTACGTCACCGACCCCCTGCACCTCTGGTTCTGGGTCATCGGCCTCAGCGTCCTGCTGCTCCTCGTTCCCTGGCTACCGCCGAAGCGACTCGGCTCGGCCAAGGCAGTGACCTCGATCACCTTCCAGCCCGATCACAGATCGGTCAGCGCCCGCTTTGGCGAAACCCTGCTCGACGCCGGCCTGCGTCAGGCCATCAACCTGCCCTACGAATGCCGTAACGGCGGCTGTGGCGTCTGCAAATGCACCGTCCTGCAAGGCAAGGTCGACCCCGGCCTGTACCAGCCGAGCGCGCTGTCCGACGCCGAACTGGCGCAGGGCAAAGTGCTCTCCTGCTGCGCCACCGCCCTCGAAGACGTGACCATCGAGTACCAGGCCAGTGCTGCCAGCAGCCGCATCCCGGAGTACACCGCCCGCGTCGTCAAGATGGAGAAGCTCACCTACGACGTCATGCGCGTCCTGCTCAAACTGCCGGAAGGCCAGGCGATCAGCTTCAAGGCCGGCCAGTACGTGAACATCATCCTCGACGACGGCCAGCGGCGCGCCTTCTCCTTCGCCAACCCGCCGCACGAACCCGAGTTCGTCGAGTTGCAGATCCGTCTGATGACTGGCGGCAAGTTCACCACGCACGTCTTCGAGACGATGAAAGTAGGCGACGAGATCCGCTTCGAAGGCCCGATCGGCGACTTCAGCCTGCGCGAATCCGAGCGCCCGATCGTCTTCGTCGCCGGCGCCACCGGCTTCGCCCCGGTCAAGAGCATGGTCGAAGACGCCTTCAAGCGCGGTCTCAAGCGCCAGATCCATCTCTACTGGGGCGTCAGGACTCTCAAGGATCTCTACCTGCCCGAACTGCCGACGCGCTGGGCGCAGGAACACGACAACTTCCACTTTATCCCCGTGCTCTCCGAGCCCGAGTCCGAAGCCACCTGGAGCGGCCGCACCGGCCTGGTCCACGAAGCCATCCTCGAAGACTTCCCCGAGCTCAAGGAACACGAAATCTACGCCTGCGGCTCGGTGCGCATGGTCGAAGCCATCTTCCCCTTCCTCAAGCAGCACGGTGCGGAAGACGGCGCCTGCTTCTCGGATGCCTTCAGCGTCTCGGCCAGGTCGATGGCCTTCCAGCCCCGGCAGGGGTCGTAGCCCGGGGGCCTGGAGAGACTGATCACCCGCGCCAGCCCCTCCTAGCCCCTCGCCCCTCGCGGGAGAGGGGTTGGGGAGAGGGGGCACAGCCAGCCGCCCGCCCCCAGCCAACATCCACCCCTTCGCCAGGACAAGCCCATGATCACCGCCATCGTCGAATTCAAGCTCCCCCAGACTCTGTCCAGAGAACAGGCCCAGGCCACTTTCCAGAGCACGGCGCCAAAATACCAGGGCATGCCCGGCCTGATTCGCAAGTACTACTTTCTTTCCGAAGACGGCAACCGCGCTGGCGGCATCTATCTCTGGAACACGCGTGCCGACGCCGATCGGGTCTACACGCAAGAATGGAAAGCCTTCGTCCGCGGCAAATACGCCAGCGAGCCGTCGCTCACCTTCCTCGAATGCCCGCTGGTCGTCGACAACCTCACGCAGGAAATCATTGCCGACCAGGCCGTTCAAAGCGAGATAGCGCCCGCCACTCGGTAACGCCCACCACTACAGAAAGGAAGCAAAAATGCCCGACAAAGCTTTTCAGGATTTTTATCCGGAGGATTTCAGTCATTGCTACGGATGCGGCAAAAGCAATGAACACGGCCATCATTTGAAGAGCTATTGGGATGGCGAGACGACCGTTGCCCGCTTTACACCCCGGCACTACCACACCGGCGGCGTCCCCGGCAATGTCTACGGCGGGCTGATTGCCTCCCTGCTTGATTGCCACGGAGCCGCATCGGCGGCGGCCGCCGCGTGCAAGGCAGAAGGTCGCGAAATGGGCGGCGCGCCGCCGATGCGCTTTGTCACCGCCTCGCTCAAGGTCGACTATCTCCGCCCGACGCCCATCGACGCCGAACTGGAAGTCCGCGGCGAAATCGTCGAGGTCAAAGCGCGCAAAGTCACCGTCAGCCTGTCCTTGACTGCCCATGGCGAAGTTTGCGCGCGCGGACACATGATCGCCGTGCGACTGCCCGATGCTGCAGCGAAAAAGCATTAGGCAGGCTGCGACGACGGCATAGCCGAAACCTTGGCCGGCTTAACGGGAAGCCCTGAACCATGCAGGCTGCCAGCGAAAAGCGCCGAAGCGGGGGAAGTCTCCCCCGCACCCCCTCCAGAGTCAGCGCACCCGAGCTCCAGAGTCCAGAGGAACAGAGGCCAGAGCTACTCAACAGGGGAAGAACGCAACACCACCCGGAAACCGACGTCGTCGAAACGGACGCCGGGATCGTCCCAGTCGCGAGAGGCGCAGCGCGCGTAGCCACGAGGGTTGAACCACGAGCCGCCGCGAACGACCCTTGGAACGTCGTCAGCCGCGCGCAGATCCTCGCGGCCATCGTCAGGGTGATAGGGATACGGCTTGTAAAGGCTGCGCGTCCATTCAAACGCGTTGCCAATCATGTCGTACAGGCCGAAATCGTTGGCCATAAAGCAGCCGACAGCGGACGTGTCGCCGATCCCCGAGTCAGCATAGTTGGCCCGAGACGGGTCAACGTCATTACCCCAGGAGAAGACCGCACCCCGCAACCCGCCACGAGCGGCTTTTTCCCACTCCAGCTCGCTGGGCAGTGCAAGCCTCCACTGGTGCTGGCGCACGAGCCTGCCCGCGTCACTGCCCTCGAACAGCGGCGAACCGGCAAGCTGTTCGTTCAGCCACTCACAGTACGCGATAGCCTCATGCCAGCTCACCCACTGCACCGCTCGGCTGTCCGGGTCTCGCAACGAGTCAGCATCGCCGATCTCGTAGTGCGCCGCCTCGACGAAGGCGCGGAACTGCGCGACGGTGACCGGGTAGCGCGCGATAAGGTACTCCGGCGTCGGCGTCGGCGCGTCATTGATTTCGCGATCATCCACCTCGCGGCCGACGATCTTCGCCACCCGCTCCACATCCACCTTGCGAGTACCGATCCGGAACTCGGGGTCAGCGGCAATGCGCACGAAACCGAGCATCTCGTCGGCCGGCAGCCAGAAGCGCTCTTGGTCAAACCGCGGGTCGCCCAGCGCCGAAAGCACATCGCCCGCACGCGCACGAACAACCGGCATGGCAGCTCGCAGCGTCGACTCGTCTGCCAACAGTTCAACGATCCTCCGCGCGCAACCGCCGCGGGTGGCTTCGCCGCATTCGCGCCATTCCAGCGCCGCCGTGCCCGCCAGTTCGGCTGCCGAGAACTGCGCGTTCGGCTCGCCACCGACCCTGGCCAGCGCTCCGAGAAAATCGCGCGCCGACTTGGCGGCATTGCTCGCCCGGTAGCCAGCCAGCAATAGAATCGGCTCGCGCCACCACGGATCGTCGAGGCGGTCGCCGAGCACGGCAAGGATCGCTTCACGGCCCTCGTCGCCGGTGACTTCGCGCAGGTAGCGCGCCACCAGGAATTCCTGAAAGGCCAGATGAATGAAGCGATAGGCGCCCTGTCGCTCCTCCAGCACGCTGCCGCGCTGACGGGCGTGGCTGAGGAAGAGGTCAATGTGCGGCCGAAATTCGGCCTCCTCACGCAAGACCTTCTGCAACGCCCGCTCACCGATCTCGCGCCCCTGGTCACGCCCCTGCTGGTGCATGTGAAAAGCGAGATGCTGCGCCATGTCGCGAAACACCTTCCAGTCGCTGGCCAACTCGCGGATGTCGGCCTGCTCGCGTCCGTAGTCGACTTGCAGCAAGGCGCTGATCGCCTTGTCGAAGAGCTCCGCGCGCCCGTCAGGAAGCGTGCGGTTGTTCACATGCACGATCAGCAACAGGCGCACCATCAGCGGACTGTCGACCAGCACCTGCGTATCGTCGCCGAGGCGCGTGCGGCGGTCGTCCTCGAGCCGCCGAATGCCACCCAGGAGTTCCTGCACCCGCTCACTGCGCAAATCGGCGTCCTGCGGGTGGATACAGGCGTACGCCTGGCGCACCATCGGTACGACGTGTTGCTCGAAATCGAGCGGCTGCACGGCAATCTCACGGAACCTCACGCCCAGCGCAGTACCGCCGCTGCGGTAGGCGATGGTGCGACAGGTGACGACGACGCGCATGCGCTCCTGGCCACTGACCAATTCCTCGACCGACGCACGCACTTCGGCGCGCTCTTCTTCATTGGCGACCTCATCGAGCCCGTCGAGCAACAGGATCACCGGCCGCCCGTCCCTGAGGAGTTGTACGAAGAAATCGTCGGGCAGATCGACGTCGGCCTGCTTCCTGATCAGGTGATAGGAGATGAAGTGTGTCAGCGTCCTCTCGCGTGCCGGTGCGTTGGCCGGCAGCTCGCGGCGGAAGCGGGCGAACGACGCGAGCGGCACAAAGATCGGCAAGGGCAGTTCGCTGGCAGCAGCCCCCAGCAAACCGAGGCGCGACTGCGCCGGCTCGGCCTGCCCGGTGAGCAGTGAAGACGCCAGCGCCCACGCCATGTGCAGCAGTACCGTCGTCTTTCCCGACCCTGGCCCGCCGATGATCACCAGGCGGTTGCCGAGACCGAGCACCTGGTTGAGGTCAATATCGCTGTCGCGCTCACGCTCATCGGGTTCTGTTTTCTCGCCAGCGTCACCGCGGCTGCGGGGGCGAGGGAGAGACTGCGCTGCCATCTTGTCCTGCGCGTCACCGGGCCGCGGGATCGGTCGGGCACGCAGCGGCACATAGGCCGCCTCCAGCGGCAGGGACACCACCAGCGCGCCCCCCGCACGTTCGATGCCGCGCAGCTCGATGGACTCGGTATGGCTACGCAGCCAGCGCAGATAGCCGTCGACCGGGTAGGCCCTGCCGGCCGTCGGGCCAGCGTCGACCTTGGGTGACTTTTGCGACTGCTCAGGCTGGTGCGACGCGACTCGGATCGAGCCGCTTGCAAGCAGCTTATCCAATTGTTGATTGAACTCATGCTTCAGCTGGTCGGTGTTCGTGTAACGCGTTGGGAAGTGCCCCAGGACCTTCAGCTTGTCCTCGAACGCCCACAAGCTTGCCATATCAGCCCGGTTGACACTGGCAGAGCTGATCTGCACGTCCTTGAAATAGGTGAAGATCAAGGGCCTGCCGGTGGCCTTGAATTGCGCGTGGGCGGTCTCGAATTCTTCGTCGGTGTAGCGACCAACCTTGCTCCCGACCAACGTTACAAAAAGGTCGCATTCGCGAATCGCCTGGTTGTACTCGTCCTGCAACCGAGTCTTCGACATGGCATTGAGGAAGTCTTCCCAGAGCACCACCTCGATGAGTAAGTATTCGGCCAACCCGTAGCCCCGCCTTTATGGTCGGCGTGCGTCAGTCAGCGATTGGCGGACAGCCCGTAGACCTGAACACAGCAGCGGAAATCCGGCACCATGCGGCGCATGGACACGGGTGCGGACATTATTTGCGGAGGATCGGCGGCAAGTCACCGCCAGGTGGTGCCGTTCGCCGAGGTGATGGTGACGTTGACCAAGGAGCAGGAAATCAAGCTCCGTTGGGAGGCCAGCTTCTGGCGGAGCCAACATCGGCAAATGCTGGTCCGCTTGGCGCAATCGGAGGCCGCTCATCGGGTGCAAATGGCGCAAGCGGCGGAGCAAGCGGCGGCGCGCGAGGAGGCCTTGCGCAGCGAACTGGCGCAGGCCCATGGCCAGATCCGCGATCTGCAAAAACGCCTGTTTGGTCGCAAGTCAGAACGCTCTTCGGGAGCCGAGAAGAACCCGGCAACGGACCAGAAGTCGTCGCGGGGCCGAGGTCAGCAACCGGGAGCAGCGGGTCACGGGCGGAACCCGGAAAGCCACTTGCCGGCGCAGATCGAGGTCATCGACATCGACTGCCCGCATTGCCCGGACTGTGGTCTGGGCTACGTCGACTTTCCCGGCACGGAAGACAGTGAAGTCCTCGAGATCGAGGTCAAAGCCTACCGCCGGAAGATCTGCCGGCGGCGCTACCGACGGACCTGTCAGTGCGTGGGCGCGCGGGGTATTCTGACCGCGCCACCGCCGGCACGATTGATCCCGCGTGGAAAGTACGGGGTGTCGATCTGGGTGCACCTTCTGCTGTCGAAGTTCTTGTACGGCCAGCCGACGCATCGGCTTCTGCGGGACTTGTCCGATCACCAACTGACGCTCTCGGCGGGAACGGTGACCGGCGGACTGCGTGCCTTGGCGCCGCTGTTCGAGCCGCTTGAAGAAGCGCTGCTTGGCCAGCTGCGCCGCGAGAAACAATGGCACGCGGACGAGACGCGCTGGCGGGTCTTTGCCGAGACCGAAGGGAAGGTCGGACAGCGCTGGTATTTCTGGGTGTTCCACTGCCCATCGGTCATCCACTTCGTGCTCGACCCGAGTCGCTCGGCGGCGGTGCCGATCCGGGAGCTCTCCGGCAGCGCCGGGGGAATCATCATCTGCGATCGCTACTCGGCCTACAAGAAACTCGCGCGAGTTCTTGCGCACTTCATTCTGGCCTTCTGCTGGGCGCACCAGCGGCGGGACTTCCTGGAACTGGCCAACGCCCATCCGGATTTCTCGGACTGGGCACTGGCCTGGGTCGAGCAGATCGGTGAGCTCTACCACTTGAACGGCTGGCGCCTGGAAGTCCGTAACGACCCGGCACAGTGGGCCGAACGCGACCGCGCCTTGCGCCAGGCGATCACGCAGATGGCCAGTCAGCGCGAACGCGAACTGGCAAACCCGGCGCTCAAAATGCCGGCGAGCAAGGTGCTGCGAAGCATGCACAAGCATTGGTCCGGCTTGACCGTGTTTGTCGACCGCCCCGAGGTGCCGATGGACAATAATGCCGCCGAACGCGCACAGCGTACGCCGGTGGTCGCACGCAAGAACTTCTATGGGTCGGGTAGTCATTGGTCCGGCGCTTTCGCCGCGACGATGTTCAGCTTGCTGCTGACGCTGCGCTTGTGGAAAATCAACCCGCGCACCTGGCTGACGGCGTATCTGGAAACCTGCGCCGCCAACGGCAGGCAGCCGCCCGCGGACTTGAGTGTCTTTCTGCCCTGGGCGATGGCAACCGATCGTCTGGCCCAGATGCGTGGCATCCCGGTCGCTCAGGCACCTCCCATCGATAGCTCGTGAAGCCTTATTGTGGGCGTCACTTTACCGCCGACGAACTGCAGACGATCCGCGGCCTGATCGAGGCCCCTCCCGGCGCCAGCCGCGCACAACTCTCGCGTCAGGTGTGCGAGCTCTTCGACTGGCGCAAGCCCAATGGCGAGCTGAAGGACATGACCTGCCGGGTGGCCATGCTGCGCATGCAAGCCGACGGCCTGTTCACCCTGCCGGCGGCACGGTGGGCCGCTCCTCGCCAACCCGACTATCGGCCCACGCACGCCACCGATCCACAACCCTTACTCACTCAGCCGGTGCATGAACTGCCGCCTCTCTCTGTGCGACAGGTCGTCGGTTCGGCGAACTCGCGTCTGTGGAACGAGTACATCGCTCGTTACCACTATCTCGGCCACACGCCCATGGCGGGCAGTCAGAGCCGATATTTCGTCTTCGCCGGCGAGACCCTGGTCGCCTTGCTCAGTTTCGGCGCCAGCGCCTGGAAACTCGCTGCGCGCGAGCAATTCATCGGTTGGCACGATGAGCAGCGACAAAAGAACCTGCAACTCGTGGTGAACAACGCCCGCTTTCTGATCCTGCCCTGGATCCAGTGCCAGGGCCTGGCCTCCAAGATCCTTTCGCTCATGCAGCGGCAACTGCCCAAGGACTGGCTGGCGCGCTACGGCTACCGCCCCGTGCTGCTCGAAACCTTCGTCGAGACGCCCCGCCATCGCGGCACCTGCTACCAGGCCGCCAACTGGATCAAGGTCGGTCAAACCGCTGGGCGAGGCAAGAAGTGCCCCACCAGCAAGCCGATCCTCCCGATCAAGGACATCTGGCTTTACCCCCTTCACCGATCATTCCGATCAGCCCTCTGCCGCTAACCCGCCTCGCCAACGGCGCTGGCGCGCTACGGGTTGGCCGAATACTTACCTCGATGACGACACCCCGCGGACGTAAAGCCTTGTTCTTGCGGCTGATGCAGAGCTCAAACTCCTTCCGCTCCTCGCAGAATTCGGAGGACGAGGCAAGGAAGAGCTTGTTCGTGGTCATCGTGGCGGTTCCTGGAGGCGTTTCGCGGCACAGTATAGCCAAACAGCAGCGAGAAAGAACGACGACTCCGCTCTACTGGCCGAGCCTGGGGCTCTCGCCATCCGTGAAGCGTTTGTCTGCCTACCGTGCAAGCCGCATCCGTGACCCACCAGTGGAGGACAAGTCCATGAGTCAGACGATGGCGCTGGACTGCCGCGTCGCGACGCTCCTCGCAGTGACGGCACGGGGTATGCGGGTGCAATGGCCGCAAGACAGCAGCTTTCGTGATCGACCGCATCGGAACACAGGCCATCACGTACTTGAACCTGGCGCCGTGGTCATGCGCTCGGTTTCGGAATCGGATGGCTTGCAAACACGTGCTCGCGCAAGCCCCAGGTATCGGCGTAGCGCACGTGGTTGATCCAGCCCTGCACGCTGGCATCGAGTTCGCCAAACGAGAGCTTGCCGGCCTGGTAATCGTCCAGGTTGCGAGCCAGCCGACGGGTGAAATTCACCGCGTTACGCCGTTTGAGCAAGCGGCGCGCGGGGTAGACGACGAAACCGAGCCAGGGGATGCCACAGCGCGTCGGCAGCACCTGCGCCTGTGGTTCGTGGATCGTCAGCCGCTCGCGCCCGAGACGGGCAACGATCGCCTCTTTCCACTCGGCAAGCACGGCCTTGCTGTCGCCGAACAGGGCAAAATCGTCCACGTAGCGCAAATAAGCGCCGCAGCCCAGTTCACGCTGGACGAACCAGTCGAAGTCATTGAGAAAGACGTTCGACCAGAACTGCGAGGTCAGATTGCCGATCGGCAAGCCGCGTGGACGGCAGGCGGCGAGCAGGTCGTCGCCCGGAAAATAGACGGGCGTGTACTCAGTCGTGAGCGCGCCGACGCCACTGGCAAGGATGCTGTCGACCAGCCACATTACCTCTTCATCCGCGATCACGCGCGCGAGCTTGGCGCGCAGAAGCGCATGATCCAGCGACGGGAAATGCTGGACGATGTCGGCACGCAGTACGTAGCGATGACGACACGCCAGCTCCTGCAAGCGGTCGACCGCGCGATGCGTCCCCTTGCCGCGACGATTCGCGTAACTGTGCGTAACAAAGCACGCCTCACAGATCGGCTCGATCACATTGCACAGCGCATGATGGACGACGCGGTCGACAAAGGGCGCGGCGCTGATCTTCCGCCGCTTTGGTTCGTGAATAAAAAAATGACGGTAGGCGCCGGGCCGATAGGTCCGTGTTCGCAACGCGCTCTGCAAGGCGATCAAGCGATCGGCAAGCGCTTGCTCGAAGTCCGCTGCGCTATCTTTGCGGCGCTTGCCGCGTGCGGCCAGACGATAGGCGCGCCAGAGGTTGTCCCAGTCGGTAATCGCTGCGAACAGGGGTTCAATTTGTCGCGCTTCGTGAATTTGGCGCTCTTGCCGCATCTGCTCCGCCTGCCCAATCGAACACTTCGAGGATTATTCCCCCATGCCACCGACCAAAGAACTGGTGATCTTCACCCAAACCTACGACTTGCTGAGCTGGCTGCTTCCTCAGTGCGAACGCTTCCCAAAGAGCCAGCGCTTTGTCATCACGCAGCGTCTGCAGGGCGCAGCGCTGAATTTTCAGGAAGAGGTCTTCGAAGCGAATGCGCGCAGTGGAGCGCAGCGACTGCAGCATCTGCAGGCGGCCGACGCGCAGCTCAACAAACGGCGGCTTTACCTGCGCCTTTCGCGACAGTGGGACTGGCTGAGCAGCGGCCAGTACGAGCACGCCAGCCGCATGGTCGCCGAGATTGGCCGCCTGCTCGGCGGCTGGCTCAAGCAGACCCGTTCGGGCGTGCAGGCCAGGCCCGGCGGCACCACGCGCAGCGACGACTCGGATTCTGGATGAGCATCGTCGGGAGGGGCGGGCCACGGCGGGCGCGATGGCCTGGCCGTGCCCTGGTTTGACTATCTGCCCGGCGCAGGCGATGCCCCTGCTGTCGCCCTGCCTCGCGGCATGCGCACGGACCAGACCTGTCTGGCGCTGTTCTTCTTCCTTCGCCTCGGCGGGCAAAACCACTTGCGCGGATCGGCCCGCATTTCCGGAACGTGGTCGGCGCGGGTGCACCGTTACGCCATCCCGCCTCGCGGCGGAACCAGAAGAAGGGTGAGAAGGACGTGGGAAGAACGCAACACCACCCGGAAACCGATGTTGTTGTTACGGTTGTCGGGATCGTTCCTGTTGCGATAGGCGCAGCGCGCGTTGTTACGAGGGTTGTTCCACGAGCCGCCGCGAACGACCTTTCCAGACTGCCTGGCCGGATGTCGCCACCCGGCCAGTGAATGATAGCGAAAAATAGCGCCGCGGGGGAAGTCTCCCCCGCACCCCCTTCCGAGTCAGCGCACCCGAGCTCCAGAGTCCAGAAGAACAGAGGCCAGGGCTACTCAACAGGGGAAGAACGCAACACCACCCGAAAACCGATGAGGTCGTGACGGAGGTCGGGATCGAGCCCGAGGCGATAGGCGCAGCGCGCAAGGAAACGATGGAGTTTCGACGAGCCGCCGCGAACGACCCTTTCAACGTTGTCAGCGGCTTGCAGATCCTCGCGGCCGTCGTCAGTGTGATAAGGATAGGGCTTGTAAAGGCTGCGCGTCCATTCGAAGGTGTTGCCAATCATGTCGTACAGGCCGAAGTCGTTGGGCGGAAAACAACCGGCAGCAGACGTGTCGCCGATCCCCGAGTCGCGATAGTTCGCCCGAGCCGGGTCAACGCCATTGCCCCACGAGAAGATCCCATCCCGCGCCCCGCCACGGGCGGCTTTCTCCCACTCCAGCTCGCTGGGCAGTCCAACCTCCCACTGGCGCTGGCGCACGAGCCAGCCCGGGTCACTGTCCGCGAACAGCGGCGAAGCGGCAAGCAGCTCGTTCAGCCACCGGCAGTAGGCGATGGCCTCGTGCCAGCTCACCCAGCGCACCGGTCGGCTGTCCGGGTCTCGCAAGGCGTCGGCATAGCCGATCGCGTAGTGCGCCGCCTCGACGAAGGCGCGGAACTGGGCGACGGTGACCGGATAACGCGCGATTAGGAACTCCGGCGTCGGCATGGGCGCGTCATTGATTTCGCTTCTATCTACTTCGCGACCGGCGATCTTCGCCAACTGCTGTGCATCCGCCTTACGCGTACCGATGCGAAACGCGGAGTCAGCTGGAATGCGCACGAAACCGAGCATCTCGTCGCCCGGCAGCCACAAGCGCTGTGGATCGAAACGCGGGTCCCCCAGCGCCGCCAGCACGTCGCCGGCTTGCGCTCGCTGGCGATTCGGTGCGCCGCCGGCGTCGGGATGCACGGGCAGCGACGCGGCAAGCCAACCGGCGACCCGCTCCGCAATCGCCTGCGTGCGGCGGCTCTTATTGATCGCCCCGCGACCGATCTCCTGCAGTTGTGTTCCAGCGAGTAGGGCGCAGATCCAGTCGGCTGCATCCGGCGTCTGCCCGTCGCGGAATTTGGCGATCGAAGTGCCGCCGATCAGTTCGTCGGCAGCACTCGCGCCCCGCTCTGCCTTCGCCAGTCGCGCAGCCAGCGGCAGCACGACCTGCCAGTGCGTCGGCGCGGCGCGTGCCAGGCCGGCGCATTGCGCCGCGAAGTCGTCCTGAGCCGCCAGGAAGCTGGCGGCGAGGAACTCCTGAAAGGTGCGATGCGGAAATGTAAACTGCCGCTCGCCGTCCTTCTCGCCCTGCCCAATAAGCAGGCCGGCGCGCTTTTCGATGTACTCGACGACGACCGCGGCCTTGTTCCTGTCGTGGCTGAGCAGCGGGCGAAAAGCGCGGACCAGCCGGTCCTCGCCGATATCCGCCGTACCTTCACGACCGACGTTCTCGGCGTGCACCTTGAACGCCACCTCTTCGAGGACCTCGCGCAGGTCCGAGAGCTTCAGACTGGGCATGGCCAGCTCGTCGAGCAGCGCCTTGTCGGCACCGATCTGGCGGTTCCAGCGCAGCATCAGCAGCTCGACCGACTCCTCGTAGAGATCGGCTCGATCGTCAGGCAGACGACCACGATTGGTATGCAGGGTGGCCATCAGGGTCAGCAGCAGTGGGTTGCGTGCCAGCGGCAGCAGATCGGGGCGTTGGCGGGCAGCGAGCAGGTCGTCGATCTTGCGTTCGGCGTCGCCAGGCGAGCGCCAGCCACGCTTGACCAGCGCCGCGTACCAGGCGCGGATGAAGCGCTCGATCTGCTCGTCGTCGAGGTCGGCCAGGGTATAAACGCCCTGCGCCGGGTCGGCGCCGCCGGGCCAGGCGTACGGCCGCGCGCAGAGCACGAAGCGGCATGCCTTCCCGGCGCTGCCCATCAGCTGGTCGACGGCGGCGAGCACGCGCTCGCGACTGGCGCTGTCGCCGCACTCGTCGAGGCCATCGAAGAGGATCAGCGCGCCCTGCTTGCGCGCGATGCGCTGCACGTACTTCATGGTGTCCGGCGACATGCCGTAGCCGCTGGCGTCGAGGTCGCGGGCGATGAATGCCCACAGGTCGCTGGCGCGCGCCGGCTTGTCGCCGGGCGGAAGCTGCTCGGCAAAGCGGCGCAGGATGACGCGGATCGGCAGCAGCTTGCCGTGCGTCCAGCTTTCACCGAGGCTAGCAAGTTCTTCGGGGTGGCCCTGCCAGGCTTGCGCCAGCGCCAGCAGGAGGCTGGCGCCGAAGGTGCTCTTGCCACTCCCCGGCTTGCCGAGCAGCGTCAGCTGGCGGTGCACGGCCAGCGCTTCGAGGGCGGAAACCGGCTGCGTTTCGCTTTGCCCGGAGCGTTGTTCGTGAACGCTCGTAGCGCGCGACAAGCATTCCGCCAGCGTCGTGTCCTTCGGAATCCGCAGCGTGGTATCCAGCGGCACATAGATGTCGGCGAGTTGCAGCGGCGTCTGCCGCGCCGGATCGGCCGAGGCGTCGATCTCGCCGAGCTTCAGCCCGGCGAGATCGGTCGCCAACGCGTGCAGGTAGAGGGCGATGACCGACTGCGCTTCGGCCGGATCTTCGCCTCCGTGGGTGACGAGCTTGAAGATGCTGACCAAGTCGCGGCCGATGGTCTGGGTTCCCGTGTTGATCGGGCCGTAGTTGTCGCCCCCAACTCCGACGCCATTGGAGCCCACTGCAAAAGCGCCCTCCCCTTCAGCGATAGCGCCACTGCCGGCAAGCTGGGCGCTGATCGCGGCAGCTGCCGCGGAGAAGGTGGTCTGATCGATCAGGCCCGCGTCGAGCGCGCGCTGGAGTTGATCGAGTTGCTGGTCCTGTGGTGTGGTCATGACCTTCCTAACAGTCCCACGCTTGCGTACCTTGTGGGGAAACCCGACAAGCGACAATGGCAAATTCCGCACATCGAAGCACACGCGACGGTGTCAAGAGAGGCCCTACCACGATCAAAAAGCTTCTGAAAAGCCAAGCGGGCAACGAGTTGGAAATGATAGCCCAACCGGTGCCAGAGCGAGGTGGGGATAGCCCCCGCCGTCTGTCCAGAGTTGGTGACCCAGAGTCCCCGAGTACATGAAAGGCGTCAAGGACAAGATTACGCTGCTGCGCCAGACCGCAGTACCACCCGAAAGCCAATGCCGCCATCGTTGAGGTAACGACGGTGCGGTCGAATTCCGTCGCGCCAGGCGCAGCGCGCGTGATAACGGCCGTCAACCCACGATCCACCGCGAACGACCCGCCAAATATCGTCACCGCCCTGCAGCTCTTCACGGCCATCGTGAGCATCATATGGATACGGGCGATAACGGCTGCGTGTCCACTCCCAGACGTTGCCGATCATGTCGTGTAGACCGAATTCGTTGGCCGAAAAGCAACCTACAGCTGATGTGTCGCCGATTCCCGAACCGCTACAGTTTGCCCGCGCCGAGTCAGCCTCATCGCCCCATGGAAACACAGCTCTACTCAATGCGCCACGAGATGCCTTCTCCCACTCGAGTTCGCTGGGCAAGGTAACGCGCACCCTGTGCTGCCGCACCATTTGGGCCACCGCGCTGCGCTCAAGTAGCGGCGAGTCGGCAAGGATTTTGTTCAGCCAGTCGCAGTAGGCGATAGCCTCGTACCAGCTGATCCAGCGGACGGGTCGGCTATCCGGGTCACGCAAAGCGTCTCTATTTCCGAGTTCGTAATCTGTCGCCTCAATGAACGCCCGAAACTGCGCAACGGTAACCGGATACCTCGCAATATGGAATACCGATGTCGGCGTGAACGCATCGTTGATCTCGTCGTCGCCGCCTTCTTCACCAATAATCCGCACGAGCCGCCGCGCGTCCGCCGTACGGGTACCAATCCTGAACTCGGCATCGGCCGCTATACCTACAAAGCCGAGCATCTCGCCAACCGGCAGAGAGAATCGCTGCGGATCGAAGCGCGGGTCACCAAGTTGCGCGAGTCGGTCGCCAGCGCGAGCGCGAACAAAGGGCTGTGCACTCCTTAGGGCAGTCACGTCCGTCAACAAGTCGACGATGCGCCGAGCGCACTCCGCCCCGGTCGTCTCACCGCACTCGCGCCATTCTAAGGCTGCCGTTGCTGCAAGCTCGGCTGCGGAGAACTGCACGTCGGACTCACCACCGGCCCTGGTCCTAGCCAGCGCACCAATCAGATCCCGCGCAGCCTTGGCAGCATTGGTCGCCCAGTAGCCGACGAGCAGCAGAACGGGCTCCCGCCACCACGGATCGTCCAGGCGGTGGTTGAGAAAGTCCAGAATCGCCTCACGACCGCCACTACCGACGACTTCGCGCAGGTAGCGCGCAACCAGAAATTCCTGAAAAGCTAGGTGAATGAAGCGGTACACGCCCTCGCGCTCTTCCAGCACACTGCCGCGCTGACGGGCATGCTTGAGGAAATCGTCGATACGCGGGGGGTACTCTGGCTCCTGGCGCAAGACCAATTTCAGTGCCGACTCGTCGATTTCGCGCCCCTGGTCGGTCCCCTGTTGATGCATGTGGAAAGCGACATGCTGGGCCATATCACGAAAAAGTTTCCAGTCCGTCGACAACTCGCGAATGTCGCTCTCGTCGTGCCCATAATCGACCTGCAACAGCGCGTTGATCGCCTTGTCGAAGAGCTCTGCACGCTCATCGGGCAGTCTGCGATTATTGACGTGCACGATCAACAGCAGGCGCACCATCAGAGGGCTGTCGACCAGCGCCCGTCCACCACCGCTAAGGCGAGCGCGGCGATCGCTCTCCAGTTGGCCGATGCCAGTTAACAAGTCCCGTACGCGCTCGGCGCGCAAGGCAGCGTCGTGCGGGTAGATGCAGGCATAGGCCTGCTGCACCATCGGCGAGATGTGACACTCGAAGTCCAGTGGCTGCACAACGATTTCATGGAAATGTGCGCCCAGGGCCGTACGCCCGCTGCGATAGGCGAGCGTGCGACAGGTAACGACGACACGCGCAGCCTCGCGACCACGCACCAGATCTTCGACCGATTGCCGCACCTCCGCGCGCTCGTCCTCGTTGGCCACTTCGTCCAGCCCATCGAGTAACAGCAGGACATCGCGCCCGTCATAGAGTAGTTGGACGAAGAAATCTGCAGGCAGATCAAAGTCGGCCTGTTTGCTGATCAGGTGGTACGAAATGAAGTGGGCGAGAGTCTTCTCGCGCGCTGGCGCATTCGGCGACAAACTGCGCCGGTAACGGGCAAACGACGCCAATGGTACCAAGACTGGTAGCGGCAAGTCGCTCGGTTTCACCGCCATACCAAGGCGTGAGTGTGCCGGTTCAGCCTTGCCAGTGAGCAGTGAAGACGCCAGCGCCCACGCCATGTGCAGCAGCACGGTCGTCTTGCCGCAGCCGGGGCCCCCGATAATCGCCAAGCGCCGGCCCAAGTCAAGAACCTGATTCAGCGCGGTATCTTCACTTTGTTCCATCGACTTGGCGCTTAGTGGCACATAAGCCGCCTCAAGCGGCAGAAGCACCACCGGCGCTCCACCAAGCCAGCTCGATGCCGCGCAACTCGATACACGCGGTGCGCTCGCGCAGCCAGCGTAGGTAGCCGGCGACCTGTTCTGCGATCTGCTCCCGAGTCTGGCCAGTGCTACCGGCAGCGTAGTAGTTGCTGATAATTTGTGTACCGGTGACGATCGTTCCAGCATTGTCGCCACTGATTTGTGCTGCGCGCTCGCCGAGTGCGTCGCCGTCGCGCTGGGCAATCGCACCCGAACCACCAAGACTGGCTAGCTTTCTGGCGGCCACGCTGGCTTCCGCCTGCGCGTCGAGCTGGGCCTGCAGTTCAGCCACCCTTCGCTGCAGCGCAGCTACATCCAAGGACTCTGTCGGTTCGCCTGCCATGGTCGTGACTCACTCTCCCTGCAGTTTACCCAGCACATACTCCGTCACCGGCCCGGCAACGCCGGCTAGCAGCGGCGAGGCGAAAGCGCTGACGACGGCCCCAATCGCACCCGGTACCATGGCCACCAGACCATCGACGATCTTGCCGAGCTTGCCGTCATCCGCTTGCTCACCCTTGGCAAGCTCGGCCTTGAGTTCCTGGACTTGCTGCACCGCTTCGCCTTGCTTGCCGCCCGGCGCCTGCTGCGCGACAGCGGCCAGCACGGGAGCCAACAACGCCTCCAGATCACGCTGCGAAAGAGCGTTCTTGATCTGATAACGGCCAACAAAATCGCCACCACCGGTGTGCACGCTGCCGCCAATGTGGGCGCCTCCACCGGTGTTGGTATGCGACTGCATACCAGTTTTGATGCTGCCCGTGTTCTTGCCGCCGACAAATACCCCGCCAGCGCCAACAGCCGTCGCGCCTGCCCCTTGCGCGATGGCACCCGGGCCGTTGAGCGTCGCCTGGTAGCTGTCGCCCGCAAGCGCATTCGTGGCGCCCTGCTCCCGCTTGAACTCGATGAAGCCGCCGGCGGCGAGCTTGTCGAGTTGCTGGCTGAAATGCAACTTCAGCCCATCGCTGTCCTTGTAGGCCGTCTGGAAATGACCCAGCGCTTTCAGCTTGTCCTGGAACGCCCACAGGCTGGTCAGATCGGCACGGGCGGCCGTGCCACTGCTGATCGACGCGTCCTTGAAGTAGGTAAAGATGAAGGGCTTGCCGGTTGCCTTGAACTGCCCGAAGGCGGTGTCGAACTCTTCCTCGGTATAGGGCCCGACCTTGGTGCTGAACAGCATCACGAAAATATCGCAGTCGCGAATGGCTTGGTTGTATTCGTCCTGCAGTCGCGTTTTGGATACGGCATCGAGAAAATCCTCCCAACCGACGAGTTCGAGAAAAACGCCGCGGCTGACCCACTCCTTGTTCTTGCGATTGATGAAAACCTCGAATTTCTGCCGGTCCGCCGCCAACTCGGACGACGAAGCGAGGAAAAGCTTTTTATTGAGGGTCATCTTGGCGGTCCTTGAAGGCGGTTCGCGAGAAAGACAGTATAGCCAAGCGACCGGGAGAAAGAGCGGCAATGCTGATCGGCTAAGCGAAGTGCTCGCTCGCTCTTTCCGGAAAGCGGTTGTCTACGCTGGCGGTCGCATCCGTGATGCACGAGTCGGGGACGACGACCACATATCAGAAGGTGGCGCTGGACTGCCGCGTCGCTACGCTCCTCGCAGTGACGAGGTGGCAAGCACGAGGCGCGGGCCGGAAGCGTGGGGGTTCTTTCCTCACCCCAAGCTACGTCGCCACCTCTTTGCGCCAACCTTTGTTCTACGCACGCGTCGGAGCTAGCTCGGCGTTCAACAGCTCGACATAGCGCCGGTAGCTGAAAACGCGCCCGCGCTGGCGTTGCGTGAGCTCGGTGACGATGCCGAGCGCGCTCAAGTGAGCAAGCGATTTGTTCACCGTCGCTGCCGTCAGCCCGGCGGTCCTGACCAGCGCCGCTGCTGTGCTCAGTGGCTGGCGCTGCAACGCCTGATGCACTGCCAGCGCGGAGGCCGCTGCACGGCCAAGCGTCGCGATGCGGTCGCGGTCCGCGTTCACCAGCGCCAGCAGCGCATGCGCCGTCACCACCGCCTGCGTCGCACTCGCCTGCACGCCCTCGGCGAAGAAATCGAGCCAGCGCTCCCAGTCACCGCGCAGGCGCACCTCGTTCAACAGCTCGTAATACAGCGAGCGATGTGTCTTGAAGAACAGGCTGGGGTAGAGCAGCGGCTCGCGCAAGACGCCGTCGGCGACCAGTTGCAAGACGATCAGCAGCCGCCCGATGCGGCCGTTGCCGTCGAGAAAGGGGTGGATGGTCTCGAACTGCACGTGCGCCAGCGCCGCCTTGAGCAGTGGCGAAGTCGCCTCCGGCTGGTCGTTGAGAAAACGCTCGAAAGCAGCGAGACACGCCGGCAGCTCGCCTGCCGGCGGCGGCACGAAGGCCGCATTGCCAGGCCGCGTGCCGCCGATCCACACCGCCGAGCTACGGAACTCGCCGGGAGCCTTGCCGCGCCCGCGCGGATGGTCGAGCAGCACCGCGTGCACTTCGCAAAGCAGGCGGCCGCACAGTGGCAAGCCGCCGCGCAGCAAGGCCAGCCCGCGCTCCAGCGCCGCAACGTAGCGACTGACCTCATGCGCATCGTCGAGCGGCACGCCGGGCTGCTCGTCGATCTCGAAAAGCAGCAGGTCGGCCAGCGACGACTGCGTACCCTCGATCTGCGAGGAGAGCACGGCTTCCTTGCGTACAAAGCTGTAGAGCAACAGAGCGGCGTTGGGCAGCAGCGCAGTGATCGCATCGAGCCGCCCGAGCGCCACCAGCGCGTCGTCGAAGCGCCGCCGCAACGCCGGCGTCCACGCCAGCGGCGGCTGCGGCGGCAGCGCTGCCGGGACGAAGGACTGGTAGGGCTCGTCGGCCGTCGAAACGGTGACGTACTGGCCGGGCGGCGGTCGGTGCATTACTGTGAAAGTCGCCTACGCGACTCACGAATCGCCCTTCTCCCCCTGCGGGAAAAGGGTCTGGGGAAGAGGGGGGCGGTCATGACTTTCATGATCCGGTGTATCTCGACTGTCATGACCGTTTGCGCGAACCTGAAATAAGCGTTGCCGTTATTTTAGGATGTTGGGGGAAAATAAAACAGGGCGATTTCTGCTTGCGGCTTACAGATCTACAGCTCGCCGCGAAAAGCGCGGTGCTGGAGGGAGGCGAAGAGAGCGTCGATTGCGACGCGTACCCGTAACGACCGTCGCCTTGACGCCCTGCACTTCGACCACCCGCGCCAGCATCGCAAGCTCGAGGCGGCACGCTCCTCCATGGAAGCCGGCGCCGGACAGTCGAATGATGAGGTTGAGGCCGAGCTTGCTGCACGGCGAGCCAGCGTGACCAGCCAGAAGTAAAAGTCAGCTGGATGACATAGGCGTAACAGGACCGCGCCGACGTGTGGAACTACATCGCGAAGGAAAACGCGCGAGCGGCCGTGCAAATGGACCAGTTGTTCAGCGACGCGGCCGCCAGGCTGGCCGAATATCCTCATCTGGGCCGGCCGGACAGAATTTCCGGCACCCGCGAGCCGATCCCTCACGACAGCTATCGCCTCGGGTACGAGATCGCAGGCGAGACCTTGTGGGTCCTCGCGCTGGTCCATACCCCCAGGCGGTGGCCGCCTGAGCGCAAGTGAGGAAATCGGGGTCGTATTTTCGCCTGGCCGAAGGGCGCCACACCACCCAGGCCGATTAAAGAGGGCCTCTCTCACGCCGTCAATCAACGCCAGAATCGCCCGCCAGGCAGCTTCGCCCAGGCCTTCTGCCACTGCACTGACTTCTGGACCCGGCAGCTCAGTTGAGCTTGGCACCGGCATCAGCAGAAGCATTGTTCTTCCCCGCCGCTGCGTCGTCCTTGTCTGCTTTCCTGGCTTTCTCGGCTTGCTCGGCTTTCTCGGCTTTCTCGGCTTTGCCTGACGTGCCGCCTTGGTCGGCTGCCTGGCTGGTCGGCTCGCTGCCGGGCGACTGATCGCCAGCACTGGTGGCGCCGCCGACCCTCAGGCGGTCCTTGACGGCGTTGAAGTTGCGCAGGGCCTACAAGTGCAGGTAGATCAGCTCCAGTTCATCGCTGACCGCCAAGGCGTGCAACTTTTCCGCCGGCAAGGCCTTGAGACGCTTGCGGTCAACCGCCAGGAAGCCGCTCAGCGCGAGCTTCTCGCCGCTGGGCAGCGTGAACCGTGCCTGCATCGGCTCCAGCAAGCTTCGACCGAGCACGTGCCGTGCCGGGCATTGGAGACCGGAACGGCAGTTTCGTAGATGAGCAACTGGGTGGCATGCAAGAGATCCCCTTATTGAATGATCGTGAATTGGAAAGCAGGCGCAACGGACGGAGGTTCGGACGGCTACTGAGCTGCCGCGCAACATCGACCGGAAGGCGCACAGCTTTTGCCTGTTCTCGCATTTTCGTATCGTGGTCCGGCATTCTTCTATCGGGTGCTGGCCACCACCACTGCCCACACGCTTGCGCCTCGGCAAATGCTGCAGCCGTCGATTGCCGGCACCTGGGACCCGAAAATAGAGCTTTCCTGCCGGCTCGCCAATGACAGCACGCTCAGAGCTCGGGCCGCCCGCATCGCGGCGACGCGGCCACCACGCAGCGTCGGTTTTGCTGGCTCGCTGGAACAGCCGGCGAGCGAAGGCGCTCTTTACGGTACACTTTGCAGCTCGCGCAAGTTGCCCGAAACAACACCAGACGATAGCCGATTTCGATGAACAAACAAGACCTGTCCGCGCACACCCCGATGATGCAGCAGTACCTGCGCATCAAGGCGCAGCATCCCGGCTTGCTGATGTTCTACCGCATGGGCGACTTCTACGAGTTGTTCTTCGACGACGCGGAAAAGGCGGCGCGCTTGCTGGACATCACGCTGACGACGCGCGGGCAGTCGGCCGGGCAGCCGATCCGCATGGCGGGAGTGCCTTATCACGCGGTCGAGCAGTATTTGGCGAAGCTGGTCCGACTGGGCGAATCGGTGGTGATCTGCGAGCAGATCGGCGACCCGGCGACGAGCAAGGGCCCGGTCGAACGTGCGGTGGCGCGCATCGTCACCCCGGGAACGCTGACCGACGCGGCCCTACTCGACGAGAAATGTGACACGCTGCTGCTCGCGGTGTCGATGACGCGGCAGCTCGCCGGGCTGGCGTGGATCAATCTGGCGAGTGGCGAGTTCCGCGTTTGCGAAGTCGCGCCGCCGAAACTGGCGGCCACCCTGGAGCGCATTCGCCCGGCCGAGATCGTCGTCCCCGAGAGCCTGACAACAGACTTCACGGCCGACGTGGCGCTCACCCGGCGGCCCGACTGGCACTTCGACGTCGAGGCGGCGGGCCGCGAGCTGTGCACCCATTTCGGCACCAGGTCGCTGGCCGGCTTCGGCACCGACGGCCTGCGGCCGGCGATTGCCGCTGCCGGCGCGCTGCTGCGCTACGCGCAGGCGACGCAGGCGCGCGCCCTGCCGCACCTGCAGGCCCTGATCGTCGAACGTGAGGCGACTTATCTGGGCCTGGACACCGCCACCCGGCGCAACCTCGAACTGACCGAAACCCTGCGCGGCCAGCCAGCGCCGACGCTGTGCAGCCTGCTCGACAACTGCAGCAGCGCCATGGGCGCGCGGCTGCTGCGGCATGCGCTGCACCACCCCTTGCGTGATCCGGCGATCCCGACCGCCCGACACGCGGCAATCGCCATGCTGCTCGACGACGAGGAGTCCACGCTGCGTGCGCTGCGCCAGAGTTTGCGCGGCTTTGCCGACATCGAACGTATCGCCGGGCGGATCGCGCTGTACAGCGCACGGCCGCGCGACCTGTCGAGTCTGCGCGACAGCCTTCAGCAACTTGAAACCCTGCGCGCTCCGCTGCGCGACAGCGCGGCGCCGCTGCTCGCCGAGCTGCATGCACAGCTGGCGACGCCGCTGGCCGCGCTCGAACTGCTGCAGCGAGCGATCCTGCCCGAACCGGCGAGCCTGCTCCGCGACGGCGGCGTCATCGCCAGCGGCTTCGACGCCGAGCTTGACGAGCTGCGCGCGCTCAACGACAACTGCGGCACTTTCCTGCTCGCACTCGAAGCGCGCGAACGCGAGCGTACGGGTATCGCCAACCTCAAGGTCGAGTACAACCGCGTGCATGGCTTCTTCATCGAAGTGAGCAACGCGCAGGCCACCAAGGTGCCCGACGATTACCGGCGCCGGCAGACGCTGAAGAACGCCGAACGCTATCTGACACCCGAGCTGAAGGCTTTCGAGGACAAGGCGCTGTCGGCCAAGGACCGTTCGCTGGCGCGCGAAAAGCTGCTCTACGACGACGTTCTGGCCGAACTGCAATGCGAGCTGCCGCGGCTGCAGCAGATCGCCCAGGCGGTCGCTTACCTTGATCTGCTGGCCGCTTTCGCCGACAGCGCGCAGCGGCACAACTACTGCCGGCCGCTGTTTTCGTCCGAGCCGGGCTTGTCCATCGAGGGCGGCCGCCACCCGGTCGTCGAAGACCAGCTCCCCGGTGGCGCCAGCTTCATCGCCAATGACACGCGTCTCGGCGACGGGCGCCGGCTGTTGCTGATCACGGGCCCGAACATGGGCGGCAAGTCGACCTATATGCGGCAGACGGCGCTGATCGCCCTGCTCGCCCACGTTGGCAGCTATGTGCCCGCCAGCAGCGCCGTTCTCGGGCCGCTCGACCAGATCTTCACGCGCATCGGTGCGGCCGACGACCTGGCCGCCGGCCGCTCGACGTTCATGGTCGAAATGACCGAGTCGGCGGCGATTCTGCATCACGCGACCGAGCGCAGCCTGGTGCTGATGGACGAAGTCGGGCGTGGCACTTCGACTTTCGATGGCATGGCGCTGGCTTTTGCGATCTGCCGCCACCTGCTCGAGAAGAACCGCTGCCTGACGCTGTTCGCCACGCACTACTTCGAGCTGACGCTGCTCGCCAACGAATACGGCGACCTGGCGAATGTCCATCTCGGCGCCGTCGAACATGGCGAACGCATCGTCTTCCTGCACGCGGTCGAGGAAGGCCCGGCCAGCCAGAGCTACGGCATCCAGGTCGCGGCGCTGGCCGGCATTCCGTCTTCGGTGCTGCGAGCGGCGCGGCGGCAGTTGCGCGAGTTCGAGCAACGCGCATCGATCAACCCGCTGCAACCTGACCTCTTCGCGAGCGCACTGGCCAACGCCGCCGACGCCAGCGAGCCGGCCATCGACCCGGCGCTCGAACGGCTACGCAGCGTCGATCCCGATCAATTGACTCCACGCGAAGCGCTCGACGCACTCTACGAACTGAAAGCGCTGCTCCAATGAAAACGATTACGGCCACGATCGGGGTTCTGCTGGGCACTCTCGGCCTGCTGCTGGCAAGCGGCTTGCATGCCGAGACCTGGCGCTTCGCGGTCATCGGCGACGTCCCCTACAACAGCTACGAAGAACGTCAGCTACCCGTATTGCTCGACGACATCGCCGCCGAACACCCGCAGTTCATTGTTCACGCCGGCGACTTCAAGGCCCGCCGGATGCCCTGCAGCGATGCGCTTTTCAGCGACCGCCGGACACTTTTCGACGCTTCGCGAGTGCCGCTGATCTACGTCCCCGGCGACAACGAATGGACCGACTGCCACCTGGTGACTGCCGGTGACTTCAATCCCCTGGAGCGCTTGCAGAAACTGCGCGAGCTGTTCTTCGCCACGCCGCGCTCGCTCGGCCAGCAGACGCTGGCGGTCAAACAACAGCCTGGCGACTATCCGGAGCAGCTGCGCTGGCGCCTCGGGCCGGTGCTCTTCGTATCGCTCAACGTGCCGGGGTCGAACAACAATTTCGGCCATCGGAAAACCCCCAGCCCGGAGTATCTCGCTCGCAACCCGGCGGTCATCGAATGGCTGGAACAGGGCTTTGCCGCCGCCAGGCACGAGAAGGCCGCCGGCCTGGTAATCGTCATGCAGGCCAACCCCGGCTTCAAGCACGCGGTCGCCGGCCTGACGCATAGCGGCTACCGCCAGTTGCTCGAAACCCTGCGTCGCGAGACCCTCGCCTTTCCCGGCCAGGTGCTGCTCATTCACGGCGACACGCACTGGCAGCGGATCGACAAGCCACTGCGCGACACGAGCGGCACAAGCAACAATTCCGGGGATGCCGACAAGCAGCCAATCGCCAACTTCACTCGCCTGGAGACTTTTGGCTACCCGCTGCTCGGCTGGGTCAAGGTCATCATCGATAGCGAGAACCCGCAACTTTTCCGCTTCGAGGTGCATGCGCACCGCGCTCACTGAACCTGCCACCGGGCAGCGTGCGGCAGAACTCGGCAAAAGCGCCCACAAGTGCATCGACAGGCATGCCGCCAGGCCCTAGACTTGCGCAGACATTCAAGCGGAGCGGATGATGAAGCTGATCTCTTTTCTGGGCAGAGTATGGGCAGCGGTCCTCATTGGACTGGCGTCGTTCAGCGCCAATGCCGCTGAAATCGTCGTCGGCCAGGTAGCCCCGTTCAGCGGCCCGCTGGCGCCGACCGGGACATTCATGCGTGCCGGCGCCCAGCTGTACTTCGACGCCGTAAACGCTAGCGGAGGAATTCACGGCGCCCAGATCCGCCTGGTCTCCAAAGACGACGGCTACAAAACCGCGGAGACCATTCGCCTGGCGCGCGAAATGCTGAAGGAAGAGCGGCCAGTGGCGTTCTTCGGCTTCGTCGGTACCGGCAACGTCGAAGCCATTCTCGAAAACGGTTTGCTCAGCGAAGCGGGCATTCCGCTAATCGCCGTGCGCACCGGCGCGGCATCGATCGTTCAGCGCAACGACCCGCTGCTGTTCATGACCCGCGCCACCTATGCGGCAGAAGTGAACAAGATCGTCGGTCAGTACGCCACCACCGGCTACAGCAGCTTTGCCATCCTCTACCAGGACGACGCCTTCGGACGCGACGTGCTGGGCAGCGCCGAGCGGGCAATCAAGGAAGCGGGCGGCTCGCTGGTGGCCACCGGCTCGTACGCGAAAAACACTACCGAAGTCGGCGCGGCGGTGAAAACGATTGCCGCCGCCAAACCGCAAGCGGTGATCATGATCGCCAACACCGCGGCCAGTTCCGAGTTCCTGAAACAGTCACGCGAATACGGCAACTTCGCGCAGTACGTCGCGCTCTCGGTCACCGACGCCGCACAGGTCGTCAAGCGAATCGGCGCCGACAAGGCCGCCGGACTGGTCCTCACCCAGGTGGTCCCGGATCCGGACAGCCCGACGTTCCCCTTGATCAAGGAGATCCAGAACAACTTCGCGAAGTTCAAACCGCAGGACGTGACCGTCAATCACACCCTCGTCGAAGGCTATCTGGGCGCCAAGGTGCTCGTTGAAGCCCTGCGCCGTGCCGGCCCAAACCCCAGCCGCCAGAAAGTTCGCGAAGCCCTCGAAACCATGAAAAGCTATGACGCAGGCGAAGTGTTCATCAGCTTCTCCGCCAACCGCCATACCGGCTCGCGCTACGTCGATATCACCATTCTCAATCAGGCCGGCAAGCTGCTGCACTAAAAGCACTAAAAGCACTAAAAGCACTAAAAGCACTAAAAGCACTAAAAGCACTAAAAGCACTAAAAGCACTAAAAGCACTAAAAGCAGGCACGCAAAGATGCGGCGCAGCTACGCTGCGCCAGGCTTCGAGTAGCAGCCGCACGACGCCGCTGACGAGCGGCTAGCGGAAACTGCTGGCGACACTCGACCGCCAGCGCAACTCAGTCGTCGTCGTCGTCGAAGTCGCCGTCGTGGGTGTGACCATGGCTGATTTCTTCGGCAGTGGCCGGGCGAATATTGGTCACCGTACAGGTAAACACCAGCGCCATTCCCGCCAAGGGGTGGTTGCCGTCGAGAACGACCTTGTCGTCGGCCATTTCAGTCACCCGATAGATCAGCACATCCTCGTCGTCGTCCTCGTCTTCGGCGCCCTCGGGGACTCCTTCAAACTGCATGCCAACCTGCAACTCCTCTGGAAACTGCGCGCGCGGCTCGACCTGAACGAGCGCCGCGTCGTACTCACCGAAGGCCTCGTCCGGCTGCATCTTGACGACCACCGACTCGCCAACCTTCTTGTCCTGCACCGCTTCTTCGATCAGGGGAAAAATGTCGTCGTAGCCCCCGTGCAGATAGACCAGCGGCTCCTTACCCGCATCGACCAGCTCGCCCTCGAAATCGACGACGCTGTAATCAAGGGTGACCACGGTATTCTTTGCAACTTGCATGTTCATGAATTGAGTTCCTTCACCACGCGCAACATTTCCAGCGCGTGGCCTTTGGCGGTCACCCCGTAAAGCACGAGACGAAGAACGCCTTGTTTGTCGATGACGAAAGTCGAGCGGACGATACCGTACTTCCTGGCACCATTCACTTCTTTCGCCTGCCAGACACCGTAGCGCTTGCACGCGACCCCTTCGCAATCGGAAAGGAGAGAGACCGAAATTCCGTGTTTGTCTCTGAATTCGGCGTGCCTGATGCAGTCATCACGGCTAATACCGATGATCGTGCAATCGTGGCGCGCGAACTGATCCTCATGATCCGAGAAATCGGTCGCCTGCAAGGTGCAGCACGGCGTGTCATCTCTCGGATAGAAAAAGAGAATGACATTACTCTTGCCCTGAAACTGGGCAATATCGATAAGCTCCATGTCCGCATCGGGAAGGACGAACATCGGCGCTGCCTGTCCTGCTTTCAGCATGGTGACCCCTCATAGACCCTTGCCGCCCGTACGCGAGCAAACGCGAGCAAACGCGAGACGCTGATTCTAACCAAGCTTCCGGAAACTGACCACAAGAAAGCAGTGCCCGGATCAGGCTACAATAAACTCCCGACGAAGATGCTCGCTGACTCAATACCCGCCAGGCACGCCTCAGACATCTTCCCTTATCCCAGCGATTCCAGCGGCGCGCGGAGCTGAAGGATACCCGCCATCTTCATGCGCAGCAAACCCGGAGAGCGCCACATGACTTCCTATCCACCTTTGCTGCACGCCGCCCCCCTACTACTGCTCCTGCTCTTCGCCACGCCGGCAGCAGCAGCGAGTGACGAGGCCACGCTGACCACCATCGAGCTTTCCGCCGAGGCCGCACGACCGGCAGCCAATGATCTGGCGCGCGCCTCGGTCTTTGCCGAGGTCAGCGGCACGACGCCGAGCGAACTGGCGAATCGGGTCAATAGCCAGATCAGCGACGCCCTGAAGACCGCCAAGACCTACGCCAACGTCAAGACGCAAAGCGGCGCCACCCACAGCTATCCGATTTATGCCAAAGACAACAAGATCGAAGGCTGGCGGATGCGCTCGGAGCTGACTCTGGAGTCGCGCGACAGCGCTGCACTGTCCGAACTTCTCGGCAAACTCCAGACCTCGCTGGGCGTCGCCAACCTGATCATGCTGCCGAGCCCGGAAGCCAGGGAAGAGGCCGAAAGCAAGGCCATCATCGACGCCATCGCCGCCTTCAAAGTACGCGCCAAAACAGTCGCCGACGCCCTGGGCGCGAGCTACCGGATCAAGCTGCTGTCGATCAACAGCAGCGGTCGGCCAGCCGGCCCGCCGATGATGCGTGCGGCAGCCATGGCCTCGGCCGATGCCGCAGCGATGCCGATCGAGGCCGGCGAGACACAGATCCGGGCGACAATTTCAGGCCAGATCGTGCTCACCGAATAGTCGGAACGGGGTGCTTGACTGGTTTTCGCGGAACAGCAGTCGCGGCGACGGCAAGCTTGCCAGCCTTCGGCGTGACGGCTGGCGGGGCCCGAGGACGATCAGGAATCTGCACGAAAACTTCGTCCTGCTTGACCATCCCTAGTTCGAAGCGGGCACGCTCTTCGATCGCGTCGTAACCCTGCTTCAGGTCGCGCGCTTCGGCGTCGAGGCCGGCGTTGCGCATCTCGAGGCTCTGATTGATTTCCTTCTGTTGCTGCAACTGCCGGCCGACATCCCATACCCGCAGCCAGCCACCCTTGCCGATCCACAGGGGCGCCTGCAGCAAGGCAATGACGACCACCAAGCCGATAGCGAGCCAACGCACGGTGCGGGACTTCTATGCGCCGACAGGTCAGGACAGATTGTAGAAAGCGTCGCGGCCCGGGTAACCCGCCGTGTCGCCAAGATCCTCCTCGATACGCAGCAGCTGGTTGTATTTGGCGATGCGGTCGGAGCGTGACAGCGAACCGGTCTTGATCTGCAGCGCGTTCATGCCGACGGCGATGTCGGCAATGGTGCTGTCCTCGGTCTCGCCCGAACGATGTGAAATGACTGCCGTATAGCCAGCACGCTTGGCCATTTCGATGGCCGCGAAGGTCTCCGAGAGGGTGCCGATCTGATTGATCTTGATCAGGATCGAGTTGCCGATTCCCTGCTTGATGCCTTCCTTGAAAATCCGCGTATTGGTGACGAAGACATCGTCGCCAACGATCTGTACGTTCTTGCCAAGCCGACCGGTGAGCACTTTCCAGCCGTCCCAGTCGTTTTCGGCCATCCCGTCCTCGATCGAAACAATCGGAAAACGGTCGGCGAGATTGGCCAGATAATCGGTCAGTTCGTGCGCGCTCAACTGCAGGTTCTCACCTTTCAGATGATAGCGCCCCTCCCTGTAAAACTCGGACGCCGCGCAGTCGAGACCGATCAGGACGTCTGCGCCGGGAGCATAACCGGCATTCTCGATCGCCGTAACAATCAGTTCCAGCGCTTCCGCGTGGCTGCCAAGATTGGGAGCAAAGCCACCTTCGTCGCCGACAGCGGTCGAGAAGCCTTTCTTGTGCAGCAATTTCTTCAAGGCGTGAAAAACCTCGGCACCGCAGCGCAGCGCTTCGCGAAACGAAGTCTGGCTGACCGGCAAAATCATGAATTCCTGGAAATCGAGGCTGTTGTTGGCGTGTTCGCCACCATTGATGATGTTCATCATCGGCACCGGCATCTGCATCGGCCCGGAACCGCCAAAGTAGCGGTAGAGCGGCAAGCCCGATTCCTCGGCCGCGGCTTTGGCGACGGCCATCGACACCGCGAGCATGGCGTTGGCGCCGAGACGCGCCTTGTTGTCGGTGCCATCGAGATGAATCAGCGTCTGATCGATGAACGCCTGTTCCTGGGCGTCAAGGCCGATGATGGCCTCGGAAATCTCGGTATTCACGTTTTCGACGGCTTGTAGCACGCCTTTGCCCAGATAGCGCGCGGCATCGCCGTCACGCAATTCGATGGCTTCACGCGACCCGGTCGAAGCGCCCGAAGGCACCGCTGCGCGGCCCATGACGCCGGATTCGAGAAGGACATCACATTCGACAGTAGGGTTGCCGCGCGAGTCGAGAACCTCGCGGGCGACAACATCAACGACAGAGCTCATGATCTTTCCCTTGTTTGCAAAAATACTAGATTGGTAATCCCTCGACGACCAGGATATTCATTTCTGCCGCATTCTTGCGTACGGCGCGCGCGGCCTGGTACTCGGGAGAATGATAGAACTTCCTGGCCTGTTCGAGGGAATCGAACTCGACGATCACCAGCCGCTCAGGCTCCGACCAGTCGCCTTCAAAAACCTCCAGACGCCCGCCGCGTGCACGATAACGACCGCCGTATAGCGCAATCGCCGCTTGCGCCAGGCTCTGGTACGTCGCGTAGGCCAGCGGGTCGCTGATCTTCACTTCGGCCAACAGATAGGCGGCCATTAGCGCAACTCCTCAAAGCCGGCCGCCTTGACCAGACGGTCGAGCGCCACCAGCGTCGTCAGCAGGCTCTCCATGCGCGCCAGCGGCCAGCTGTTCGGCCCGTCGGAGAATGCCTTTTCTGGACAGGGATGCGTTTCCATGAACAGCCCGGCAACCCCCACCGCCACAGCCGCCCGCGCCAGCACCGGAACGAACTCGCGCTGACCGCCAGAGACGCTCCCCTGACCACCGGGCAACTGCACCGAATGGGTGGCATCGAAGACGACCGGGCAAGCGGTCTCGCGCATGATGGCCAGACTGCGCATATCCGAGACCAGATTGTTGTAGCCGAAAGATGCGCCGCGCTCGCAAACCATGATGGTATCGGCGCCAAGCGCAGCATCGCGGGCTTTGGCGACCACATTGCGCATGTCGGCAGGCGCGAGAAACTGCCCTTTCTTGATGTTCACAGGCTTGCCGGCGGCGGCGACGCTCTGGATGAAATCGGTCTGCCGGCAAAGGAAAGCGGGCGTCTGCAGCACATCAACAACGCCGACCACAGCGGCGACATCTTCCTCCCGATGCACATCGGTCAGCACCGGAACGCCAATCTGGCGGCGCACTTCCGAGAGTATCTGCAGACCGGCGTCGACGCCCGGGCCTCGCGCCGTCCGACCCGAGCTGCGGTTGGCCTTGTCGTAGGAGGCTTTGAAAATGTACGCTAGCCCGAGACGCGAACAGATTTCTTTCAGCTGCCCGGCGATATCGATGCACAAGGCCAGCGACTCGGCGGTGCATGGGCCGGCAATCAGAAACAGGGGCTGGTCGACGCCCGCCTCAAAGCCGCAAAGCTTCATGACTTGGCCTGATAAGCCGCGGCAGCGCGCACGAATGAAGTGAACAAGGCGTGCCCTTTGCGCGGCGACGAAGTAAATTCCGGGTGAAACTGGCAGCCGAGGAACCATGGATGGGCGTGCGGGCCATCGGTCGGCAACTCGACAATTTCACACAGCTCGGTTATCGGTGCTCGACCCGAGACCACCAGGCCACTCTCTTCGAGCTTGCCGAGCAAGGTGTTGTTGACCTCGTAGCGATGGCGATGGCGTTCGATGATCTCCGCCTGGCCGTAAATCAGGCGTGCGAGCGTGCCGTCGCCGAGCTTGCATAGCTGGCCGCCAAGACGCATGGTGCCACCCAGGTCGGAATTCTCGTCGCGTTTTTCGAGCCGACCCGAGGCGTCCTGCCACTCGGTGATCAAAGCCACCACCGGGTAGGCAGTATTCGGGTCGAACTCGCTGCTGTGCGCGCCGTTCATGCCGGCAACGTGGCGTGCAAACTCGACGACGGCGAGCTGCATGCCGAGGCAGATGCCGAGAAACGGAATGCCGCCTTCGCGGGCGTGGCGAATGGCGGCAATCTTGCCTTCGGTCCCGCGGCGCCCGAAACCGCCAGGAACCAGGATCGCGTCCATATCCTGCAAGGCAGCGCAGCCCTGACGCTCGATTTCCTCGGAATCGATGTAGCTGATCTTGACCTTGCTGTGCGTGGCGATTCCGGCATGGACCATGGCTTCGGTCAGCGACTTGTAGGATTCGGTGAGATCGACGTACTTGCCGACGAAAGCGATATTGAGCTCCCGCTGCGGGTGCTCGAGGGCGTGCACAATGGTCTTCCAGACGCTGAGATCAGCCGCTTTGGCGAGAATCCCGAGCTTGTGGCAGACGATCTCGTCGAGCATCTGATCGTGCAGCATCGCCGGAATCTTGTAAATCGAGTCGGCATCGCGCGCCTCGATCACCGCCTCGCGCTGGACGTTGCAGAACAAGGCCATTTTCCGCTTGTCGTCTTCGGGAATCGGCCGATCGGTACGGCACAGCAGGATGTCGGGCTGGATGCCGATTTCGCGCAACTCCTTGACCGAGTGCTGCGTCGGCTTGGTTTTCAGCTCACCCGCCGTCGGAATGTAGGGAACCAGCGTCAGGTGCATGTAGCAGGCGTTGTTGCGCCCTTCCTGCAGACCCATCTGGCGAATCGCTTCGAGGAAAGGCAATGACTCGATGTCGCCGACCGTGCCACCGACCTCGATGATCGCCAATTCAGCACCTTCGGCGCCGCGCCGGATGTGTGCCTTGATTTCGTCGGTGATGTGCGGAATCACCTGCACCGTCTTGCCGAGATACTCGCCGCGCCGCTCTTTCTTGATCACCGATTCGTAGATCTGGCCGGTGGTGAAGTTGTTGCGCCGCTCCATGCGCGCATCGGTGAAGCGTTCGTAGTGACCGAGGTCAAGATCGGTTTCGGCACCGTCCTCGGTGACGAAGACCTCGCCGTGCTGAAACGGGCTCATCGTCCCCGGATCGACATTGATATAGGGGTCGAGCTTGAGGTTGGTCACCTTGATCCCGCGAGACTCGAGAATCGCTCCCAGGGATGCGGCCGCGATGCCTTTGCCGAGCGACGAAACCACGCCGCCGGTGACGAATACGTATTTGATCATGGAGTGGGCTACAGCGGGAAAGCCAGATTGTAGCGGAAAACACGCCCTCCTCAAACCTCATCGAGGACGGCCGAGAACCGGGCTGAGCATAATTTCGGGCCTTGAAAACGGCCCTCGCCGGCACGAATCAGCGAATAAACTCGCGGCTGACTTCGCGAAAAATTTCAGTCCCGGCCTGCCGCAACCATTCGAAGGCGACCATTTCACGCGACACGATGTCGGCACCGTGCGCACGCATACGTTCCAGCGCCAGCGCCTTGTCGGTCCTTCGCCGCGACCCGACCGCCTCCTCGACGACGAAAACATGGCGGCCGGCGGCGATCAGATCGAGCACCGTCTGCTGGACGCAGACATGCGCTTCGGTGCCGGCAACGACAAATTGCGCGCGATCGCCACCAACCGCCCGAAAGAGGGCACCTTCGGCGACCGCAGAGAAATGCATCTTCTCGATGCGGCAGTCGTCCGGCAGCAGAGCGCGCAAAGACGGCATGGTCGGTCCCAGGCCTTTCGGATACTGTTCAGTGCAGAGCACCGGGACGCCCAGACGCTGCGCCAGTCGAGTCAGCCAGGAGCTGGCTTCAAGGACGGCTGTAGCGTCGTGGATTGCCGGATAAAGGCGCTCCTGCAAATCAACCAGCAGCAAAGTGGAACGGTCAGCATGAATCAACATTTCATATCTCCAGACGACAGGCGATCAAGCTTTGGACGCCAGGAACTTGCGCGCCCCCAAGGCGACGAGCAGCAGCCCCAGTGCGGCACCGCCCAGCATCCAGGGCACGAAGGGACCGAGACCGCCAGCGTCCGGATCGTACACAAAGCCCAACAGGTCAGTGCCAGGCTTGAGCTTGCCCTGCGCGGTGTAGACATCGACGACATGCTGCCAGCGCGCAATAGTCATTGCTCCCGAGGCGACGCCCGCTGGTCGCGCCAGGTCCCGAATCTGCCGCGCTTCGAAGAGCAGCTGCTCGCGGCTCTTGTTCTGCGTGTTGTATTTGGCGAAGACCCTATCGACCAGTTCCTCGGGGTGATCGAACGCATACTCCAGGCCCTTGAGGGTTGCCGCGCGAAACGCACGCACCGTCTCGGGATGCGCTTGCAGAAAACTCTCCGAGGTGAACAGCAGCATGCCGTAGAAGTCGATCGCCGCGCTACGCGGCAGGAGCAACAGGTAATCACCGCCGGCAAGCAACTCCCCTGCAGCCGCGTCGCCGATGAAGACGCCGACCGCTTCTGCCTGCCCTGCCAGCAGCGCCCGGCGCGCATCACCGATATCCGGCAGGTGCTCGAACTTCCCCGACGGCAGCGCGCTCGCCGCGAGGAAAGCCAGGATCTCGTTCTCGGTGGCGTGACTGGTACCGACACGCTTGCCGGCAAGATCGCCCGCCGAGGCGATTCCGGCCTGCCGGCTGGCCAGCAGGCCGACCGGTGAATGCTGGAGCAAGGCGGCGACGGCAATTACCGGCCGTCCGTTGACACGTTCGACGAGCAGTGTCGAATCGAGCGTCCCGAAGTCGGCCCGCCCTTCGGCGACCTCCTGGGCCACATCGACGCCAGGCGACCATTCTCTGAGCGAGACATCGAGCCCGGCTTCGTGGTAATAAGCTTTCTCCAGGGCGGCAATGAAGGCCGCGAACTCGAACTGATACTTCCAGCCGAGCTGCACGGAAACTGCTTGCCGCGACTCGGGCTTGCCAGCCGCCGGCTGCGCCACCGCTGGCGGCTGCCCGGCAAGCAAGGCAAAGACAAACATCAGCCTGGCGGCGACGTGCACCAGGCGGCGAAGCGTGTGATCGGCGCCAGCGGAGAGACACGGAAAGGTAGTCATCGACAGCGATGGTAATATGCGCGACGCTGGGCGCCAAGCACGAACTCGACATTGCAGACATCCGGGAAGCCCGGCAAGGCCGCAAGCGATCAGCGAGCAACGAGGAACGAGAGAGTTCGCCGAACGATGAACGATAGGGCTACGCCCTGCCCGCCGCGGCGGTCACGGAGTCGACAGACAGGCGCAAGGCCATCAAACTGGAAGCTGGAGCAAGTGAGCAACAGCAGTTTCATCCTGGCAGGAGATCTTCGCAGATGAAAACAGCCGCAATTTACGCCGCGCTGCTGGCCGTTGCCGTCTTGGCGCTCGCCCTGACCGGATGCGGCGAGAAGTCGGCGGACAATGCGCAAGCGGTCACGCCCGAGGTGGTGGAAACGATTCCGGCCGAAACCCCGCCACTGGTCAAGGCGGCCATTGCCGGAAACCTGACGGAAATCAGGGCGTTACTCGACGCTGGCGCAGAAATCGACGCGACTGACGCACTCGGCAGAACGCCACTGCATATGGCCGCCTTCTATGGCCATCCGCGAACGACCGCGCTGCTGATTTCGCGCGGTGCAAACATCGAAGCCAAGGACCGTATCGGCATGACACCCCTGCACGCAGCGGTGATTTCAGGGGGCAGGCGCGAGGTGGAAACGCTGATCGAGCGCAACGCCGATGTGACCGCAAAAACCGACGCCGGACAGACGCCGCTTCACCTGTCGGCAGCAACCGGCCAGCCAAAGCTCTCACAGTACCTGATCGCACAGGGTGCCGATCCGAAGAGCACGGACCTGGACGAGAAAACGCCGCTCTTCTACGCATCGCGAAACGGCCACCCCATCACTACCGGCGTTCTCAAGAAATACGTCAGCAGCAACAATTAAAGCGAGCGCAGCGCACCCCAGCGCCCGGCCCCGGACAATCAGGCCTTTTTCAAAGCCTCGTCGCGCAGTTCGCGGCGCAGGATCTTCCCGACATTGGTCTTCGGCAACTCGCTGCGGAACTCGATCTGGCCCGGCACTTTATAGCCGGTCAGATGTTCTCGACAATGGGCGATCAGTAACTCGGGAGTAAGCGCTGGATCCTTCTTGACTACGAAGATCTTGACGGCCTCACCCGACTTCTCATGCGGCACGCCGACTGCCGCCACTTCCAGCACGCCAGGATGGAGAGCAACAACGTCCTCGACCTCGTTGGGGTAAACATTGAATCCTGAGACGAGGATCATGTCCTTCTTGCGGTCGACGATGCGCACGAAGCCCTTTTCGTCCATCACCGCAATGTCGCCGGTGAGAAGAAAACCATCGGCCATGATGACCTTCGCGGTTTCCTCGGAGCGATTGTAGTAACCCTTCATCACCTGCGGTCCACGCACGCAAAGCTCACCACGCTCACCGAGCGGGACGTCGGCGCCCGCATCGTTACGAATCACCACTTCCGTGGACGATATGGGCAAACCGATCGAGCCATTGTACTCGGGGATATCGAGCGGATTGATGGTCGCCGCTGGCGACGTTTCAGTCAGGCCATAAGCCTCGATCAATGGCTTGCCGGTCACGACTTTCCACTTCTCGGCGACCGCTTTCTGTACCGCCATGCCGCCGCCAAGCGTTACCTTGAGCTTGCTGAAATCGAGCGCCCGGAAAGCATCACTGTTGAGCATCGCGTTGAACAGGGTGTTGACGCCAGTGAGTACCGTAAAGGGATGCTTGGCCAGCTCGGCGACAAAGGCCGGAATATCGCGCGGATTGGTGATCAGCAAGTTGCTGGCACCGACCTTGAAAAAGGTGAAGCAATTCGCGGTCAAGGCGAAGATGTGGTAGAGCGGCAAGGCCGTCACGACCAGATGCTGCTCCTTGCCAAGTGCCGGCTTGATCCAGGCGTGCGCCTGCGCCAGATTCGCCAGGATGTTGCGATGGGTGAGCATCGCCCCTTTCGAAACACCGGTTGTGCCACCGGTGTATTGGAGAAAAGCGAGATCGCCCTGAACGACGCTCACCGATTGCAGTTCGGCGGCTGCACCCTCGGCCAGCGCGGCCCGGAAATTCACCGCCTGCGGCAGATTCCAGGCCGGAACCATTTTCTTGACGTACTTGACGACGAAATTGACAATCGCAGCTTTTGGGAAGCCGAGCATGTCGCCAAGCCGAGCTACCACGACATGCTTGACCGGCGTCCGCGCCACCACCTGCTCCAGAGTCGCGGCAAAGTTCTCGAGAATGACGATGGCCTCAGCACCCGAATCCTTGAGTTGATGCTCGAGTTCGCGCGGGGTGTACAGCGGGTTCACGTTCACCACCACATAGCCCGCTCGCAAGGCCCCGAAAATACAAATGGGATACTGCAGGACATTGGGCATCATCAGCGCCACGCGCGCGCCCTGTGGCAGCTTTAGGACCGATTGCAGATAGGCGGCGAAATCACGCGACAACTTGTCGAGTTCCCCGTACTTGAGCTCGACACCCATGTTGATATAGGCAACCCGATCACGATACTGCGCGACGCTTTTTTCGAAAAGCTCACCCAGCGACTGAAATTCATTCAGTTCTATTTCGGCCGGCACGCCCTGCTGATAGCTCTTGAGCCAGATCTTTTCCATCTGCTCTCCTCCTCTGTCACGCTGTTGATAGGGTGTACCGCTGGCATCGCCTGGCTCGCCACCTCCCGGCTGCTCACCAGCGCAACCACTAGCGCACATCTGTTCGCTACGGTTTTAATTCTAAGGGATTTTTGCAGCCTGATGAACTGCACTTCAAGCAGCACCGGCATCGGAATTTGGAATTTCGAGTCGATACAGCCGTCGGACGACAGGGCGCCGCGCACGCAGGAAGCAAGCAAGCAAGATCCAGCGCACGGGCCACGGGCACAACAGGCTTTGTCAACGGCAAGCGTTGCCCCGCTGCGAACTCAGCGTTCGAGGAGCTTCAGCTTGTCCGGTTGGTTGTTCCACTCGTCGGCATCGACCGGAGGTTCCTTGCGCTCGGCAATGACCGGCCAGCTCTTGGCCAACTCGGCATTGAGCGCGATGAAGGCGCGCTGCGAGTCGGGCACATCGTCCTCGGCGAAGATGGCCTCCGCCGGACACTCCGGGACGCACAGGGTGCAATCAATGCACTCATCCGGATCAATGACCAGGCAATTTGGACCTTCATGAAAGCAGTCAACGGGACAGACATCGACACAGTCCGTGAATTTGCACTTGATACAGTTCTCAGTAACGACGTAGGTCATTGTCTCTGATCTGGAAATTGAGATGCCCGCTACTATAGCCCATTTGCCGAGTGCGAGACAGCCTGGCGGCGTCCTTTGCTTCCCTTCCCGGGATTTTTTCGCTAGCATGAGCGGGCTAGCTGACCCTCCGCTCGTGGCTTCCACCAAGCATGCGGCCCGCTTCGGTTACGCACCCCATCCAAGTCAACAGTCCCCTGCAAGAGGCTTCTTAATGAGCGAACACATCCACCATGTTACGGACGCCAGCTTCGGCGCCGATGTCCTTCAGTCAGAGCAGCCGGTTCTGATTGACTACTGGGCCGAGTGGTGCGGTCCCTGCAAGATGATTGCCCCCCTCCTCGACGACATTGCCAACGATTACGCTGGCCGTCTGAAGGTTGTCAAGTTGAACATCGATGACAACCAGAAGACGCCTGCCAGCTATGGAATTCGCGGCATTCCGACGCTGATGATTTTCAAGAATGGCCAACCGGCGGCCACCAAGGTCGGCGCCCTGTCGAAGCTGCAACTGACCACTTTCATTGACAACAATCTCTGAAGCCGTTACCCTGCGTCCGAAGGTTCGATGGGTGCAAGCTCTGGCCCATAACAAATCAAGAATCCGCGCTGAGTCAATTCAGCGCTGAACCTTCAGCGGAACCGTCAGCGGATCCTCCAAACGTCCTCTCCCGATCGTCGTAGCCCCCTCCCGCCTTCGCCGCACTGCGTTCAGTACGCGCTTCATTCGCGACAACGCGTGGCGCTTCTGGTTTTCCCCTTCCCGGTGTCCCCCTTCTTCGTCTCCAGCGCATGCATCTATCCGAACTCAAAGCACTCCACGTCAGCCAGCTACTTGAAATGGCGGTCACCAACAATGTTGAAGGCGCGAACCGCCTGCGCAAGCATGAACTGATCTTCGCCTTGCTCAAGAATCAGGCGCGAAAAGGCGAGACCATCTTCGGCGATGGCACGCTGGAAACGCTCTCCGACGGTTTCGGCTTTCTGCGCTCGCCGGACACTTCGTATCTGGCCAGCACCGACGACATCTACGTCAGCCCCAGCCAGATCAGGCGCTTCAACCTGCATACCGGCGACACCATCGAGGGCGAGATTCGCACGCCAAAAGACGGCGAACGCTATTTCGCCCTGGTCAAGGTCGACAAGATCAATGGTGAAGTGCCCGAAGCGTCGAAGAACAAGATCCTCTTCGAAAACCTCACACCGCTGCACCCCGCCGAGCACCTGAAACTCGAACGTGAAATCCGTGGCGAAGAGAATATTACCAGTCGCATCATCGACATCATCGCGCCCATCGGCAAAGGCCAGCGCGGCCTTCTCGTAGCCAGCCCGAAGAGCGGCAAGACGGTCATGATGCAGCATATCGCACACGCCATTACCACCAACCACCCGGACGTCACGGTCATTGTCCTGCTGATTGACGAACGCCCCGAGGAAGTCACCGAAATGACACGTTCGGTGCGTGGCGAAGTGGTCGCCTCGACTTTCGACGAACCCGCCACACGTCACGTGCAGGTCGCCGAGATGGTGATCGAAAAGGCCAAACGCCTGATCGAGCACAAGCGCGACGTGGTCATTCTGCTCGACTCGATCACGCGCCTGGCGCGCGCCTACAACACCGTGCAGCCGGCATCCGGCAAGGTGCTGACTGGCGGCGTCGATGCCAACGCCCTGCAAAAGCCGAAACGCTTCTTCGGTGCCGCACGCAACATCGAAGAGGGGGGGTCGCTGACGATCATCGCCACCGCCTTGATCGACACCGGCAGCCGCATGGACGACGTAATCTACGAGGAGTTCAAGGGAACCGGCAACATGGAAATCCACCTCGATCGCCGCATGGCCGAAAAGCGCGTCTATCCGGCAATCAACGTCAACCGCTCGGGCACCCGCCGTGAGGAACTGCTGCTCAAGCCGGATGTGCTGCAGAAGATGTGGGTCCTGCGCAAGTTGCTCTACAACATGGACGATCTCGACGCGATGGAGTTTCTGCTCGACAAGATCAAGGCGACCAAGAACAACGCCGAGTTCTTCGACTCGATGCGCCGCTGATCGACACGGCGATCACAGCGCTGAAGCATGACGACGCCGGCCCAGTAGTGGCAAGGCGTTGCGGTGGGCAGGCAAAAAAAACCTTCGCACAAGAGGGCTAGACAGCCGGGCGGACTTCTGGCAGGATAGGTGGAGCGTAATCAATCTGCGCTTCAGTCGGAGGTTTTGCGATGCTTGCAACGAGTGCGGGGGAATGGGTGCACTGTGGTCGCGTGTTCAGCGCGACGGAGATTGCCGAGCTCTGCGCGACGGTCGCGTGGCTGCCGGGATTGGCACGCAAGGAGTTGGCGGCGACGGTCTGCGAGCACCTGGGCTGGACCACCCTGACGGGGACGGCGAAGATCAGCGCCTGCCTGGACTTCCTGGAGCGTTTGCAGGCGGCCGGATTGCTGGTACTGCCTGCGTTGAGGCCCTCGCCGCCGCGCCGTTGCGCGCCGCCCTCGGCATCCGTCGCCCCCGTTGCCGAGCCGGCGGTGCACTGCGCCCTGTCGGCGCTCGCGCCGGTGTCCCTGGAAGTGGTTCGCGACGCGACCCGGGTGGCGCAGTGGGATGCGCTGGTGGCGCGTTGGCACCCGCTGGGTTTCCAGGGGGCCTTCGGCTACCGGCTGCGCTACTTTATCACGGCGGGCGACCGGCGGCTGGGCTGCGTCCTGCTGTCCGGTGCTGCCCGCGCGGTGGCCGTGCGCGATCAGTGGATCGGCTGGACGGCCCAGGCCCGCCGCGAGAACCTGGCGCGGGTGGTGAACAACAGCCGCTTCCTGATCTTTCCGCACGTCCGGGTGCCGCATCTGGCCAGTCATGTGCTCGGGCAACTCGCGCGCCGCACACGCGCGGACTGGCTCGAACACTGGGGCTTCGAGCCCCTGCTGCTGGAGACCTTCGTCGATCCGCGTCACTATGCCGGCACCTGCTACCGTGCCGCCGGTTGGCAGTTGCTTGGGGCAAGCAGCGGGCGCGGGCTGGCCCGCCCTGGCCAGTCCTATCACAGCACGCCCCGCCAGGTGTGGGTCAAAGCGCTGACCTCGGATGCTTGCGCCTCGTTGTGTGCCGCGCCGGGGAGCCCGCGGTCATGAGCAAACCTTGCCGTCGCCCGACACGCGTGGCCATCAAGAAGCTGCGCTCAGAGAAGAAACGGCAGGAGAAGGTACTGAACGCGAAGCTGCGCGCAACGGGACAAGTCCCCCACTCAGCCGCTCCATTGCCCAACAGAAGCTCGGCCTTCGCGACCGTCGACGAGGAACACCGCGAGGACGCCGTGAGCAAACAGATGCGCCTCCTGCGCAAAGAGCTGCCCGCCTTGCTCGCTCAACTGGAACAAATTCCCGACCCGAGAGATCCCAAAAAGCGCCGGCACAAGCTGACCGTGCTTCTGCTCTACGGCTTGCTGATGTTCGTCTTTCAGTTCTCCTCCCGGCGCGAGACCAACCGCGAAATATCCCGTCCCCAGTTCATGGCCAACCTCCACCTGCTGTTCCCGGAGATCGATACCCTGCCACACGCCGACACCCTGTTTCGGCTGTTGCGCGACATTGACCTTGAACAGCTCGAACAGGCCCACGTCGATCTGGTGAGGCGGCTGATTCGCGGCAAGAACTTTCGCCGCTATCTGATCGACCACTGCTATCCGATCGCCATCGACGGCTCACAGAAGCTCGCTGGCGACACCCTCTGGACGGAGGAACTCCTGCAACGTACCGTCGGCAAGGACGAAACCCGTCACACCCAGTACTTCGTCTACGTCCTCGAGGCCAGCTTTGCCTTCCACAACGGCCTGGTCATCCCACTGCTCAGCGAGTTCCTCGAACACGCGCTGGGCGAACCCGAAGCGCAAAAGCAGGACTGCGAGCTGCGCGGCTTTGTGCGCTTGAGCGACCGGCTCAAGACGCTGTTCCCCCGCCTGCCGATCCTGCTCCTGCTCGACGGCCTCTACGCCAACGGGCCGGTGATGCGGCGCTGCTTGCGCGCCCACTGGCAGTTCATGATCGTGCTCAAGGACAAGGATTTGTCCACGGTCTGGCAGGAGTTCCGCGCGCTCCACGCCCTGAAGCCACAAGTTGTGCAGCGCGGTTGGGGAAGACGCCGACAACACTTCAGCTGGGTCAACGACATCGACTACGCCTTCGCTGCCAACGGGCGTCAGCGTCTCAAGCTGAATCTGGTGGTCTGTGAGGAAAGCTGGGAGAAGATCGATGAACAGGCCAGGACCGTCACCGAAACATCGCGCCACGCCTGGCTCTCCAGCCAACCGCTCAGCCAAGACAATGTCCATGAGCGCTGCAACCTCGGGGCCCGCCACCGCTGGGGCATCGAAGCGGGCTTCCTCGTCGAAAAACATCAGGGCTACCACTACGAGCATGCCTTTGCCCTCGACTGGAATGCCATGAAAGGCTATCACCTCCTCATGCGCCTGGCGCATGTGTTCAATACCCTGGCACGCTTCACCCGACAGCTACGCGATCTCTATCAGCAACTCGGCGTGCGCGGTGCCATCGCCTTCATTCGAAGCTCCTGCGCCGCCCCCTGGCTCGACCCAGCACGAATCCGCGCGCTCCTCGCCGCTCCATTCCTGCTTCAACTTGAGTGACCTCACACAGGCGTACCCGAAACATCCTCTCGAGCGCGGCGTACGCCGCGTTCGGAAAGGCTCGCCTGGCGATCGTACCGCCGTCCAAAAAATTCTTTCGGCATCCTCCTGGCTGACTCCACCACCCGTCCTTTGCCGCTAGCCAACCGCAATTTGACCGCCTCGACCGCAAAAGCGGGCGTTACCGGCAAATGAGCCTGATTCGGCTGGGTCATGCGTCAGGGCTGCGGCGATCATCAGCCGATTGCAGATGATCAAGAAATCACCGATAATCGCGTTCTTTCAAAAAAATGCTCTCGTGCCGATCGCCTCTCCCGGCGATGGCCAGACCGCACGAACACACAGGAGAAGCACCCGATGAAAGCCAACATTCATCCAGCATACAACGAACTCGCGGTGACCTGCTCCTGCGGCAACACCTTCGCCACCAAGTCGACAATGAAGAAAGACTTGCATGTCGAGGTCTGCGCGGCCTGTCATCCTTTCTACACCGGCAAACAGAAGATCATCGACACCGCTGGTCGGGTCGAGAAATTCAACCAGAAATACGGCGCGATGCGCAAGTCGGCTTAAGCCACGCCAAAGACTCGACTGGAGTCGGCAGAAAAGGCAGCCGGAAGGCTGCCTTTTTTCATGTGGATTAATGTGAAAGTCGCGCATGCGACTCACGAAACTCCCGCATCCCCTTGCGGGAGAAGGGCCCGGAGAAGAGGGGGACGGTCATGACTTTCATGCGCTGGGGTGTTGCGGCATGTCATGACCGTTAGCAGAAGACGAGGATGAGCACCAGTTCAGCGATGTCAGCTCAGCCGGAGCAGAAACGATTCAAGGGGATCACGCTACCGCCGAGTGGCTGGACTCTGGCGATCCTGCTCGTCCTTTATATTTTTACCGGGCTGCTCGGCCACGACCCATGGAAAAACGACGATGCGGTGACCATCGGCGTGGTCCACGATCTGGTCCGCAACGGCCACTGGCTGAGCCTGAGCCTGGCGGGCGCTCCCTACCCCGACGCGCCCCTGCACTATTGGGTGGCGGGAGCGACTAGCTACCTGTTTGCCTGGCTTTTGCCGCTACATGAAGGGACGCGACTGGCCAGCGGCGCGTTTACGCTCCTCGCCCTGACCTTCATCTATCTCGCGGCACGTGAACTGCACGGCCGCGAGCAAGCGCCGGCAGCCCCGCTGCTGCTGGCGGGCAGTATCGGTTTCCTGTTCCACGCCCACGAAGCGCAACCGATGCTGGCAACACTGACCGCGCACACCGCCGCCTACTGGGGCCTTGCCCAGCTCAACGGCCGGGCGCTGCGTGGCGCGTGTTGCGTCGGCGCCGCTCTCGGCCTCGGTTTCCTCGCCAACGGGCTGGCAGCAATGCTGCCGTTGTTACCCGTGGCCGCCTTTGCCGCCTGGCGCGCCGAAAACCGCCAGCGTGCGATCGTGATGCTGCTTGGCTCGCTGCTCCTGGCGGCTCTGCTTGCTGGCGCCTGGCTAGTTGCCTTGCAAAGTGACGCACCCGATTTCCTGGCCGCTTTCTGGCAGGGCGAGCTGGCCGTGTTCGCGGGCGGCAGTCAGCCACTGCTCAATCTGACGCGCCTTTCCGGTTTGCTCCCCTGGTACGCATGGCCGGCGCTGCCCCTCGCCGGCTGGACACTGTGGGCCAAGCGTCGGCAATTGCGCACGCTTCCTTTGGCCTTGCCGATTTTCGCTTTCTTGGTGACCCTGCTGGCCATCATCACCTACCTTGGCGCACGTAGCACGACGGCCTTGCTGCTGCTGCCGCCGCTGGTTCTGCTCGCCGTCCCGGGCGTTTCATCGCTGCGCCGAGGTGCGGCGAACGCCTTCGACTGGTTCAACATGATCACCTTCAGCTTCTTTGCCATTCTGGCCTGGATTGGCTGGTCGGCACTGGTGTTCGGCTGGCCGGAGAGGCTGGCACGGCAGGCCATTCGGCTCGAACCGGGCTTCGTCGGTCAGTTCAACTTGCTGGGCGTCAGCTTCGCTGTGCTCGGGACACTGATCTGGTCCTGGCTGATCGTCACCAGCCCACGCTCGCCGATGCGCGGCATCATGCACTGGATGGCCGGCCTGACCCTGTTCTGGCTGCTGATTGCGACCCTCTGGATGCCCTGGATCGATTACGGAAAAACCTACCGTCCGGTGTCCGCGGCGCTGGCCAAAGCACTACCCGAGAAGCGCGGGTGCATCGCCGGACTGAACCTTTCCGACTCCCTGCTCGCCTCGCTCGACTATTTTGACGGCATACGCACGCTGGCGCTGTCCAGCCCCGCCGGAAAGAAATGTGATCTGTTGCTGACCACGCATGCTGCGCCAGGCGCTGGCAACTGGCAAAAAGTGTGGGAGGGTGGACGGCCCGGTGATCGTCGCGATAACGAAAAGCTGCAGCTCTACCGGCGTCAAGCGAAGAAGACCGCCAACCGCCAACCAGGCGGCAATCAGCAGTAAGCTGCCGCAGCGGCCTTCTCAAAGCCTGATGAAATGCTCGCGGTAGTATTTCAGCTCTTCGACAGACTCGCGGATATCCGCCAGCGCGGTGTGATCGGCCTTCTTGACAAAGCCTTTCGCCAGCTCGGGTTTCCAGCGCCGACACAGTTCCTTGAGGGTGCTGACATCGAGATTCCGGTAGTGGAACCAGGCCTCGAGCTGCGGCATGTACCTGACCATGAAGCGCCGGTCCTGACCGACGGAATTGCCGCACATCGGGCTGACCGACTGGCCAACGTACTCCTGCATGAAGGCCAGCGCGGCCGCTGCAACGGCCCCCTCGTCGAGCGCAGACGCCTTGACGCGAGCGATGAGGCCCGAGCGCGCGTGCGTTTTCTGGTTCCACTCGTCCATGGCGTCCAGGCAGGCGTCATCCTGATGGACCACCCACGCCGGTGATTCGGCGATCGTCGTCAGCTGACTGTCGGTGACGATCATCGCCAGCTCGATGATGCGATCGCGCTCAGGTTCCAGGCCGCTCATTTCCATGTCCAGCCAAACGAGGTGATTTGCATCCTGTGCCATATAATCCGCCTGAACCGATAAAACGACTATTGTGTCACACTCGTATGCTCAATCCTTTCTCTCTCGCCTTCCTTGCCGCCCTGCTGGCGATGTTCATCCTGCGTCTCTGGCTGGCTCAACGCCAGATCTCGCATGTCATTGCGCACCGCGCAACGGTTCCCGCGAGCTTCGCCGACCGCATCGAACTTGCCGCGCACCAGAAAGCCGCTGACTACACGGTGAGGCGGACCCGCTTCGGCAGAATCGACCTCGCCGTCGAAGTCGCGCTGCTGCTCGCCTTGACGCTCGGAGGCGGCCTGCAGGTACTGCACGACTTCTGGTCGCAACGACTCGACGGCCTGCCCTACGGCGTCGCCCTGATCTTTAGTGTGCTGGCGATCTCGGCCATCATCGATCTGCCACGGGCGCTTTATCGACAGTTCGTCATCGAAGAAGAATTCGCCTTCAACCGCATGACCCCGCGGCTGTTTCTCGCCGACCTCCTGAAGCAGGCGGCCCTTGGCCTCGCCATCGGCACGCCGGTGCTGCTCGCCGTGCTCTGGCTGATGGAAAGAATGGGCAGCCTGTGGTGGCTCTACGTGTGGCTCTTCTGGTGCGTCTTCAACCTGCTGATCCTGTTCCTTTACCCGACCTGGATCGCGCCGCTGTTCAACAAGTTTGTCGCCCTCGACGACGCGCCGCTGAAAGCGCGTGTCGAAGCCTTGCTGAGCCGCTGCGGCTTTAGCAGTTCGGGCCTTTTCGTGATGGACGGTTCGAAGCGCTCCAGCCACGGCAACGCCTATTTCACCGGCTTCGGCAAGAGCAAACGCATCGTCTTTTTCGACACCCTGCTCGGCCGCCTGCAGCCTCTCGAGGTGGAGGCCGTGCTGGCGCACGAGCTCGGGCACTTCAAACATCGGCACGTCATCAAACGCATTGCCATGCTCTTCGCGCTGTCGCTCGGCTTTCTCGCCCTCCTCGGGCAACTGATCGACGCCAGCTGGTTCTTCAACGGCCTCGGTGTCGAAACGCAGAATACGGCCCTGGGACTGCTGCTGTTCTTCCTCGCCGCGCCGGTGTTCACCTTTCTGCTGACCCCGCTGCTGAGCCTGCTCTCACGCCGCGACGAATTCGAGGCCGACCGCTACGCAGCCGACAAGGCTTCCGCCAGCGATCTCGTTGCCGCACTGGTCAAACTGTACGAAGACAATGCCGCCACCTTGACCCCCGACCCGCTGCACTCGCTGTTCTACGATTCTCACCCACCCGCAGCACTGCGTATTGCACGCCTGCAGCAGGGGTGAACCCGGCACCCGAGGATCTCGCCGCCATGACAACCGCACACGAACTTGCCCGCGAACATTGCCGCCCCCTGCGCGGCAGCGAACACCTGCTCGAGCCAACGCAGGCAGCCAGCCTGCTGACCTGCCTGCCGGGTTGGCAGATTTCTGACCGTGGCGTGCTGCAGAAGGAATTCACCTTTGCCAGCTACGCCGCGACGCTGCTCTTCGTCAATACCGTCGCTGGCCTCGCCGAACGCGAAAACCACCACCCCGACCTGGAAGTCGGCTACGGCCGTGTCAAGGTCAGCTACAGCACGCACGATGTCGGTGGCCTGTCGCGCAACGATTTCACCTGCGCTGCAAAAATTGAGGCCCTGACAGGGTTTTGAAGCTGACCGGCACCGTCGTCGCAGCTTACGGCCGGCAATACCGGGTCGAGCTGGCCGATACCACGACGCTACTCTGCTTCCCTCGCGGCAAGAAGAGCGCCATCGCCTGCGGCGACCAGGTCATCGTCGAACCAAGCAGCGCCAATCAGGGGGTGATCAGCTCGATCGAAGCGCGCCGAACCCTGCTCTATCGCTCGGACCACTTCAAGCAGAAACTGATTGCCGCCAACGTCACGCAAGTGATTGTCGTGGTCGCCACCGAACCCGCTTTTTCGGACGAGTTGATCACGCGCTGCATCGTTGCTGCGGAGAGCCAGGATATCAAGGTGTTGATCGTTCTCAACAAGTGCGACCTGAGCGAGCGGGTGGCAGCAGCCCGGGCGCCGCTGGCGCAGTATGAAAAGCTCGGCTACCCGGTCGTGATGCTCTCCGCGACACAGGACAGCGCCCTCCTCCTGCCCCATCTTGCCGGCCATCTCAGCCTGCTGATCGGCCAATCCGGGATGGGCAAATCAACCCTGATCAATTCCCTGATCCCCGACGCCCGAGCAGCCACGCGCGAGATCTCGGAAGCGCTCAACACCGGCAAGCACACCACCACGCATTCCCGGCTCTACCGTCTCGGCACGGCCGCGGCGCTGATCGACTCGCCGGGGCTGACCGAGTTCGGCCTGCAGCACCTGTCGTCGGAGGACATCGCGCTGGCGTTTCTCGAACTTCGCCCGCTGCTCGGCAAGTGCCGCTTTCGTAACTGCCGGCACGACCGTGAACCCCACTGCAGCGTGCATACTGCGCTCGGGCAAGGCGACATTGACCCACGCCGCTACGCGGTATTCCGCTCACTCTGCGCCGAAATCGGCTAACCCCACAGGAGTCTTTACGATGAGCGACATCAGTATTCGCCGCAGCCATGGAAAAACGCGCGCCCAGGCCCGTAAATCCGCTGAACACATGGCTGCCGAGTTGAAGGAAGAGTTCGACCTGGATTACGACTGGGACGGCGATGTCATGAACTTCAAGAGGCCAGGCGTTAGCGGCGAGTTGTCGCTCGACAGCAAGGAGGTCTCGCTCGACATCACGCTCGGTTTGCTGCTCTTCGCGCTCAAGCCAAGCATCGAGCGCGAAGTACACCGTTTCTTCGATGAGAATTTTCCAGCCTGAGCCTTGCGTTCCCGGCTGAGGCCGGCGGCCAAGGCTGCTTCAGCTCGCGTGCAAGCTCTCGACCAGCGCGATGTACTGCTTCATCGCATCGTCAGACGCAGTCTCTTTTATCGCAGCCCAGGCGTCATACTTGGCGCGACCAACCAGGTCCGTAAACCCTGGACGCCGGCCCTCGACATCGCCATCGGTGGCCTGCTTGTAGAGCGCATAAAGCTTCAGCAAGGAGGCGTTGTCCGGCCGCTCGCTGAGGGTCTTGGAACTGGCCACGGCGGCCTCGAACTGGGTCTGTAAATCACTCATGCTGATCTCTCCGGTCGATAAACTGATGAATCGTCTTGCCATTATATGCCTTAGCCATTTTCTCCGGGAGCAGTTGCGATGACCGCGCGCGAACAAGTTTCCCACGTCGACACCGCCTGGCTACACATGGACCGACCTGAAAATCTGCTGCAAATCGTCGGTGCACCGGGACTGGCGCCAGCGCTGATCGACACGGCAGGGCTGGCGACGCGAGCGATAGAGGCGACTTCTTCTGGCAGCTGGTCCTTGAACCGCTCAGCGAAGTCAGCGCGAGCGTGATCCGCGTCGGCGGCAAGCTCTGGGGACAATACGTCGGCTGCAAGCTCTGGGGACAATACTCGCGCTGCGCCAAGGAGTCGGCGCCAATCGGCGACCTTGCCCGGATCGGCGGCGCCGTTGCCCGAGAAATCGGCAAACCGGCGCTGATGCCGGCGCGCAGCCCGACACACTTCAAGGGAAAGCCGGGCACGGTCAAGCGGGTCGCCTGGCCAAGCTGACCCGCGTCGCCCGCGCGAACAACGCGGCACGGCTACGGCGAAGCCTCAATCAGCCAGTTCGGCCCGCGCCGCTTCGACATCGAGGCGCTCCATCGCGTCCATCGGCGTGAAGGCCGCGGCCTCCTGATAGAAGCGCTCGGCGTCCTTCATTTTCGCCTTGCCAAACATCATCACCAGGGCATTCGCATACTCGATGCGGGTAATCGCAGAATCGGGGTTAAGCTTCAGAGCCGCTTCGAAAAGTTCGTTGGCGGTGCTCTTCTTGACTCCGTAGGTCACTCCCCCGACCAGCGCTCCGACCTTGTCGAGTACCTCGGCGTGATAGGCGCCCAGCGCGACACGTGCGTCGGCGTGCCGGGGTTGCAGTTCGAGAGCCTGCAGCAGACTGTGTTTGATCTTGCCGCCGAGGCCCTGCGTCAGCGCCTTGACCACCGAGATGCTCTGGCTGTAGCGGCCAAGGGCGTAGGCGTGCAAATACCAGCAATTGGCGTCGCCCGGCGTTTTCTCCTGCTGCTCCTCGCAGCGCCGAGCGACTTCCATAAGTAGTCGACGCTTGTGCTCGTCATCGGTATCGAGGTAATTCGCATGGATGGCGGCAGCCTTGTTGGCGGCGTTGTAGCCGGCCATGCCACAGGCCAGGCCGGACTCGACCGCTTTGCCAAAGTCACCCGCGTGATAACTGCGCCAGGCATCCTGGACCTTGGCGTCCTCGGGAAACGGCTCGCAGTCGCCACAATGCAGGCGCTCCCAGCTCTTCTGCAGCGCCGCGCCGGGATAGGCGTAGGCCTTTTCGGGATAGGGAAATTTGTTCCAAGCCATGATCTTCCTCCAGATGCGTGAGCAATTTCCAAGCGCCTGCTGCTACGTCGTGACGTACTCGCGCGACAGCTTTTCGAGCAGCATTTTCGATTCGTCAAGCAGAAATGGCGAGAGCATCGCCATCACCTGATACACACCGCGCCCGATGCGACCGCTCTCGATCTTGCCGCGTGGATCGCAAGCGTACTCGAACGACAGCCAGTAGCTGGCGATCACCGCCGCGTTCGTTGCTAGAGCCCGCAGTTCCAGAGTTGTCGCCCGCATGGCACCCGTCGCTACCAGGCCCTCGCAAAGAATGGTTGCGGTATGCACTTTGTGCGCCATGATCTGCTTGAAATGGATCTCGAGCAGGCGATTGCGAGTCAGCAGATCGTTCAGATCGCGGTAGAAGAAGCGGTACTTCCAGATCGTCTCGAAGAGCAGATGCAGAAACAGCCAGATATCTTCCACATCGGCCAGGCGCCGCGTCGGCGCGGCAAGCGTTTCCTCGATCTCGCGCTCGAAGACGACGAAAATCTCCTCGATGATCTCGTCCTTGTTGTGGAAGTGATAGTAGAGGTTGCCGGGACTGATGTTCATCTCGTCGGAAATGACCGTCGTCGTCACGTTCGGCTCACCAAAGTCATTGAACAAGCGCAGGCTGGTCTCGACGATTCTCTCGCGGGTTCGCCTCTTCGGTTTGTTCTCCATCCGTCCCCCATCGCAAGCCTGATTGTCGACGCGGGTCAGGATAGCACCGCTGGCAAGCGCAGGGAATGCCACTCGCCTTGTTCCCGAGGGCGGGAGCAACGGGAGTCACGTCTTTTGCGCCTGCAACCACCGCTCCAGGTCAGCCAAGGACGAATCGAGCGCGCTGGCGCTGCTCGCCAGATCCGGACGGCGCTTGCGTGACAGGAGAGAGCGCGTGTGATCCTTGAGCACGCCGAGATTCAATTGGAAGCCATGGCGCGCAAGAATGGGCTGCAGTTCGTGGCGGCGCTGATAGAGGTCCTTGCGGGTACGCTGATAGGCATGCTCACAGAGGCGACTACGGCCACGATAGCTGAAGACATTGGTAAAGAACATGTCAGCATCGTCGCGTGTCGGTTCGAAGAGCAGCACGTCGGCCCCTGCGAACTCGAGCCGGTAGCGGTCCATGCCGGTGCGCATTCGCGAGTGGATGATGGCGCGAAAAGTCTGTGCCAGGACGACCGGCAAACCGCCCTCGACCAGATGTGTGGGCGCCGACGCCGAACGTTCGTGCGCCGGCCGCTGCGCCGCTAGCCGAGAATCAAAAGGCACCAGCGGGTTGATGCAAATCACCAGCTCGGCGCCTTCGTGCAGCGCAACGGAAGCGTGCAGAGTCTTGATCAAGGCGCCATCGACAAAATAGCGCTCGCCGATCCTGACCGGTGGGAACAAACCCGGCAAAGCCGCACTTGCCTGCACGGCGACGGAAATCGGCACATCGTCATACCCCGCCGAGCCGAAGGCCACCGACTCACCCGTGTCGAGATCGGTCGCCACCAGAAAAAGCTGGTGCTTCAACTGGCGAAAATCGTTGCTTCGCCCACCCGTCGAAAAAAGCTTGCAGAGCAGCTTGTCGATTCCCGCATTGTTGAAAACGCCGGTCGGAAGCGCATGACTGAGGCCCTGGAAAGCCTCCACCAGACGAAGGTGCCAAGGGTCGGACAGATACTGCCGCAAGGACGACCAGAAGATAACCGGCACCGACATGGCGCGCCGGATGTATTCACCGAAAGCCGGCCGTAACAACATGCCGGGGTCGAACACTTCGTTGTTGTCCTTCTCGACGAGCATCCTGGCCAGGGCCGCAGGCCCCAAGCCGTTGGCGACCGCAGCGGAAAGCAGGGCTCCGGAACTGACACCGACGTAGATGTCGAACTCGTTGAAATCGACGCCGTCGAGCGCCTCGGACAAGGCGGCCATTGCGCCCACTTCGTAGATTCCACCCACCGGACCGCCGCCGGCGAGCGCCAGCGCGATCTTTGCAGGCCTGCTTGTCGCAGTCATGGAGTAGCCCTTTTACTTGAGAAAGCGCGGTCAGAGGCAGCGCCGAAGGACCAGCGGATGATCCGCGAGTCACGCGACAGGGTGCACAAGGCGAGACCCGCCCTCCCGTACTGAGCCTGCTGCGCTGCAGAAAACTCTTGCGCGCAGCTTACGGAGCCAGAAGTCGTTCAGAAACCTGGCACCGCAAGCTGGCGACCGGATTACTCGGCGCCACTCTTGGGAAGCGTATTCAGCACGTCGGCGGGCGTTACCGGCACCGCCGGCTTGGCTGCTGCTGCTTTCCGTACCGCAGGCTTGCGGACAGCGGGCTTGGCGGCGGCGGTAACCGCTTGCGCAACGCTCGCCGCCGCCCGCGTGGCCGACTTGACCGTGGTCCTGGGACTGGCCGGCTTGGCGGCAGGCTGCCCTTCCGTCAGCGCCTGCACCGCGGCGCTCAGATCAACGACGCGTCTTGGACAGCTTGTCGATATCCTGCTTACTCGGCACGCCGAGGCTTCCCAGGGCACGCGCCACGCGGTCCTCGAAAACCTGCTCAAGGCGATCCCAGGTCCCGGTTGCCTTGCCGGCCACATCGGCGATCTTTTCATCGGTCATCTTGCGCGTCTTGGCCTGAATGGTCTCGCCTTCCTTGACCAGCGCGTCGAACACCTTGCCGCCCTCTTCCTGTGCCTTGGCAAAGGCGCCAAGACCCGCCAGCCAGATTTGCTGGGCAGATTCCTTGACCGTCGATGCCAGTTGGTTCTCGTTGACGTCACCCGCCAGTTCTTTGAGTTTCTTGCCCATCTTTATCTCCTTGAAGGTACTAATCAAAAGGTGACAAGCTTTTTCGCTTGCCCTGGAAACCAAGTCTAGTGACAATATCTAGAGGACGCACACTAAAGGCCTGGGTTGCAAGCTCTAGCGACTGATAGTCTAGGCAAGAAAATGACATGAATTTCGGGAGACAGCAATGAATTACTTCGTCACGGGGGCCACTGGGTTCATCGGCAAGCGGCTGATCACCAAGCTACTGGCCCGCCCAGACGCGGTCGTCTATTTCCTGGTGCGCAGCGTCGAAGCAGACCGGATCCAGGAACTTTACGAGTTCTGGAACAGCGACGAAAAGTGCGTCATCCCCATCGTCGGCGACCTGACACAGGCCAAGCTGGGGATCTCGAAAACCGATATTCGCAAGCTGAAAGGCAAGGTCGATCACTTCTTCCATCTGGCCGCCGTCTACGACCTCAAGGCCAGCGCCGAGGAGCAACAGCGGGCCAATGTCGACGGCACACGCAACACGGTGCAGCTGGCGGAGGAAATCGCCGCCAGGCACTTCCACCTGCCAGCTCGATCGCCGCCGCCGGACTCTTCGAAGGCTTGTTTCGCGAAGACATGTTCGACGAAGCGGAGAACCTGGAGAATCCCTACTTTCGCACCAAACACGATTCCGAGGCCATCGTTCGCCAGGAATGCAGGATCCCGTGGCGCGTCTTCCGTCCGGCGATCGTTGTTGGCGACTCGCGGACCGGCGAGATGGACAAGATCGACGGCCCCTATTACTTCTTCAAGCTGATCCAGAAGATCCGCAAGACCTTCCCGGCGTGGATGCCGACCATCGGCATCGAGGGTGGGCGCATCAACGTCGTACCGGTCGACTTCGTGGTCGCCGCGATGGACCACATTGCGCACCTCAAGGGCGAAGATGGTCAGTGCTTCCACCTCACGGATCCGACGCCAATGCGCGTTGGCGACCTGCTCAACACCATCGCTCGCGCGGCCCACGCACCGGAAATGGCCATGCGCATCAACGCCGCACTGCTCGGCTTCATCCCGCGCTCGGTGCGCAAGGCGATGTTCTCCCTGACGCCCGTTCGACGTATTCGCAACGCAGTGATGAAGGACCTCGGCCTGCCTGACGACATCCTCGACTTCGTCAATTACCCGACCCGCTTCGATTGCCGCGAAACGCAGCGCGCACTCAAAGGCACCGGCATCGCCGTGCCGGCGTTCGATAGCTACGCCTGGCGCCTGTGGGACTACTGGGAACGTCACCTTGACCCCGACCTGTTCATCGATCGCACCTTGCGCGGCAATATTGAGGGCAAAGTGGTACTGGTCACCGGCGGTTCGTCCGGAATCGGCAGGGCCGCCGTCCGCAAGATGGCCGAGGCCGGCGCGATCGCGGTCACCATTGCCCGCGATCAGCAGACTCTTGACGAAACCCGCGCGGAGTTCGAGGCCGCTGGCCTGCAACTGATCACCTACGCCGTCGACATCGCCAACAAGGAACAATGTGACGCACTCGTAAAAGCCCTCAACGAGGAACACGGCGGCGTCGACATCCTGGTCAACAACGCCGGACGCTCGATTCGCCGCGGCATCGAGAACTCCTTCGATCGCTTCCACGATTTCGAACGCACGATGGAAGTGAACTATTTCGGCGCGCTGCGGCTGACCATGGGCCTACTTCCCGGAATGCTGACCAAGCGCAAGGGACAGGTGATCAACATCTCGTCCATCGGCGTCCTCACCAACGCCCCACGCTTCTCGGCCTACGTCGCCTCGAAAGCGGCGATGGACGCCTGGGCGCGCTGCGCCGCCTCCGAGTTTACCGACCGCGGCATCGAATTCACGACCATCAACATGCCCCTGGTGCGCACGCCAATGATCGCGCCAACCAAGATCTACGAACAGGTCCCGACACTGTCACCCGAAGAAGCCGCCGACCTGATCGTCGAAGCGATCATCCACAAACCGGTGCGTATCGCCACCCGACTGGGAATCTTCGGTGCCTTGCTGCACTCGCTGACGCCGAAGGCGGCGCAGATCATGATGAACACCAGCTTCCGCATGTTCAGCGATTCCAGCGCCGCCACGCACAAAAAAGGTGACTCGGCGCCGCAAACAGCCGACCAGATCGCCTTCTCGCAAATAATGCGCGGAATTCACTTCTGAGGGTCATGATCTGGCGAGTCGTACGCGGCTTTCACCTTGACATCCGCCAAGCCACTCTGCTGCCCCTGGAACTCGTGATGCGCTCCCCTGCTCTCTCCGTTGTCTCTTTTTCCCCTTTTCGCCTTTGCGCATAACACACGTAAGCACACCATTCATGACTACATCCACCCCTGGCCCGGAAACCAAACCGGAAGCCTGCAGCGCACCGATAAACCCGACGGACAAACCCCTTCCCAGCCAGAATGCTCGCCAGCTGCTCAAGGACTTGCAGGAAAAATTCCCCGTCTTCCGCGACAGCCAGCCGCTGGCCATCGGCATCGACAAGCAACTCATGGCGCGACTGCCAGGCCTCGAGCGCAAACCCTTGCGTATTGCCCTGGGAATCCACACTCACTCACTGCGCTACCTGAAAGCAAGCGAAAAGGCGGCGACCCGCGTCGACCTCGACGGCCAGCCGGCCGGCGAAATCACGTCCGAGCAACGCCAGCATGCCTCGGAACTGGTCAAGGAGCGCCTCAAGAAGCAGGCCGAGCAACGCAAGATGCAGCGCGAGGCGGAAGCCCAGGCTCGTCAGCACGCCGCGAAACTCGGCAAGCTGGTCGAAAAGTTCGGCCGCAGCACGTGAGCACCCGGAACAGCGCTCGGCGCTGATCAGCGCTGGCCCGCAGCCGCCTGCAGGCTTCCTGCATAGCGACGGAGGGAGCGAGCCGCTTTCGCAGCCACGACAGTGGCGGTTTTATTACATCCGCACCACTTGCACGACCCAAGTATTAAATATTTCAGCAAGCAGCTGTTTGGTAAATATTTGCTTAATTTCCTATACTTCATGCATAGAGGGTATACAGGCACGGTCAGGTGGGCCTGTATACGGCGAGATCGATAAAGCCCGTTTTCCTAACAGGCCCACGAGGAGTCACAATAATGAAAAAGTTTTCTCTATTGTCGGGGGTAGTCGCTGTCGGCTTGGCACTGAATGCTGGCGTCGCCAGGGCGGCCTTTATCGATGGGACCGTTGCCTTCTTCGAGGGCTTCACTACCTCAGCCTTGCCCAGCGCACCGACCCACTCCATTGTCAGCGGCCTGACCACGTTTGGCGTAAAAGCAGTCGCCGATACCCAAAACAGCGGGACCGGCGATTTCGCAGGATTACCGCTCCTCGCGAATGCCTTTACCTTTGACATCAATGCTTTGCCAACGCTTTTCTTCACGACGACTGACTTCACCTTCACGCTCCTCAGCGCGACCCAGAGCTTCAGCAAACCGCTAGGCTGCGACCAGGGCCGGTGCGAGGACGCCATCGGTCTGAGCATTGCCGGCGTCGTATCGCACCCTCATTTTGACGCTACCCCATTCATGGGAAGCTGGACTGCCAAGGGCTTCTGTGAGGGCTCTGCCGGCGAGTGCACAAACGCAGTCACCGGTGAGTGGTCCGCTTCCATCGCCACCACCGCCAGCCCTGTTCCCGTTCCGGCGACGCTCGCGCTGCTGGGCATTGGACTCGTCGCCATGCTTGGCACCCGCCGCAGCTCCTGAGGCCGACTCGCGGCAAAAAACCCCGCGCCGAGGCGCGGGGTTTTTTGTGTTTCACAAAGGCCCGAGGAGCGGCAGCGCGATGAGCCGAAGACGGCACTTCCCCGGATCACCGGTTCGTGCTTCAGCACTGGGGAGAGCTCGGCGAGGACACAGCCCTGAAGCATGAATGCTGCATCCCGGTATTTTCAAGGCCTGGCGGTGCGTCGCAAGAAAAAACCTTCGCACAAGAGGGCTAGACAGCCGGGCGGACTTCTGGCAGGATAGGTGGAGCGTAATCAATCTGCGCTTCAGTCGGAGGTTTTGCGATGCTTGCAACGAGTGCGGGGGAATGGGTGCACTGTGGTCGCGTGTTCAGCGCGACGGAGATTGCCGAGCTCTGCGCGACGGTCGCGTGGCTGCCGGGATTGGCACGCAAGGAGTTGGCGGCGACGGTCTGCGAGCACCTGGGGTGGACCACCCTGACGGGGACGGCGAAGATCAGCGCCTGCCTGGAGCTCCTGGAACGTTTGCAGGCGGCCGGATTGCTGGTCCTACCTGCGTTGAGGCCCTCGCCGCCGCGCCGTTGCGCGCCGCCCTCGGCATCCGCCACCCCCGTTGCCGAGCCGGCGGTGCACTGCGCCCTGTCGGCGCTCGCGCCGGTGTCCCTGGCAGTGGTTCGCGACGCGACCCGGGTGGCGCAGTGGGATGCGCTGGTGGCGCGTTGGCACCCGCTGGGTTTCCAGGGGGCCTTCGGTTACCGGCTGCGCTACTTCATCAAGGCGGGCGACCGGCGGCTGGGCTGCGTCCTTCTGGCCGGTGCTGCCCGCGCGGTAGCCGTGCGCGACCGCTGGATCGGCTGGACGCCCCAGGCCCGCCGCGAGAACCTGGCGCGGGTGGTGAACAACAGCCGCTTCCTGATCTTTCCGCACGTCCGGGTGCCGCATCTGGCCAGTCATGTGCTCGGACAACTCGCGCGCCGCGCACGCGCGGACTGGCTCGAGCACTGGGGCTTCGAGCCCCTGCTGCTGGAGACCTTCGTCGATCCGCGTCACTATGCCGGCACCTGCTACCGTGCCGCCGGTTGGCAGTTGCTTGGGGCAAGCAGCGGGCGCGGGCTGGCCCGCCCTGGCCAGTCCTATCACAGCACGCCCCGCCAGGTGTGGGTCAAAGCGCTGACCTCGGATGCTTGCGCCTCGCTGTGCGCCGCGCCGGGGAGCCCGCGGTCATGAGCAAACCTTGCCGTCGCCCGACACGCGTTGCCATCAAGAAACTGCGCTCGGAAAAGAAACGGCAGGAGAAGGTACTGAACGCGAAGCTGCGCGCAACGGGACAAGTCCCCCACTCAGCCGCTCCATTGCCCAACAGAAGCTCGGCCTTCGCGACCGTCGACGAGTGTTACGTCCGCCGCTCTCCAGTAACTGACGGCGTCGCCTATCCCATGAACGGCGAGAGCGAAGGAAGGCGTGCTGCCTGAACGAGGCTGGGACGACGTGAACGAAAGATGGGCCGGGACACCTCTGTTATCGTGGGAAGTTATCAAGACAACCGAGATAGAAGAGAGCCCAGCCCATGCAGCGAATTGTAGCCGGCATCGACACGATCGAGCAGCATCTTGAGGCCGTCAGGCAAGCCCCCGAAGTGTATCGGCCGCCGTGCTGCCCGCATTGCGGGCTCAAGATCCTTTGGCCACACGGGCACTATGAGCGCAAGGCCGACCGACGAGCCGGGCAGGTTTCCCTCAACCCGATACCGATCTGCCGCTACCGTTGCTCTGGTTGTCGGCGCACCTGTTCACGTCTGCCGGCGTGCATCGCACCGCGCCGCTGGTATGACTGGTCGGTGCAGCAAGCCCACCTCGAACGGCAGTTGAGCGAACGCTCCGATCGGCGCCGTGCACTCGGCAGCCTGCCGGACCGGCGTACCGCCGGTCGCTGGTGGGACTGGCTACAGAAGAGCAGCCTGCTGTTCGAGTTTCACCTGCGCGCCCGCTGTGCCGAACTCGGGCGGGCCGCCGACTTCGGCGCTTTCTGGCGTCGGGTATTCGAATCCATGGGCCTGGTGCAAGCCATGACCCTCCTTGATCAAGAGCTGAACATCCCGTGATGTCCTGATCCTGAACGAGCGGCGGACAGGGCAGACCCCGCCCGGGCGGGGTCCCCACACAGTTTGCTCCTGTCATTATCCGGGTCCTTCTGGTTTGATCACCTCTCCGATTTATCACAAGGAGTGGTCATGAACCCGATTGATCCGAAAGCCCTGTTTCGCCTGTCCGTCCTGGGTCCGCTGATTAGCCGCGAGCGGCTGGAGCGGGGAGAACTGCAACAGATTCTGCGCGAGCTGGCCAGCCGCGAATACGCCATTCCCGGCACCCGTCGGCGGCATCTGAGCGAGAAGACGATTCAGGCCTGGTACTACGCCTGGCGCCTCCACAAGCTCGATGGGCTGACGCCCAAGGTACGCGCCGACCGCGGGCAATCGAAGCTCTCCGCCGCCACCCAGGCCGCCATTCTTGCCGCCAAGCGCGACAACCCGCGGCGCTCGCTGTGCCAGATTCGCCAATTGCTCGAAGCGGCCGGCACCGTCGCCCGTGGCGGCCTCGCCCGCTCGACCATTCACCGTCTGCTGCAGCAGCACGGTCTGTCACGAATCAGCGGCTCGGCCAGCCTGCCGGAAGAGAAACGCAGCTTTGTCGCCGCGACCGCGGGGGCGATCTGGTATGGCGACGTGATGCACGGCCCACGCGTCCCGATCGGCGGCAAACTCGCCAAGAGCTATCTCGTCTCACTGTTCGACGACGCTTCCCGGTTGCTCACGCACAGCGCCTTCTGCCCTGGCGAGACCGCTCTGGACATCGAAGGCGTGCTCAAGCAGGCGGTGCTCAGGCGCGGCATTCCGCTCAAGTTGGTCGTTGATAATGGCGCCGCCTATCGCGCCGAAACTTTGCAGGGGATCTGCGCCCGGCTGGGCATCCATCTCATTCACTGCCGGCCGTACGCGCCCGAGGGCAAGGGCAAATTGGAGCGCTGGCACCGTACCTGCCGCGATCAGTTTCTCAGCGAACTCGACGAGCGCCATATCGCCAGCCTGGACGATCTCAACGCGCGTTTGTGGGCTTGGCTCGAGCAGGTTTATCACCGCCGCCCGCATGCCAGTCTGGACGGCATCAGCCCTTTGGCACGTTACCAGCAGGACCTGTCCAGGATTCGCCCGCTCGGGCCGTTGGCGGCGAAGCTCGATCTCTTGTTCCGGCATCGCGTCAGCCGTCTGGTGCGCAAGGATGGCACGGTGTCGTATCACGGCAAACGCTTCGAGGTGCCGTTCGAGCTCTCCGGTCAAACGGTGTCTCTGGTGGTCGATCCGCATACCGAGGTAGTGATCGGCGTCGAGGACGAGGAAGGGAAAGCGATCGGCGCGGCGACGCCGCTCGATGCACTGGCCAACGCCACACGTCGGCGACGCCAGCCGGACCCGGCGAACACTGACCCAGCGCCCCCGACGAAGAGCGGCCCGAATCTGATCGAGCTGATCTATCAGCAATATTACGACTGCAAGGGGGAGTGAAATGGACTTGCAACACTTTGGTTTGCGGCATTCGCCGCTGGGCAAGGAAGCGGCCGAGTTGTGGGATGACGGTGCGCTGGGGCTGTTGGCGGAGCGCTTCGCCTGGTTGTTGCACTCGCCCGGAGTCGGCCTGATCACCGGCGAACCGGGAGTGGGCAAGACGGCCGCCTTGCGCCAGCTGACCCGCGGCCTGAATCCGCATCGCCACCTGGTGATCTATCAGGCGGAGACGGATTTCGGGCGGCTCGATATCTATCGCGGTCTGGCGCGCGCTCTGGGAGTGGAAGCGGGCTATCGGCGGGCGCAGCTGTGGCGCGATCTGAAGGAGCGCATCCTGCAACTGGTCGATGGCCGCCAGTTGGTGCCGGTATGGATCATCGACGAGGCGCAGAATCTGCCGCTGGAGTTCTTCCGCGATTTGCCGGCCTTTCTCAACTTCGCTTTTGATACACGCGATGTGATGTCGGTCTGGTTGATCGGCCATCCGGCACTGGCGCAAACACTGGAGCGGGCGCCGTATGCGGCGCTGGCCGGGCGCGTTCAGGTACGCGTGCAGCTCAAACCGGTGCTCGAACGCGAGCGCTTTGCGCAACTGATCCAGCACAGCCTGAAGAGCGCCGGTTGCACGCATACGCTGCTCAGCGATTCGGGTCTGGAGATCTTGCGGCAGGCCAGCAAGGGGCTACCGCGGCACGCCGGGAGAATTCTGCGCACGGCGATGCGCCTGGCGGTACCACGCGGCCTCAATCATCTGCCGGACGATCTCTTGCAGTTGGCGATCGAGGAATTGCGATGAGCCGCCGCTCTGCTCTCCCGTTGTTCCCCGATGGGCTCTCCGATGAAAGCGCGGCAGTGCTCAGTGAATTCCTTAACCAGCTCGCCGTCGCATGCGAAAGCCGTTACTTCGTACAGCTGCGCCGCTACCACCAGCGGCAGATGAATCTGTACGATCCCGAAGCCCCCTGGCGGACCACGCCGCTGCCGCCTCGGTAGCGCCTTCATCCCACGCTGCCGCCGGGATAGATGTTCCCGTCGCAGCGTGGGACTCGGCCAGCGTTTCAACCTCGAAAAGCTTGGGCCGAGGGCTCTAAATCAGCGCAGGACGTAACAACGAGGAACACCGCGAGGACGCCGTGAGCAAACAGATGCGCCTCCTGCGCAAAGAGCTGCCCGCCTTGCTCGCTCAACTGGAACAAATTCCCGACCCGAGAGATCCCAAAAAGCGCCGGCACAAGCTGACCGTGCTTCTGCTCTACGGCTTGCTGATGTTCGTCTTTCAGTTCTCCTCCCGGCGCGAGACCAACCGCGAAATATCCCGTCCCCAGTTCATGGCCAACCTCCACCTGCTGTTCCCGGAGATCGATACCCTGCCACACGCCGACACCCTGTTTCGGCTGTTGCGCGACATTGACCTTGAACAGCTCGAACAGGCCCACGTCGATCTGGTGAGGCGGCTGATCCGCGGCAAGAGCTTCCGCCGCTATCTGATCAACCACTGCTACCCCATCGCCATAGACGGCTCACAGAAGCTCGCCGGCGACACCCTCTGGGCGGAGGAACTCCTGCAGCGCACCGTCGGCAAGGAGGAAACCCGCCACACCCAGTACTTCGTCTACGTCCTCGAGGCCAGCTTTGCCTTCCACAACGGCCTGGTCATCCCACTGCTCAGCGAGTTCCTCGAACACGCGCTGGGCGAACCCGAAGCGCAAAAGCAGGACTGCGAGCTGCGCGGCTTTGTGCGCTTGAGCGACCGGCTCAAGACGCTGTTCCCCCGCCTGCCGATCCTGCTCCTGCTCGACGGCCTCTACGCCAACGGGCCGGTGATGCGGCGCTGCTTGCGCGCCCACTGGCAGTTCATGATCGTGCTCAAGGACAAGGATTTGTCCACGGTCTGGCAGGAGTTCCGCGCGCTCCATGCCCTGAAGCCGCAAGCCGTGCAGCGCTGCTGGGGACGACGCCGACAACGCTTCATCTGGGTCAACGCCATCGACTATGCCTTTGGTTCGAACGGGCGTCAGCGTCTCAAACTGCACGTGGTGGTCTGTGAGGAAAGCTGGGAGTGGATCGATCAACAGGCCGCGACCGTGACCAAAACGGGGCGCCACGCCTGGCTCTCCAGCGAGCCGCTCAGCCAAAACAATGTCCATGAGCGCTGCAACCTCGGCGCCCGCCAGCGCTGGGGCATCGAAGCGGGCTTCCTGGTCGAGAAGCACCAGGGCTACCACTACGAGCATGCCTTTGCCCTCGACTGGAATGCCATGCAGGGCTATCACCTCCTGATGCGCCTGGCGCATGTGTTCAATACCCTGGCACGCTTCACCCGACAGCTACGCGACCTCTATCAGGAACTCGGCGTGCGCGGTGCCATCGCCTTCATCCGAAGCTCCTGCGCCGCCCCCTGGCTCGACCCAGCACGCATCCGCGTGCTCCTCGCCGAGCCATTCCTGCTTCAACTTGAGTGAGCTCACCCAGGCGTCACCGAAACATCCTCTCAAGCGCGGCGTACGCCGCGTCCGGAAAGGCTCGCCTGGCGATCGTAGCGAAGTCCAAAAAACCTTTCGACATCCTCCTGACTGACTCCATCCCCCCCGTCCTTTCTTTGCCGCCAGCCAACCGCAATCTGACCGCCTCGACCGCAAAAGCGGGCGTTACCGGCAAATGAGCCTGATTCGGCTGGGTCATGCGTCAGGGCTGTCAGGTACCGGATTGTTTACGCCTTCCTTCCAGGGAAGGGGCACTATCATGTGCTGGGAATCGTACCGAGGGAATTCAATTATGAAGCTGACCATGAACTCAGTCGCCGCATCCTCACAGCGTACGAAAACCTTTGAAAAGCGGGTTGCCGGCCCAGAAGGGACTTGCGAAGCCACTTCTGTCGCACAGCCGTGCGTCATCTTTCGATTTGAAGATCACGCGATCCCCAGGGTTGACACGCCTGCCAAGCACACAGCGATCAAAGATCTCGTCGGTAGCTGGAGCAAGAACGAACAGCGGCGTGCCGCGCTCGAACAGGCCCGAAAGTGGGTTGCGGATTCGTTCCATGGGGGAGATGGCGACACGGTCCGCACGCTTCGGCTCCGGAAGGGGTGGTCGCAGGCGCGACTAGCCGCCGATCTTGGAACAAGCCAGTCACACGTCGCACGCATCGAGCGTGGTACTGAGAATTTGTCCATCGAGACTTGTCGTCGCCTGTGCGTCGCTTTGGGTATCAACATGAACACTCTCGATGAGGCACTTCGCCGGCAAGAGAGTCTGGCCGCAAGCAAGGCCACGTAATGGACCGTCACATTCAGACGGTTTTCTGCGACGATATTCGGCACGAAGTGGGCGGAAAACATTCCTATATAGGGGTCTATAGCGGGAAGCTGTTTGTGCCGACCTTCCCTGCAACGCTATCAACCTATTTTCCTCAGTTGAACCCTCGACAAGTGATGCAAACTCAGCCCTGACAAGGGTTTGCGGCCAATGAGGAGGGTCACCCGATGGGTGAGATGAATTTTGAGCAAAAAGGGATCGTCAAGGCGGTGGGTACCGCCTTGCAGGAAGTGGGGCAATCGGCGGTGGGAATGTGCGTGGCAACGCCGGGCGGCCGGTTTCATGTCCGGTGGGACGAAGGCGGCAGCGCGACGGCTTTGGGCCAGCTGGCCTTCTTTGCCGAGTTCCTCGAAGTCTCCGGACTGTTCTCCCGCTGGAAGGAAAGCTGTCCGACGAACTACAGCAGCCCCAACGCGCCGACGGTGGTCAATATCCTGGGCACCTGGCTGCTCTCGATACTGGATGGGCAGCGGCGCTATGCGCACGTGACCGGGCTGCGTGGCGACGCCGTCGCGCCAGAGCTCCTCGGCATGACCAAGATCGTCAGCGACGAAAGCCTGCGCCGCGCACTGGCGCATCTGGCCCCCGAACAGGCCAAGCGCTGCCATGATGAAGAACGCGCAGCCCGCGCCGTACAGCTGACAAAGAGCAGCGCCTGGATGGACGCGGCTCTGGCCGAAAGCACGGGCGAAGCCCTGCGTACGCCCTGGATCCTCGACGCCGATACCACCGTCAAACTGCTCTACGGCCACCAGGCCGGCGCTGAGATCGGCTACAACCCGACCAAGCCAGGCCGGCCAAGTCACACCCTGCATACCTATTGGATCGGCAACGTTCGCCTGGTGCTCGACGTGGAAGTCCAAGGCGGAAAGAGCACGGCCGCCAAACACAGCCTGCCCCGTCTGCGCTTGCTGCTCGATCGGCTCGCGCCCGAAGAGCGTCCTGCCCTGGTGCGAGGCGACAACGCCTTTGGCAACGAAGGCGTGATGGCCGCGATGGAAGAGATCGAGCAGCCGTACCTCTTCAAACTCAGACAGACCGCCGGGGTCAAGCGCCTGATCGAGCGGCTCTGGCAGCGAGGCGACTGGCAGAGCGTCGACCAAGGCTTCGACGCCGTCGAAGGCAAGCTCCGCTTGACTGGCTGGAGTTGTGAGCGACGGGTGGTCGTCCTGCGCCGGCGAGTCAAGTCCAGCCCGGGAGCTGAAACGAGTAAGGAGAGTCCGCAGCAAGAGCTGCCGTTCGCCGAGGGTTCAGACAAGGCCAAACTCTGGGAATATTCGGTCCTGGTCACCAATGCCGATTACTCGCTGGAAGCCATGGGTCAGCTGTACCGCGATCGGGCGGATTGCGAGAACGGCTTCGACGAACTGAAAAATCAGTGGGGCTGGGGCGGCTACACCACGCATGATCTGGAACGTTGCAACCTTTCGGCGCGCGCCGTGGCTTTGATCTACAACTGGTGGAGTTGGTACGTTCGCCTGGCGCACCCAAAGGCGCGCCTGGAGGCGATCACCAGCCGCCCGATGTTGCTCGCTGGCGTCGCCCGCCTGACCCAGCACGCCGGCCAGTCGCGTCTGCTGCTCACGATTTCCCATGCGGCGTGAGATCAGATCAAGGCAATGATCGCCAACATCCGCAAGGGTCTTGACCATGTTCTGGCAACCGCGCCTCAGTTGCCGAAACCGGCCGCTGGCCGGCGTTGGTCCGCTACATCGTCAGCAAGATCCTCGCGGCGAGACCGAAAAGCGCGCGGCGCTTCGGCTTGCCGCCGCCTTTCTTACCTGCTGGAAGCAGCTAACAGAGGAATCTAGCAGCCTGTTGGACTACCCGTCGGCAAAGCCTGCGCGTTTCACCATGTGAAAAAAAAAAGCCGGATTTCTCCTGCTTTTCGAGCGTTTCCGAGGGATTTCCCCTCATTTTCCCTACTGTGGGCGCAATACGGCCAAGCGCTTCAAATTCCAGGCGAGGCAAACCAGCGTCCACTCGCCGGTGACCTTCTTCAAGCCGCGCAGGGAGAAGCGGCGAAAGCCCATCACCGATTTGATGATCCCGAAGACCGGCTCGATCGTCTGCTTGCGTAAGGCGTAGCGCGCTCGTCCATCCTTGGTCTTCAGCCGATGGGGCATCGCCTGTACTGGCGTGGCATTGTCGGGCAAGGGGGCCGGCTCGCTGTGGCGCTCCCGCCAATCCGGATGATGCTCGTCGCGTCCGACGGCGATCAGGGGCTCGATACCGGCCGCCTCACACGCCTTGATGTTCTTCTCGCTGCAGTAACCGCTGTCGGCGATCAGGCATTCCACGGCGCCGAGCACCTCGGCCTGGGCCTTGAGGGTGGCCAGCATCGGCTCGACCTGCTCTTTATCGTTGGGAGCCTGCGTGACCCCGGTGGCGACGATCAGCATCGTTGCCGCATCGGCCGCCGCCTGGGCGTTGTAGGCCTGTTCGAAGCCGCCACCGGCGACCGGCATGATGCGGGACTCTTCGTCGGTCAGATTGATCTGATCACGGTCCCGTGGTCCGGGCTCGGGAGCCTTGGGGGGCTTGCCACCGAGCTTCTTGCCGGTCGCCTCGGGCCGCACGGCGGGCCATTTTCTCGTCGTACTCGGCTTTCTCGCGCTGAAAGCGCTCCTCGGCCCGAGCGACAAGCTTGGCCTTGGCGGCGGCCATGGCGGTCAGCCGATCTTCGCGACGCTTGAGTTCCTCGGGCAGGCTGACTCCCGTCGGGATATCGGCTTGATCCGCCTGTTCTGCCAGCGCCAGTAATTCCTGAACCTCGGCCTTGAGTTGGACTTCCAGCTTTTCGATGTGCCCGTGCGATAGCGCACTGTGCCGCGAGGCGTTGGCTTCGACCTTCGAGCCATCAAGACTGATGTTACCCACCTTGAGCACTTTCATTTCCGTGGCCATTTTCAGGACCTGCAGAAACAGGTCGCTCAGTTCGTCAAGGAACCGTCGGCGGAAGGTGGCCAAGCTGTCGTGATCGGGATGAAGGTTGGCGGCGATGAAGCGGAAGGCTATCGAGTCGTAGGTTGCCTGCTCCAGCCTGCGGCTGGAGAAAATACCCGTGATGTAGCCATAGACCAGAATCCCCAGTAGGGTGGCCGGATGGTAGGCTTTCGATCCGCGCCCCGCGTACTCGCGCGTCAGCTTGGAGAGATCGAGCTGGTCGATCACTTCAACAATGAATCGCGCCAGGTGATCCTGGTTCAGCCAGTCGTCTACCGACGGCGGTAGCAGATAGTCGGTCTGGCGGTCAGCGACGATAAACTTGGACATGCGACGACCCGGTTGCTCGAAGAGGTATGATTATATCATATCTGGATCTGGCGCAGGGAAAGTCCGACAGGCTGCTAGGATCAAAGCTTTGCGTGGCGATGAATGTCCTTACGCCTGCTGAAAGGCCGTTTGCGAAGCTTACGGTGAGGCTCCTGAAGGACGAGGATGTGCTGATTGAAGGCACATTAGGTGATTTCTACGGATCTTCATACCGTGCAAGCCGGTCGGATCAGGATGTCCCACTTGGGTAGAAGTGGGTTTCGTGCCAGCCTGGACTCGACAGCTTGCATGGCATCCTTGGCCACGGTGATTCCTTTTTCATAGACCGTGCGGCTCAGTTCGACGACGGGATGAATGCCTTTCCACGTCATGCTCTTTGCCCACTCCAACATCGTTTGGGTGTCGGTGAGCTTGGCGCCGTTCCAGTGCTTTTCCAGGATTCCCCAGCAACGCTCCACCGGATTGTATTTGCTGTGGTACGGCGGATAGTACAAGAGGCGGATGGACTTCCCGGTGTGATCGGCAAACTCGACGATTCGCTTGAGAAATTGCGTACGCCGGCCATTGCTCTCCGGCCCGTTATCCGCCTTGATTTGGATGTGTGTGACGCGAGCACACTCCTCGGACGCTTGACTCTCCCACCACGCGTAGAGGCTGTCGATGATGAAATCGCTGGTCTTCGCCGAGCTTCCGAAAGACAAATGGAGCCGCCCACTGTCTTCGTCGACGACACCAAACGGTGTGTGTTTCTCTTCGCATCCCATGTCGTGATCCGCCGCTTGGTTGTCGCCCCGCGTCTTGCCACCTCGCGAGTAGTCGCCAATATTCACCGTCGCCTTGCAGTCCATGCTTACGCGCATGACGGCCTCGCCTTGGCAATCTCGGTCATGCTCCCGGATATTGGCGAAGATGGCGTCGGTTTCGGGGACTTTTTTTGGGGTTTGGCCTTGAGCACCGGACGCAGCCGGTACCCGTTTCGGTTCAGTACTTTCGACATGCCGCTTCGTGACGGCAGCACGTCGTCGGCAAAACCCCGCGCTCGCAACTGCTTGATGGCTTCCTCGGCCGTCAAGCGGGTAAATGACAAAGTCGTGCGAAAAGTCGGATCTTGTTGGGCATGGCTTTCCGCCAGTTCCCAGAGAGCTTGCGCCACCTCCGGGTGTTTCTCCTCCCACGATTTCGCGCCGCAGCGGAACGCGTGCAGCCCCAGACAAACAATCCCCGTACGTTTCTCATGAAGGCCAAGCTGCACCGTCTGCCGACTCCATCCGAAAACGTCCTCTGCACGCCGAGGATTGCCCCCGCAGTATTTCAGCGTCATCTCCGCCTGAAACACCCTACGGTCCGCTCCCGTCATCTTGCTCGAAGCAAGCCGGATATCTTCAATGTGGACGGCTTCAAGAGAAACCTTGCTTTCAGCTACCGTGGCGGCCTTCATCAGCAATACCTCCAACCTCATAATCTACTGAAAGTATCGCATACAACGGTATGAAGCTCCGTAGAAATCACCTTAGACGATGTACAGTTGTCCGCAGCGGTAGATGTGCCTGAAGATGACGCAATGACCAAGGACGGGATTCTGGCGCTTCAGTCCGTGATTGTGTTTTCGCCTTTTGTGCTTGAGGGGCCCTGTACCCTTCGTGTGCGGGCTGAGACGGAAGAAGGCGAAGTGCGTGGGCTCGGGTTACGGGTTGAACAGGCGCCCGCGGAAATGGTGATTCAGCAGTAGCACTGCCACTTTTTTCTCGCGAGGCTGCGTCTCGCGGAGCCCCCACGCCCCCATCACAGCACCTCCTTCACCTCCTTGGCCGCCTCATCGATCCCCGAAATCCCGGTTCTTCTCGATGAAGTTGAAGACCCAGCGCACGATCGCCCACCCCGGCAGACCACAGCCGAAGATCAAGCCGCCCAGAGCCACGAGGCCGGTCACTTTGATGACTGCCATGCGCGGCGTAACCAATTTGGCAGTGCGCCGGGTACGGCCTCTTGCGGCGCACACCAGATGCAGCCACTCGGCGATCACCGTATCCAGACTGCCGAGGTTCTCCTTCAGCGAACTCATGCTGGCGTCGTCCCAGTTGACGAAGAAGCCAATCGCCAAGGGCTGGTGATCCACGTCCGCGGCGTTCGCGCAGGCCGGCTGCAGCAGGTGGCGCAGGGTGCGCTCACGCTCGCGGGCGAGTTTGAGCTGCTCGTTACGCAAGACGCGTTCGCGGCGCGTCGTGGGTTGTTCGGGAGCGAGCGCCGGGATATCCGGCACGGCGTGCGCGCCGTGTGGCAGAAAGCCGGCGGTCGGCAGATGCAGCGCCGGCAAGACCGGCGCGGCCAGAATACTGAGCAGAAGTCCGCCGAGGAGCAGGGTCAGGTCGACACCGACCAGCAGCATGCCCAGGCGGAGACGCGGCCAGCGCTTTTTGGCCGGATCGAAAAACACGGCTGCGGCGATTTTTGGGCCGCAGTCTGGCCTGGGCGACGGGACGACGGATGGAGGCTGCGACATCTGCAGATCAGCGGCCTGTGGCAATGCGCTTTGCGCACCCCCGCACTGGCGGGCTGGTCTTCCTGCTGCCTGAGCGAAGACGCCGCGCGCGGCGTCACCCCGATTGTCGAATCGCGAGCTAACGGTCATGACAGTCGAGATACCCCGGATGATGAAAGTCATGACCGTCCCCCCTCTTCTCCCGGCCCTTCTCCCGCAGGGGGAGAAGGGAGGTTCGTGAGTCGCATGCGCGACTTTCACATTAAGGGTAGGGTGCATGGAGAACATCTGGCGGCAGGAATGCGGATCTTGTCCGCTGTCCAGCATTAGCGCAGGTTTTGTGTCCACGCCGGATCAGCAGTAAGCACTTGCCCCTAAGCTTCCCGTAATTCTCGCTCGCTATCTTCGCTCCCACGCGACTTCGCGTGCATTAACGTGGATCAAAGGAGCGACCACCAAGAAATTTCGACAGAGTCGCAGCGACCGTCGTTTTTGCACCCATCATTGACACCACTTAATGTGAAAGTCGCGCACGCGACTCACGAAACTCCCGTCTCCCCTCGCGGGAGAAGGGTCAGAAGAGGGAAACATGACTTTCATGACTTGGGGTGTCGCCACGTGTCATGACCGTTAGGCCGGCAAGATCTGGCGACAACGCCAGCCTGCGATCGCCGATGCGACTTCAGATACTGAATACGAAGGAAACACGAAAGCATGTCCTTGCTCCTGAAGCCTTACTGGCGCGCTGCTCTCGCCGTCTTCGGCGCCGCCCTGACGCTGTATCTGATCTATGCCAGCTGGCGGCAGTTCTACCCGGTGACTGCCGCGGCGGGCTGGGAGGTGCAGGTCTATCGCGACGAGATTACCATGGTCAGCGCGCTGGCGCTGGACGGCCAGGGCGACCTCTACATCAGCCAGGAGATCGCCAGCGGCAAGGGCAAGATCCTCAAACTGACGTCCGACGGCAACCTCACCGAGATACTCAGCGGGCTCTCCAAACCGGACGGCCAGGTGATTTTCCGTGGCGGCCTGGTGACCGGCCAGGAAGGCGGCAAGCTGCCGGTGCTGTGGCTGCGCAACGGCCAGACCGAGACTCTCTTCGAGGGCAACGGCATCGAGGGCATCGCCACCGACGGCCAGGTGCTCTACGCCATCGAGGATGCGCGGCCGGGCCGCCTGTTGCGCTTTACCCCCGACAGCGGTGAACTGAGCGTGCTTCGTGACGGGCTGGACGATGGCGAGGGCGTCAGCCTGTGCGCCGACGGCCGGCTGTTCTATACCGAGAAGCGCCAGGGCTGGGTCAAACAATGGCAGGCCAAAGGCCCGGACATCGTCGTCGCCGATGGCCTCAACGCACCCGGTTTTGTACAATGCACTGCCGATGGCCTGTGGATCACCGAGGACGCAACGCACATGGCGCGCGTGCTGCTGCTCGACACCAGCGGCAAGCTGCAGGTCATCCTGACCCACCTGCGTTCCGCGCAGACCATCATTCCGCTCGCTGCCGGCAGTTACCTGCTGGCCGAACAGGGGCGCCAGCGCATCCTGAAACTCGCCCGCCCCGCCTCATTCTGAAACTCTGAATTTTCAGGCAACCATGACCGCCACCCTCACCCGGCGCAAGCCGTCGCTCAGCCGCCGCATCAGCCAGCCGACCCTGAAGAAGTCACCTCGCCTTCACCCTCCTCAGCGCCGCCGCGCTGCTCACGCTGTACACCTTGTTGCGCCTGGCGCTGCTGGTCTACAACCGCGAACTGATCGGCAGCACTCCGACGGCGACCTTCATCGAGGCTTTCTACAATGGCCTGCGTTTCGATGTGCGCCTGGTGGTCTATGCGCTCACGCCGCTGCTGCTGGCGCTGCTCAGCATCCGCGCCATGGCCGCCCGCGGCCTGCTGCGCGGGTGGCTGACCGCCTTCGCCAGTTTCACTCTGCTGCTCGGCATTAGCGAACTGGATTTCTACCGCGAATTCCACCAGCGCCTGAACGGCCTGGTGTTCCAGTATTTCGAGGAAGACCTGGCCACGGTGGGAAGCATGTTGTGGAACGGCTTCCCGGTTGGCCGCTACCTGCTGGCCTGGGCGGCCGCCACCTGGCTGCTGGCCAGACTGTTCAAGGGCCTCGATCGGCTCAGCCGGCCGGCAATCCCGGCGGCGCCAGAGGCATCGCAGCCGCAGCCGAGCTACGCCGCACCGACCTGGTACTGGCGAACCGGCCTGTTCCTCCTCTGCGCACTGCTTGCCGTGGTCGCCGCCCGCGGCCACCTGCGTCAGGGTCCGCCGCTGCGCTGGGGTGACGCTTATACCACCAATTCGATGTTCGCCAATCAGCTGGGCCTGAACGGTTCGCTGACGCTGCTTTCCGCAGCCGAGGCCAGCATGTCCTCGCAGCGTAGCAATACCTGGCAAGCGACCATGCCCGACGAACAGGCGCTGCAGACCGTACGCCAACTGCTGCTCACGCCGCACGACCAGTTGGTCGACGCCGACAGCGCGGCGATCCGCCGTGACTTCACTCCACCCGCCGAGCGTACGCTGCCGATTCGCAACGTGGTGGTGATTCTGATGGAAAGCTTCGCCGGACGTTTCGTCGGCGCGCTGGGCGGCACGGGCGACATCACCCCGCACTTCGACGCTTTGGCCAAAGAAGGCCTGCTCTTCGACCGCTTCTTCTCCAATGGTACGCACACCCACCAGGGCATGTTCGCCACCATGGCCTGTTTTCCGAACCTGCCCGGCTTCGAGTACCTGATGCGCACCCCGGAAGGCGCGCACAGGTTCTCCGGTCTGCCGCAGCTGCTCAGCGCGCGCGGCTACGACAACCTGTACGTGTACAACGGCAACTTCCAGTGGGACAACCAGTCCGGCTTCTTCAGCAACCAGGGCATGACCCGCTTCATCGGTCGTGAAGATTTCGTCAACCCGGTGTATATGGACCCGACCTGGGGCGTTTCGGATCAGGACATGTTCGACCGCGCCGCCGCCGAGCTCGACAAGCTGCCTGCCGACAAGCCTTTCTATGCGCTGGTGCAGACTCTTTCCAACCACACTCCCTACGCGCTGCCGAAAGATCTGCCGGTCAGGCCGGTGACCGATCGCGGCACTTTCAGCGAACACCTGACCGCCATGCGCTATGCCGACTGGGCGCTCGGCGAGTTCTTCGCGAAAGCCCGCAAGTCGGCGTATTACAAGCACACCCTGTTCGTCGTGGTCGGCGACCATGGCTTCGGCAGCGACCAGCAACTGACCGAAATGGATCTCTTCCGCTTCAATGTGCCGCTGCTGCTGATCGCTCCGGGAATTCAGGACAAATTCGGCAGCCACAATCACCACGTCGGCACGCAGGTCGACGTGGTGCCGACGATCATGGGCCGCCTTGGCGGCACGGTACGCCATCAGTGCTGGGGACGCGACCTGCTCAATCTGCCGGAAGGCGACCTCGGCATCGGCGTGATCAAGCCCTCGGGCGGCGATCAGACCGTCGCCCTGGTCACCCCGCAGCGCATCCTGATCGAGCCCAAGGGTTTCGAGCCGCGCCTCTACAGCTACCAGCTGGGTGCCGATCCGAAAGCCGAACGCATCCCGCTCGACCTCGCCCCGGAGCTGAAAGGCAGGCTCGAAGCCTTCCTGCAAATTGCCACCCGGAGTCTGCTGGACAATACCGCCGGAGTGGAAGCGGCGAAGGGCCAGCAGCCCTGAGCCAAGAGTTCTTCTTGCTCGCCATGGGGCCCCGCCAGCGCACGGCGATTGTCTGTTGACTCCGCGCGCAATGACGACCCCGAAGACGTAGCCCGCGCCGGTGATCAGCGCGGCGTGAGCCAAGCACTTCAGCCGGCCTAGCCTGCTGCCGCCTGATAAGCGTCGCGCATTTCGCGCTTCAGCGTCTTGCCGGCGGCGTTGCGCGGGAAGTCGTCCATGATCTGCAGGGCGTGCAGGCGTTGGTAGCGGGCGCCGACGCGTTCGTTGATCCAGTCGCGCAGTTCGGCGGCGGTGATCGAGGCGCCGCTATTCAGGACGACGGCAGCGACCGGTGTTTCGCCCCATTTTTCGTGCGCCACGCCGAAGACGGCGACTTCCCTGACCGCCGGGTGGCGGGCGGCGACTTCCTCGACATCCTTCGGGTAGACCTTGACGCCGCCGCTGTCGATCATGTCCTTCTTGCGATCGACGAGGTAGAGATAGCCCTCGCCGTCGCGATAGCCGAGGTCGCCGGAAAATAGCCAACCGTCGCGAATCGCCTGTTCGGTCAAGTCGGGGCGACCGTAATAGCCGCCCATCAGGGAAGGTCCGCGGCCGACGATCTCGCCGACTTCGCCGGCCGGTGCGTCGCTGCCGTCCTCACGAACGATGCGCATCTCGTAGAACGCGGGCGGCCGGCCCACCGAACCCGATTTGCGCAGCGATTGCGTCTTGTCGAGGATGGTCCAGAAACCTTCGGTGAGGCCGTAAAGTTCGTAGAAGCGGTCGGGCAAGAGGCGATTGAGCAGGTCCTTGTACTCCTGGTACAGCGGCGCACCGAGCGAGAGAATCATTTCCAGCGAGGCCAGCTTCTCGGGCGAGAAATTCGGTGCATTGAGCACGGCGATGATCTGCGCCGGCACCATCATGGTGTGGGTAACGCGCTCGCGGGCGATGATTTCGATCGCTTCTTCAGCATCGAACTGGCGCTGCAGAAGGTAGCGCGCGCCGAGATAAAAGCACGGCATCAGGGTCACGAAGGCGCCGTTGAAGACGATCGCACCGGTGTGCAGCACCACCGACTCCGAAGTCATCCGCCAGGCAGACGCGAACAAGGTGCCGTACATCGAGCGGACGAAATGGCTGTGGATGATTCCTTTCGGCAGTCCGGTCGTGCCGCTGGTATACATGATGTTGAAAATATCGTCGGCGCCGACCCGCACGAGCTCGCTGCCGCCTTCCGGACAGGTCTTGAGCAGCGACGTGTAGTCGGGGTAATCGGCTGTCGGACCGTCAACCATCAACACGTGATCGGCAGCCAGGTCGGGCAGCTCGGCACGCACCTGATCGAGCATCGACGCCACCGAGCGCTGCGTGATAAGGCAATTGGCACCCGAGTCACGCAGCAGACTGGCGAGACCGGAGGGCATCAGCAAGGGGCTGAGCGGCACCAGGACGGCGCCGATCGACGGCACGGCCCAGTACACCTCGAGCAATTCGCGGCAGTTCGACAAGACGGTCGCCACGCGGTCGCCCTTGCGCACGCCAAGCCAGGTCAGCAGACGAGCGCATTGGCTGACGCGCCCCTCGAACTCGCGCCAGGTGAGACGATCCTGCTCGAAGACGACAGCGACCTGATCCGGCCGAAACTGCGCGTGGTGTTTGATGAGCGTCGCTAATTGCAGCATTTTCTCCTCCCTGTGACGAAACCCGGGGGCACATACCGAAGCGCAGCAGCCCCTCAATTTGAACTGACTCCCCGGCACATCCGCGGCGAGCGCAACTCGCTGCACGCGCCAGGCCGGCCTGACCTGCCGCCGGGAGATATGCCTAGGCGCGGCATTGCCGCACTGCAGCAGCGCGGCCCATCAACCCGGGCTGCGCCAGCAAGCAGCTCGATTGAAAGCCGCGCCGCGAGCACCGGCATCGCAGCGCAACATACCAATACTATATAACGCCATCACGGGCAACAGCGAAAAGCCACGCATGGCCACTTTCGCTGCCGACTCGACCCGTGGCAAGCCCTCTGCCGCGCAGGTATAAGTGCTGGAACGTTGCTGCTGTGGTCTTTTTTGCCATCTATCGGATAATATTAGCCATTAGTGTCGGGGGGGTGAACAAATCCGGCCCAGAGGAGTAGAATGAATTGTGCGGTGCGGGATGGCGCTCGTTTTAGTGGTCGTTTCAGCCCCATTCCACAGCGGCTGAGACCGACCGACGCTGGCGAGACAGGCCGTGCGCGTTCGCAGCTTGGCAACAAGGACCAACAGGATCGCTTTCCGCGCTCAGTCCACCACTACGATCAGGACTGCCGGCGGGATCAGGGTACGCGTGGGCCGCCCCGCTTGGGCTGGCTCGTTTTGATTCATTTTATTGCTGGAGGTAAGGATATGTATTCACTGCTACGGGAAATGCCGGATTTCACCACGAGTTGGTGGAGATACATGCTGGCGATGACGCGCGCTTCCAACCGCGAAGTCGGCGAGTTCAATGACAATATGTTCATTGCCGCGCACATCGCCATGACCGCCGCACGCGACAACCCGATGAGCATGCTGGAAAGCTTCGAGGTCATGGAACATAGTGTCGGCCTGGCCCGCAAGGGATCTGCCGGCATGCAGGAGAAGATGGCCGACTACGCTTTCGACCAGATTGAAGAAGGCACCCGTGCCTATCTGAACACGATCCTGAATTCCGACGGTGAGAAGCTCGGCGGCTACATGCGCCGCGAAGCCGAAATCATGGAAGCGGTTGCCAACTTCAACGAACAGATCGAGGCCATTGGCGACGAGTTCGGCTTCCACTTCGATACTCCCAACTACAAGCTGGTTCACGAAACAGACAGCTTTGATCTCTACCAGGTGCTGCCGCTGAAAGAAGGCGTCGAGGTCCGCAAGGATCTGAAGCCGGTCATGCTCGTTCCGCCGTACATGCTCGGCGTACATATCCTGGCCTTCCTGCCTTTCGAGAACAAGAGCTACAGCCACTCCTTTGCCAACGAGGGTATTCCGACCTACGTCCGCGTCGTCAAGGACATCATGACCACCGAGAAGGTGCAGACGATGACCCCGGAGGAGGACTGCGAGCAGACACGCGAGCTCTGCGCCAAGATCATGGAGCTCAACGACGGCAAGAAAGTCACCTTGAACGGTACTTGCCAGGGCGGCTACATCTGCATGATGAACATCCTCTCGGGCAAGCTGCAGGATGTCTGCGACGCCCTGATCACCAACGTGACGCCGGTTGACGGCACCTACAGCGAGGCCATCAGCGGCATGCCGCAGATGCACCACGACTTTGTCACCACCACCCTGCCGAGCGGCAACAAGGTCGCCAACGGCTACCTGCTCAGCCTGGGCATGCGCTTTGTGGCCATCGACCGCGAAACGCCGCTGGTCAAGGTGCTCGATCAGGCCTCGCTGCAGCGCGCCACCGGCATGAACCCGGGCAAGACGCCCGCCGCCCTGTTCCGCTGGCTGCTCAAGGAACGTGTGCACCTGCCACTAGCCATCGCCAACATGAGTTCGCATACCTTCCAGGACGCTATTGCCGACGATGGCAGCTTGCCGGTGAAACTCTTCGACCAGCCGCTGAACATCAAGAGCCTGATCGACCTGAAAGTGCCGTGGTACCAGAACTACGCGATCAAGGACGACCTGGTCACGCCGGCTTGCGCCACCGCCGGCAACAAGTTCCTGGAAGGCTGGGACGGTCTCGAGTCGGTCGCTTTCTATGGTGGTCACGTCGCCATTCTGACCAGCCCGTACGGCAAGAAGGCTCCGGTGACCGGCGAGTTCACCGACGCCAATGGCAAGGCGGCGCGCGGCCCGGTGAAGTTCCAGATGGACATTTCCTGAGCAGTCGGAGTATCCCGGGGAATGACCGCGCCGTGCACCTGACGATCGCCTTCTGACCCGCTGTAGATCACGCGGCCGGCCCGACGAGAATCGTCCAGGTCGGCCGCGTCGCTTCTGGTCAGGCTTCGCGTACAGCGAAAGAATGACGGCAGAGCAAGCGACGGCGGCACAAGGCGTTCATGATCGCGGTCGCGGCAAGCAGCACAACCAAGTCAAGCGCAGCAACAGGAGTGCCCACCTTGTCGTGGATACTCAATATCACCCATTTTGAATCTGGAGATTTCCTTTATGAGTTACGTCAACATCATCGCCGAAGTCCGTGGAAAAGTCGGCCTGATCACCCTCAATCGCCCGAAGCAGCTGAACGCCCTCAACGATGAGCTGATGGACGAACTGGGCAACGCGCTGGCCGCCTACGAGGCCGACGAGAATATCGGTGCGATCGTCATCACCGGCTCGGACAAGGCCTTCGCGGCCGGCGCCGACATCACGGTGATGCAGTCGCTGACGTACATGGAAGCCTACAAAGGCGATTTCATCAGCCGTAACTGGGAAGGCGTCAAGAATTGCCGCAAACCGGTGATTGCGGCAGTCGCCGGCTACGCCCTCGGCGGTGGCTGCGAACTGGCGATGATGTGCGACATCATCCTGGCCGCCGACACGGCTCAGTTTGGCCAGCCTGAAGTGCGTCTGGGCATCCTGCCCGGCGCCGGGGGCACGCAACGTCTGCCACGCGCCATCTCCAAAGCCAAGGCGATGGAAATGTGCCTCGCCTCGCGCAATATCGACGCCGAGGAAGCCGAACGCTCAGGCCTGGTTTCGCGCGTCGTGCCGGCCGACAAGCTGCTCGACGAGGCGATGTCGACCGCTACCCGCATCGCCGGTTTCTCGCTACCGGTGGTGATGATGATCAAGGAGTGCATCAATCGTTCTTACGAGAGCTCGCTCAACGAAGGCCTGCTCTTCGAACGACGCGCTTTCCACTCCGCTTTCGCCCTCGACGATCAGAAAGAAGGCATGACCGCCTTCGTCGAAAAACGTAAAGCGGCTTTCACCAACCGCTGAACGTAAAAACCGCGCGGAGCCTTGCAGCCCCGCGCGGCGTATTGCCCACCAGCATCAGCAATGCGCCGCAACATCGACCGTATTGCTGATCGTCACCTGATCCACCCAGGCCTTGGCATACACCGTGCTGTAGATGTTCGAATAGGCCGCCACCTCGAGCGTCAGTGTCACCTCACGGTTGGCAAAACGCGCCAGATCGAGCGCTGACTGACGCAGCCATTCGTTCTCCTGGTGGACCATGCCGATCGCCGTAACTTCATCGACGACGATGCCATCGACCAGAACCCTGAAGCTGGCGCTGGTGTAGTCATTGACCGCAGCGTTCAGGTCCAGCCGCCGCACATAGCTCAGCTCCGGCCGCGGACCGAGCGTGAGAGCGCCGCGAAATCGATTGCGCGCGCGCGCCGACGGCCCCGGAATCGCCTGACGAAGCATGCCCGTAGAGCATCGACCCACCGCGAAAAGCACGCGCATCATCGTGCAGCAGATCCCAGCCGGCGCCTTCCCAGCCAGCGCTGCGCAAGGTTTCCGGGCTAAACGGGCTGAACGGACCTGAGCGCTGCGCACCGCCCTTGAGCACTCCCGCCGCTTCCAGCGCGGTGGAAATGATTCCCGGAACGTCGATGCCCAGTGGCGCCGAACTGCGTGGCCGGCTGCCCGGCTTGAGCAGTCCCGCCGCCTGCAGCGATGCCGAAATGATGCCATGCACATCGAGACCCAGGGCGCGATGTGCAGTCCCCGACGGCTCTTCAGCGCGCCCCGCATGTGCCTTTCCGGCGCCTGCAGAGGGCTCCTCGCGAATCAAGGGCTCAGCGGTATCTACAGGCGGGCACGACTGGCGCTCGCCGGAGCAGGCTCCGCTGCCGTTTCCGCTGCCGACGCCGCCGCCTTCGCTGCCCGCGCCCCGGCGGCGCTGGCGGCGGCCGCACGGGCGCCTTCGACGACTCCGGGTGCCTGCGCACTTGCCGGGCGCTCGGCAAGCAGGCCCCAGAAATCGGCAATGCGGTGGGTCGACGAAATCCCGACGGCGTTGAAGAACGGCGCCGCGGTGCCGCACTGATGCGGCTCGGGTCCGGGATCGAGCGCCGCGCCGTGCGACATACCGGTAATCGTGTAGGACTCGATCAACTCCTCGCCGTCCGCGCCCTGCCAGACCCGGCGCGGATAGCCGTCCACACGCATCTCGATGCTTGGCCTGGCGTCGAGTCCGTGCACGTCGGCCCACTGTTTGATGAGCTCTTCGGCATTGACCGGCTTCACCGCGGTGTCGGCATCGCCGTGCCACACCGACAGCGTCGGCCACGGCCCCTGGTGTGCAGACGCGGCGCGCACCAGCGCCCCCCATTCCTGGCCAGAACGTACTCGCCCCTGGAAAATGCTCTCCAGCCCTTCCTGCAAGCCCTTGGCCGTGCGGTAGGGCACCCCGGCGATGACCGCACCACCGGCAAAGACTTCCGGATAGCTGGCCAGCATCACCGCCGTCATGGCGCCACCGGACGAGGTGCCGGTGACATAGACCCGGCGACCATCGAGGCCGTGCTCGGCGACCATCTTGTCGACCATCTGTACGATCGACTGCGCCTCGCCGCGTTCGCGTTCGTTGTCTTCGGGGCGGAACCAGTTGAAGCAGCACAGCGGATTGTTGTTCCATTGCTGCTGCGGAAAGAGCAGCGCGAAACCATGCCGATCGGCGACCGTCGACCAGCCACTGCCCTTGTTGTAGGAGGCGGCGCTCTGCGTACAGCCATGCAGGACGACGACCAGCGGGGCGTTCGCCGGCAGCCCTTCGGGGAGATGGGTGTACATCTTCAATTCACCGGGATTACTGCCGAAGGCGCTGACTTCGCGCAAGCGGCTTTCCTGCGCGTCGACCTGGTCGGACCAGGCTTTTACCGAGGCCAGCGTCGAGAGAAGCTTCTCCCAGCGACTTCCGTGCGGCGTCTTGGCAGCGAGTTTTGCCATATTCGCAATGGCGGCCATTTTGTTGCCCAGTTTGTTCAGCATTGGACTACTCCTGTCATCGGACAAGGTGGTAAGCGAACCGATCTCGATCAATTTGCGGACCGGCAGGAAAACGGTGTGGAACAGCCCTGGATCGACCAATCCACCACGCTGGGGGTCAAGCCAGGCCGGCGGGGCAGCGCCCGGGGCCAGGCCATAGGTGTGACTGAAGACGGCGCGGCGGCCCTGCCACCAGGCGCTGAATTGCAGTGAGGCAACCGGACAACCGCGGTTGATCCAGACGCCAAAAAGTTCGCCGGCAACGATTGCGCGCGTCTCCTCGGCACAGGCCAGTTCCAGAAGCTGAGCCAGCGCTTCGCCAAAACGCATGCCGTCCAGGCCAATCGCCGCCGCCGGTTGCTCCTCGGCGTCGGCCATTGCGACTGCCGGACCGAAGAGGACACGCGGTGTATTCCCCCCCGGCGCGACCACCGCCGGCCGCAAATCCTCATAGCAGCGGATGGCTTCGATGGTCTGCGCCTGCTGCGGTGCCGCCATCGCGCCGATCAACAACTGCGCCGCGTACTGCGGCGTCGCCGGCGGCGAACCACGACCGCGCGGGCCGGGAGCCACCAGCCCGCCGGTGACCATCAGGGTGACCCGAAAGCGCAGGTCGCGCCGCGACTCGCCGAGCAAGTCGGCGAGTCGTTCGCTGAATTCGTAACGTGCCAGTCGATTAACCATGGAGTAACCATAGCACGCGCCCGGTCGAGATGCACCTATTTTTTTAGTAAGTGACAACTAAACATTTATTTTGCGACGAATCGGCCGAAGCCCGTGGCTGGCCCTTACTAGCCGTGGCCACGCCTGGAAGCTATGATTCGCGCTTCCATCAGTCAGGAGAAAAGCAATGCGCCGATTCCCGCACACCAATCCCCACCCGCGGCGCTACCGGCAATGAGCACGACGCGCCGGGAACAGGACTCGTTCGGCAGCATCGAGGTCGCCAACGATCGCCTCTGGGGAGCGCAGACGCAGCGCTCACTCGAACACTTCGACATCTCCAGCGAGCGCCTGCCCGAAGAGCTGGTGCTCGCCCTCGCCACCGTCAAGTCGGCCTGCGCGCGCGTGAACTGCGAGCTCGGGCTGTTGGCGGAGAGCAAGGCAACGGCGATCGCTGCCGCCGCCGAGGAAGTCCTGCTCGGCCGCCATCGCCAGGAGTTTCCGCTCTCGGTCTGGCAGACCGGCTCGGGTACACAGAGCAACATGAACATCAACGAGGTCCTCGCCAACCGTGCCTCGGAACTGCTCGGTGGCGAACGCGGCGACAAGCGCTGCGTGCACGCCAATGACGACGTCAATCGCGGCCAGTCCTCGAACGACGTCTTCCCGACGGCCATGCATGTGGCCGCAGTACTCGGCATTACGCGCGCACTGCTGCCGGCACTGGCCCGGCTGCGCACAACGCTGGCAGCCAAATCGGCAGCTTTTGCGGACATCGTCAAGATCGGCCGCACCCATCTCCAGGACGCGACGCCGCTGACCCTGGGTCAGGAGTTTTCCGGCTACGTCGCCCAACTTGAGCATGCCGAAGCGGTAATCGAAGACGCCCTGGCCTCGCTGTACCCGCTGGCCATCGGCGGCACCGCCGTCGGCACCGGCCTCAACACGGCCCCGGACTTCGGCGCGCGCGTGAGCGCGGAACTCGCCCGCGAAAGCGGCCTGCCCTTTGTCGAGGAAAGCAACAAGTTCGCGGCACTGGCGGCGCACGATGGCCTGGTCGCCGCACACGGCGCGCTCAGGACGCTGGCCGTCGCGCTGATGAAGATCGCCAACGACATCCGCTGGCTGGCATCGGGACCACGCTGCGGCCTTGGCGAGATCAGCATTCCCGAAAACGAACCAGGCAGTTCAATCATGCCCGGCAAGGTCAACCCGACGCAGTGCGAGGCGCTGACCATGCTCTGCTGCCAGGTGATGGGCAACGACGTCGCAATCGGCATCGGCGGCGCTTCCGGCAACTTCGAACTGAATGTTTTCAAGCCGCTGATCGCCCACAATTTTCTGCAAAGTGTGCGCTTGCTGGCCGACGGCATGAGCAGCTTCGAGGCGCACTGCGCTGGCGGCATCGAGGCCAGACGCGAACGCATCGGCGAGTTGCTGGAGCGCTCGCTGATGCTGGTCACCGCGCTGGCGCCGCACATCGGCTACGATCGCGCCGCCGAGATCGCCAAGCGCGCACACCAGGCCGGCAGCACGCTACGCGAAGCAGCGCTGGAGCTGGGGTACGTCAGTGGCGAGGACTTCGACCACTGGGTTAATGCGCGTGAGATGACCGGCGGCTAAGCAGCTTAGCGCGGCGCCAGAGGCAGACTCAGGGTGAACAGGGCACCGCCCTGCGGCCGGTTCGCTGCTTCCAGGCGGCCGCCGTGGCCTTCGACGATGCCGTAGCTGATCGACAGCCCGAGACCCGTCCCCTGCCCGACCGGCTTGGTAGTGAAAAAGGGATCGAAGAGACGCGCCAGGTTGGCCTCGGTGATTCCCGGGCCATTGTCGGCAAAGCGCAGGATGATCACGGCGTCGCACTGTTCGGCGCTGATTTCGAGCCTCGGCGCAGCGCAGCCAGCGGTCGCGTCGCAGGCGTTCTGGACGATATTCATCAGCACCTGCTGCATTTGCCCGGAAGAGCCGATGACCGGCAACTCGCTCGGCAGATCGACCTCGACGGAAAAATCGCGCCTGCCCGAGCGCGCCACCCAACGCACCGCGCGCCCGACCACGGCGGCCAGATTGAAGGCCTGGTCGGCGCGGCGATCAATGGCCGAGAAACGCTTCAGGCCATCGACGATGTCGCGGGTCCGCTCGGCACCTTCGGTCATTCCGTCGAGCAGCGGATTGATGTCCTGCAGAATGCGATCGATGCGCAATTCCTGACGCAGATCTTCCAGTTCCGGCGTTCGCTCGCCAGGCGCGCTGTGCACCGCTTCGAGATAGGTCTGCAGGCGCGCCGTGTGACGGCGGATGGCCAGCACATTACCGAGAACAAAACTGATCGGGTTATTGAGTTCGTGCGCGACACCGGCGACCAGACGACCGAGTGACGCCATTTTCTCGGCCTGCAGAAGCTGCTGCTGGGTACGCTTGAGGTCTTCGTGCGCCTGCCGCAGCGCATGGTAGGCGCGGCGCAGTTCGCCGACCGGGCGGCCGGTAAGCACCATGCCGACCAGCTTGCCGGTTCCCGAAAGGCGCGGCGTGCAGTTCAGGGAGACCGGTAACGGGCTGCCATCTCGCCCCATGATGCGTAGCTCGCAGTCCTGAACCGTTGCCGGGCGCGCTGCCGAAAAGAAATCGCGGGCGCGCTGCCGCGACGCCTCGTCGGCAAAAAGCTCGCACACCGGCCGGCCGCGCAACTCGCCTTCATCCTGGCCGATGAAGCGGCGCAGCGAGTCGTTGACCTCGTCGATCGCGCCATGGCGATTACAGACGATCAGAATGTCCGACATCGACGCCAGAACGCTCTCGATAAACTGCTGCGAGTCCTCGAGCGCGGCGTTCTTCTCCTCGAGCACCACCTCGTATTGCAGAAGGTCGTTGTACACCTCGTCCATCTTGTGGATCACCTCGATCCACACCGCCTCGTCGACACCTGCGAACGCCGACCCTCCTGCTTCCGGCAGGCAGCCGGGGGCGCTCACCGCGCCCGGCAGCGGTCGCTTGTCCGGGATGCTGGCACTGTGGGCGGCGAGTGATCGTTTCATGCGCCGATCCTAGGGCGAATCCAAACGCGGTGCAACGCTCGCACGCAGAGCAGGAGGGCTGCTCGGCCGACGCGGGGCGGCTAGTGAAGTGGAAACAAGGTTTCCATTTATCAACCCATGCGCAAACCTGCCTTCCCCTCCCATGGCCGGCAAAGGCACACATGCCTCTGCTTTATTGGCTGATTTCTAGCTGGCACGCTTCTTGTAAGCATCTTCGCTTGAATGCTTTGAATGTTTTCTGGTGTGCCGCTGTGAATTTCCCCGACCACCAGTCGGGCGAAGAGAAGCAGATAGCGAGATAAGGGGGCAGGAACATGGCAAACACCCGTCTGCTGCAGTTGGAAGCCGAGACGACGATCGTCGATGCGAGCAAGCGACTCGGCATGCCGCGGCGCGATTTCCTGCAGTTCTGCGCCACCCTCGCCGCCGGCCTGGGCTTGCCGCCCGGCGCCGAGGCAGCGGTCGCCGAAGCGGTGGCTAGCAAGAAGCGGCCTTCGGTGATCTGGCTGCACTTCCAGGAATGTACGGGCTGTACCGAATCGCTGCTGCGCGCCGAACATCCGACCCTGGAAAGGCTGATCCTCGACGTCATCTCGCTCGACTACCATGAAACCCTGTTTGCCGCCGCCGGCCATCAGGTCGAACAGGCACGCAAGACGGCCATGGCCGCGAACAAGGGCGCCTACCTGCTGGTCGTCGAAGGGGCCATTCCGACCCGCGACGGCGGCATCTACTGCAAGATCGGCGGCCAGACGGCGATTGAACTGACCAGGGAGTGCGCCGCCGATGCAGCAGCGGTGATCGCCATTGGCTCCTGCGCCAGCTGGGGCGGCATGCCATCGACCGCTCCCAACCCGACGGGTTCTTCCGGCGTCGCCGATGTCCTTGGCAAACCGGTAGTGACGATTCCCGGTTGCCCGCCGAACCCCTACAACTTCCTGGCCACGGTGGTGCACTTCCTCACCTTTGCTGCGCTGCCACCGCTCGATGAACTGGGACGACCGAAATTCGCCTACTCGCGCCTGATCCATGAAAACTGCGAACGACGCGCGCACTTCGATGCCGGCCGTTTCGCCATGCAGTTTGGCGATGAAGGGCACCGCAAAGGCTATTGCCTCTACAAGCTCGGCTGCAAGGGCCCGGAAACCTACGCCAACTGCCCGACCGCGCTGTTCGGTGACGCCGGCGCGGGCACCTGGCCGGTCGGCTGCGGCCATCCCTGCATCGGCTGCACCGAACAGGGCGTTGGTTTCAGCAAGCCGATCCACATGCTCTCGAAAGTGAAGAACGCCGAGCCGCCGCAGCAATATCCGCGCATCGTCGAAGAGCAGGGCGTCGGCGCGACGCTTGGCTCGGCGTCGCTGCTGGCAGCCGTCGCTGGCGCCGCCGCCGGCGCCGGGGCAATGGTCGCGCGCAATCTGGGCCTTTCCCACCAGGCCGCGGAAGCAGCAAGAGCCAGGGCTGCGAGCGAGAAAACGGAGGTCTGAGATGCGTATCGAGATGTGTGCACCGAGCAGCGACGAAAACACCCGCCGCAAGTTCCTGAAAGGATGCCTCAGCGCCGCCGGCACGGCCGTCGCCAGCGGCACCCTGAGCACGCTCAGCACGCCGGCGGCGGCGCGCGACACCTATCAGCGCCCGCCCGAGGCGCTCGGCCTGCTCTACGACGCGACCCTGTGCATTGGCTGCAAGGCCTGCGTGGCTGCCTGCAAGCAGGCCAACGACAATCCGCCCGAATTCTCGACCGCGGACAAGTTGTGGGACACACCGCTCGATACCAGCGGCCACACCTTCAACATCATCAAGATGTACCGCCACGGCACAATGAGCACCAAGGACGCCGAGATCAACGGTTACGCGTTCATGAAGACTTCGTGCATGCACTGCGCCGATCCCTCCTGCGTTTCGGCCTGCCCGGTGACGGCAATGACCAAGGATCCGGTCACCGGCGTCGTCGCCTACGATCCCGACGCCTGCGTCGGTTGCCGCTACTGCGTCGTCGCCTGCCCCTTCGGTATTCCCAAGTACCAGTACGACTCGCCAACCGGGAAGATCGGCAAGTGCGAACTGTGTCGGCATCGCGTCGCCGACGGCCACTACTCGGCATGCGCAGAAGTCTGCCCGACCGGCGCGACCCTGCACGGTCGCACCCGCGATCTTTTGAGCGAAGCCAAGCGCCGCCTGGCTCTCCCGGCCGGCAGCGTCACCCGCTACCCGCGCGGCAGCATCGACGGCGGCCCGGAGCAAAGTTACGAAGGCTATGTCGGCCACTACCAGCAGCACGTTTACGGAGAAACCGAATACGGCGGTACGCAGGTGCTCAAGCTCTCGGCAGTAGCTTTCGAAAAAGTCGGCATGCCGAATCTGCCGCCCAAGTCGTCGGCAGCAACTTCCGAGACCATCCAGCACACGCTTTACGGCGGCCTGCTGATGCCCTTTGCCGTTCTCGGTGCAATGACCTACGTCGCCAAGCGCAACGTTCATCACGGAGAGGATGATGAGGGTGCTCAGGCCGCGGCGACCAAGGCAGGGAAGGAGGGATCATGAGCACTCAACAACACGCCGGACCGGCACCGGTTGGCGGCAGCCTGCTCAACGCCACGACGCTGGTCTGCGGCGTTCTCATCGCGGTCATGGCGACGATCATTCTGGTGCGCCTGATCTTCGGCCTCGGCGCCACCACCAACCTCAACGATGGCTATTCCTGGGGCGCCTGGGTGGTGGTCGACGTGTTCATCGGCTCGGCGCTGGCCTGCGGCGGCTTCTCGGTGGCCTTGCTGGTCTACATCTTCAACAAGGGTCAGTACCATCCACTGGTGCGCCCGGCACTGCTCGGCAGCCTCTTCGGCTACACCCTGGCCGGTGCGGCGATCACTTTCGACCTCGGTCGCTGGTGGAATTTCTGGCACATCTTCTGGCCGGGCTACTTCAACGTCAATTCGGTGATGTTCGAAGTCGCCGCCTGCATCATGCTGTACATCATCGTCATGTGGATCGAATTCTCGCCGGTGTTCCTGGAAAAGCTGGGCCTGCACGACGCGCACCGCAAACTGAGCAAGCTGCTGTTCTTCTTCATTGCCCTCGGCATCGTCCTGCCGATGATGCACCAGGCGTCGCTGGGGACGATGCTGGTGGTCATGGGCGGCCAGGTCAACCCGCTCTGGCAAACACCGATGCAGCCGCTGATCTACCTGCTCTCGGCGATCATCCTCGGTTACGGCGTCGTGCTCTTCGAGTCCTGCGTCGCGGCCTCGGCCTATCGCCGCCAGGTCGAGGTATCGATGCTCAATCCGATGGCCAGAGTGATGCTCGGCATCATGGGCTTCTACCTGCTCGTCCGTTTTGCCGACCTCATCGCGCGCGGCGTGCTGGGGCAGGCTTTCCAGCCCACCTTCATCGCCCTGAGCTTCTGGATCGAGAACGCCTGCTTCATCGCCCCCTTCCTGCTCATCCGCAGCGTCGAGGCGCGACGCAATCCGGCGCGCCTCTTCCTGGCCGGCGTCGCGGTCATGCTTGGCGGCATCCTGCTGCGCCTGAACGGCTTCCTGATCGCCTTCGATACCGGACCTGGCTGGACCTATTTCCCGTCGGTCCCGGAACTGCTGGTGACCATCGGCATTTTCGCCGCCGAAGTCCTCGGCTACATCGTCATCACCCGCCGCTTCCCGGTTCTACCGCGTGAAGAAGCGTATGCACAGCCCGCCCACAGCTAAGGCTCTTTTCGGGAGACAAGAAAATGTCGCAACGAGTCACGATTGATCCGGTCACGCGAATCGAAGGTCACCTGCGGGTCGATGTCGAGGTCGACGGCGGCGAGGTCAAGAAAGCGTGGGCTTCCGGCCAGATGTGGCGCGGCGTCGAAACCATCCTCGTCGGTCGCGATCCGCGTGACGCCTGGGCCATCACCCAGCGTATCTGCGGCGTGTGCACCACGGTCCATGCCATCGCCTCGGTGCGCGCCGTCGAGAACGCGCTGCAGATGGAAATCCCGCTCAATGCCCAGTACATCCGCAACATGATCATTCTGGCGCACGCGGTCCACGATCACATCGTGCATTTCTACCATCTCTCGGCACTCGACTGGGTCGATGTCACCAGCGCCCTGCAGGCCGACCCCGGCAAGGCGGCAGCCCTGGCCGAAAGCCTGTCCAGCTGGCCGGGCAACAGCAAGGCCGAATTCACCCGCGTCAAGGAACGCCTGACGGGCTTTGTCGGCACCGGACAACTGGGAATTTTCACCAACGGTTACTGGGGCCACCCGGCGATGAAGCTGCCGCCGGAAGTGAATCTGATCGCCGTCGCCCACTATCTGCAGGCGCTGGAAGTGCAGCGCTACGCCAACAAGATCGTCAGCATCCTCGGCGCCAAGACCCCGCATATTCAGAACGTCGCCGTGGGCGGCGTGGCCAACGCGCTGTCCATCGATGCGCAGTCGGTGCTGACCGTCGAACGCCTGCTGGCGGTGAAAGGCTGGATCGACCAGCTCAGTGATTTCGTGAAGAACGTGTACCTGATCGACGTCGCCGTGATCGGTGGCTTCTACCCGGAGTGGACGACCATCGGACGCGGCATCGTGGACTACGTTTCGGTACCGGATATCCCGCTCGACGGCAAGAACACCCGCTTCGCCCTGCCCGGCGGACACATTGCCGCTGGCGACCTGAGCAGCTTCAAGGAGATCAAGACCCACGACGACGCCTATTTCAGGGACGGCGTCGCCGAATCGGTGAAGCACTCCTGGTACGAAGGTGGCAAGGGCCCGCTGCATCCATACAAAGGCGAAACCAGACCCCAGTACACCGACTTCGAGGACAACGGCAAGTACTCGTGGCTGAAATCGCCAACCTTCTACGGCCAGCCGATGCAGGTCGGTCCGCTGCCCCGCGTTCTGGCGATGGTCGCCGCCCAACACCAGCCGACCATCACCTACGCCACGCAGGCGCTGGATCTGGTGTCCGCGGTCGCCAGGAGCAAAGTCGGTCTCGACGCCCTGCACTCGACGATTGGCCGCCATGCGGCGCGCGCCGTCGCTTGCGCGGTGCAGGTCGACGAACTGGCGCTGCAATGGGATCTGCTGCTGGCCAACATGGCCAAGGGGGATCTGACGACTTTCAACAAACCGGTCTTTCCGAAGGATGAAATCGCCGGAGTCGGCATCCACGAAGCACCGCGCGGCGTCCTTTCGCATTGGGTGGTCATTGACGACGGCAAGATCAAGAACTACCAGTGTGTGGTTCCGACCACCTGGAATGCCGCACCGCGCAACGAAGCGGATGCGCCCGGCGCCTACGAGGCCTGCCTGGCAGGCACGCCGGTGGCCATCCCGGATCAGCCGCTCGAAGTGCTGCGCACCGTGCATTCCTTCGATCCCTGCCTGGCCTGCGCGGTCCATGTGGTCGACACCGAGAAGCGCCAGGTCGTCAAGGTCAAAGCGGCGTGATGGCGACTGGCAAAGCTCCGATCGTACTCACGGGATGGGGCTGAACATGCGCGTCGTCATACTGGGTGTCGGCAACATTCTGCTCAGCGATGAAGGGCTCGGCGTGCACGCCATCGAACGCCTGCCGCTGGCTTACTCGCTGCCCGCCGCGGTCGAAATCATCGACGGCGGTACCTGCGGCATGGAAATGCTCGAAGCGCTTGAGGATCTCGACGCCTTGATCATGGTCGACGCGATTCGTGGTGGTCAGCCACCCGGCACGCCCATCCGGCTGCTTGGCGACGCCGTGCCGGTGTTCTTCAAGACCAGGTTGTCACCACACCAGATCGGCCTTTGCGATGTGCTGGCGACCCTGGAACTGCTCGGCAAAGCTCCGAAATACACTGCCATTCTCGGCGCTCAGCCACGTTCGCTGGCGCTGGGAATGGAGCTTAGCCCGGAAGTCGAAAACGTCATCCCGACCGTGCTGCGCATGGTGGTCGATGAACTGGCGACGCTGGGAATCCGCGTCCCGCAGTTGACTGCCGTGGCTGCCTGATGTGCCTGTCGATCCCGCTGCAGTTGGTCGCCCTGGCGAACGAAAACGGTGACTTCGCTATCGCCGAGCGACGGCAGGGAAGCGCACTGCGGCGCGAGCGCGTCAACCTGATGTTGATCGGCCCACAACCGGTCGGAACGTGGATTCTGGCCTCACTCGGTCTCGCCAGGGAGGTCCTTGACGACCGCGAGCTGGCCTTGATCGAAGACGCGCTTGCCGCGCTTGCAGCCTCGCGCGCCGGCGACTACGACGCCGCGAAGCATTTTTCCGATCTCAACACCCCGAGGCAAACACGGAGCCCGCTTCCATGACCACCGGCATTCGCAAGGCAGCTTTCCAGGCTCCTCAGCCCCCTCCCGCGAAAGCGATCACCAATAACCCGGCCGAACGCCTCGAAGCGATGTACCGCCGCATCTGGCTGGCCAGCATGCGCGACCTGCCCTTCGTCAACCTCGCCCTGTCCGTCGAAGCCGTCGGTTTCCGTCGCTGGCTGGCGGCGGCGAGTGCCAGCAGGCTGGAGCGGGAGGTGGAGCTGGAGCTGGAGCTGGAGTTGGACTGCGACACCTCAGTACGCTCTGCGGACAGTGGCGAACACAGCCGCGACGGCATGCTTGGTGATTGGGTAGGGGCAGTGATCACGCCCTGGTTCATCAATCTTTTCATCTTGCCCGGCGGCGGCGATCTGTGGTCAGACCGGCCGTCCGGTGAGCGTTGTCACATTGTTTTCCCGATCGGCCCGCTGGAGTTCATTGCCGACGATGATGCGAGTGCCGAAGTTCCTGCCTACCAGTATTGCCCACTGTTTGCGCCACCAGGTCAGTTCGGCTCGCAGGCGGCCGCTCGTGCCGGGGCGATGGCGGCGCTGAATGCGATGTTTGCTACGCCAGAGGACCAGCGCTCAACGGCGACTGCGGCGACGGCTGCACCCGAACTATTGCCGCCCGCGCGACGCCGCTTCTTTCGACGCGTTACCGGGCGCTGAGCGAGCGCCCACCCAGACGTCGAGTCCCTGGGCGTTCAGTTCCAGGTCGGTGGCGAAAATTTCGAGGATTTCCTCACTCGGCAATTGACAGCCAAACCTCTTTTGCGAGATGGCAATTATTGTTGCCGTTGTCACCTGCTTGTGACACCCTGGCATTTTTTCCTGCTGATCCCTTTCCATGACGCATTTCTTTGCCGACGATGGCGAAAAAATCCACGTACAGGTTGCCGGCGATGGCTCGCCAATCCTCATGCTGCACGGCTGGACCGCCAGCCACCGCGAATGGCAGCCCTTCCTCGAAGCACTGACCGCCCACCACCGCGTATTCCGATGGGATGCCCGTGGCCATGGTGGCCATCGCCTGACGCAGGCCACGGTGCCTACCGTGCAGCGCATGGCGCAAGACCTGAACAACCTGATCGAGAACTATGCACTCGACGAACTGGTGGTCGTCGGCCACTCGATGGGCGCCCTGACTCTCTGGCAGTACATCGGCGAACACGGGTGCCGAAATCTGCACAAGCTGGTCTTCATCGACCAATCGCCAAAACTGCTGACCGATGACAGCTGGTCCAACGGCATCTACGGCAACTTCGACCGTGCGCAGTCGCAAGCCTTCCTGAAGCATCTGGAGGACGACTTCGCCGAGTCGGTTCTCCGGCTTGGCGGCATGGGACTCAATGTCCCCGCCAGGCAGAAGTATCACGAAAACTCGCCCGCTCTGGAGAAAGCGCGGAAGTGGCTGAGCGCGCAGGATCCGGCGCCCCTGATCGCCTGCTGGGAAAGCCTGACCGAAGCCGATTACCGGTCCGCTCTCGAACGCATCGACATCCCGGCGCTACTGGTCTACGGCGGCGACAGCAATTACTACCGCAGCGAGACGGCACACTACGTCAAGAACCGCATCGCCGGTGCCATCCTGCATGTCTACGCAGGCACTGACCACTCGCCGCACCAGTGGGAGCGCGATCGCTTCGTCCGCGATCTGCGCGCGTTCATTGATTCGCCTTGAGGCCTGAATCGTCGCTTTCGTCGCTTTCGTCGTTGTCGTCTTTTTGAACAGGGGTTTGAAGCAAGCATGCACACCCGCCGCCTCTTCCTGAACCGCCTCGATCCCGGACAACACGAGCCCGAGGATGCCGTGGTGGTGATTGACGTGCTGCGTTCTTTCTCGACGGCCGCCTACGCTCTCGCTGCTGGCGCCAGTACCATTTACCCGGTGGAAACGATCTCCGCAGCCTTCCAGCTGCAACGCGCCCTGCCCGACGCTCTGACCACTGGCGCGGTAGGCGGTGGCGACCCGATACCCGGCTTCGACTTCGGCAATTCGCCTTCAGCCTTGCAGGGCGCCAAGCTGGCCGGTCGACCGCTCATTCAGACAACCGCCGCGGGAGTTCGCGGGCTGCTGCGATTCAGCTCGTGCCGCGCCTTGTTCGCCGGCAGCCTGGTCCTCGGGCGGGCGACCGCACAGGTGCTGCTCGCCTTGCAGCCTGCCGAGGTGTGTTTCGTGATCACCGGCGAATGGGTCGACCGCGATGGTGACGAGGACATCGCCTGCGCAGACTACATGGAAGCGCTGCTCCGCGGCGAAGACCCCGATCCGGAAGTGTACGCCGCCCGCGTGCGCAACTCCGATTTCGGGCGGCGCTTTCAGGCCGACAGCAACGCCAACCTGCCGGCCAGCGATCTCAGCCTCTGCGCGCACGCCGATCGCTTCGACTTTGCTCTGCGCGCCACGCGTTCGGACGGCCAGTTGCAACTTCACCGCGCTCAGGTCAACGCAGACCGCTCGCACCCCGGCCGTAGCTAGCCGGCGTGTCCGATGCTCGCCGCCGCGATCGGTCAGCAGCGACCGCCAGCTAACCAGCTAACCAGCTAAACCAGCTTAGCCCGCTTACTTTCCGATCAGCTCCTTCAGCATCGGCTCGAGTGTCGCCTCATCCAGCCGCCCCAGGCGACTGCTCGCGAAGCGCCCATCGCGCCCGATGACCACCGTATACGGCAGCGCCTTGACCTGCAGGCCCGGCGTCTCGCTGGCATTCTTGCCGCCCAACAGCAGCGGATAGGAAACCGGCGTTGCCTTGACGAAGCGGCGCAGCTTGTCGACTTCGTCGATGCCAATGCCGACAAACTGCACGCCCTGCGCGGCGTAGCGGCTGTACAGGCGGGAAAAAACCGGCATTTCTTCGACGCAAGGTTTGCACCAACTGGCCCAGTAATTGACCACCAGGACCTTGCCCTGCCACTGCGCCATGGCCTGCGGGCGGCCATCGAGATCGTCGAGAGTCAGCGTCATGATCGCGTCAACTTCGGCCTGCGCTGCTTCCGGCGAGAGTTGTGGGGGCAAGCGCAGGCTGTCGGGAATGGTGTCGCCGGGCGGCAATCCGCCGAGAACCAGGACGCGGTAGGCGAGCAGCGCGACGGTGGCCACGGTCAATACGCCAGCGACTACCGCCACCCACAGCGCACGCCGCTGATTCATGGCCGCCGCTCCTTTTCCACCTTTTCTGCGGCCTGCGCGCGCCGCCATGACATCGCTTTTAGACACACCAGAACGAACATCAGGCCGCCGATAACGGCAATCAGGCCGCCGAGACCCATCATCCCCATGCCTATCTTCTGCGGCAGCGTGGTCAGCATCTGCTCGGCACCGGCGACCTTGCGCTGCACGCCGTAGCCTCCCGACCAGGCCAGGCCGAGGACATGAATCAGTTGCCCGCCGCCATAGACATAGGGCTGCCATAGCGCCATCCGTCCCGCTGGCGCGCCGAAGCCGAGGCGTGGCAGGAGCACGTAGGCCAGGCCCATGAAGGCCAGCGTCACGCCGACCGTCGAACCGTGATAGTGCGCCGGAATGACAACATTGACGCCGTGGATCATGTAGCCGAGGACACCACCAAGCGCAAACAGCGTGAAGGAAGCGACGAACGCCGACTTGGCCGGTGCCGCGGGCAAGGAGCGCACGCCCCACAGGGACAGGGCGCCGAGCAGGATCAGCGGTCCCATATAGGGATGGCCCCACTCCATCAGCTTGGCGAATAGCTCGACATGCGGCAGCTCGCCGACCGGCAACAGCAGATAGATGGCCGGCACCGCCAGCAGCGGCAGCGCGGCGACCAGGAAAAGCACCGACACCGCACGCGGCGATGCCGCCGACGGGCGGCCGAGCGCTGCGGCGATCCACAGCCAGGCGACAACCATCAGCAGCGCGTGCTGAAATTGCAGGGTGTGACCACCGCCCCAGAACATCACTTCGTAATAGATCGTTCCCTCGACCTCCGGCACCAGCAACCACGACCAGTAGAATGCGGCCAGCGCCAGGAAAGCGGCGACCGCACCCAGGAAAGCGCCAAGGCGTAGCGGCTCACCGAGAAAGCGTTGCGGCCAGGTGGTGATCAACGCGCGCATTACCGTCAGGGTGATGCCGACGGCAAAGATCCACAGCGAGGTAAAAAACAGCGGCTGCTTCAACACCGGGATGTAGTTGTTGAGTACCGGCTCGGCACCCGGGAAGAACGGTGAAACGGTCATCAACGCGGTAGCCAAGGCCGCCAGGGCGAAACCGCTCCAGCCCAGCCACGCCAGACCGGCAGCACCGACGGCACACCAGATGACCGCGGCAAAGGCCATGAACCACACCGCCACCGACAGGTCGACGTGCACCACCAGCGCAGCACGGAACAGATCCTTGAGCGGGAACACATCCTGAATGCCCGGCGTTCGTGACAGGACCAGCAGCACCGCCAACAAGCCAGAGCCGATCAGCGCCATTACCCCCAACCACAACCAGGCACGCGCCAAGCTGGCGGGCGTGCCCGCAGCGATTTCCGACACCAGAGGTGCTTCCGAAGCAAGCGTCACCGTGTGCGAATCCACAATTGCCTCACGCAAAAAATCGGCCGAGTATACGGCCAGGCGGCGCAATATGCCAAACGAGCTGCGCCGCCCGGCGTTCATCACGGGCAATCCAGATGTCATTCCCTGGCAGCGGTTGAGGTGCTGCCGCAGAGAGCAGCTTGCTCCCGGCGAGTACACATGCGAATATTGCTGCCCGCAGTGACTTCTGCTTCTGGCTGACCGTTTCGGAAACTGCTTATGCATTCGCCCCAACCCGGCATCAATATTGAAGCGCTACTGGCGCACGTACCACTGTTCAACGAGTTGGAGAAAGCGGAAATTGCGCGCCTTGCCCGCGGCACACGCGAAATAAAAGCCACGCGTGGCGACATCCTGTTCCACAAGGGCGACACACCAACGGGCTTTTACCTGATCGTCTATGGCCAGGTGAAGCTGGCATTCACTTCGCCGCAAGGCGGCGAAAAAGTCGTCGACATCCTGCCGCAGGGGCAAACTTTCGGCGAGGCAGTCATGTTCACCGACAAGCCGTTCATGGTCTATGCACAGGCGCTCGCCGACTCGCTGCTACTGCACATCGCCAAGGCGGCGATCAACGAAGAACTGGATGCCGACCCCAAGCTCGGCCGCAAGATGATCGCCGGGCTGGCCATGCGCCTGCACCAACTGATGAACGATGTCGAGTCCTATTCGCTGCATTCGGGTCGCCGACGAATCATTGGCTACCTGTTGCGCGAGGAAGGTGAAAAGGGTGACAAGGTGATTACCGTCACGCTGCCGACCAACAAGGGCGTCATCGCCTCGCGTCTCAATCTGACGCAGGAACATTTCTCGCGCATCCTGCACGAACTTTCGGAAAAAAACCTGATCGCCGTCGACGGTCGAAAAATCCACATCGCCGATGTCGATGAACTGCGCAACTATGATCTCTGAAATCTGCCGTACCCATGACAATTTAACGAGGAGACCCCATTAATGCCATTGGAAACCGAGATCAAGCTGAGCATTCCTGCCAGCGCGGCGCGAAGGCTGCCGACACACCCGGTCCTCGCGGATACCCCGTCGCACCGACAGAAACTGATCAATACCTACTACGACACGCCCGACCGACGACTTGAAGCCAAGCGCATCGCCGTGCGCTATCGCAAGAAAGGCACGGAGTGGCTGCTGACCGTCAAGAGCCAAGCGCCATCACCCGGAGGCCTGGCACAGCGCAACGAGTGGGAGGTCCCCAGCCAGCCGGGCGACTTCGATTTTTCGCACGTTGACACGCCGAAGCTGCGCAGCTTTCTGGAAGCAGCGACGAGCGAACTGGTGCCGGTGTTTACCACCGACTTCACGCGCCTCAGCTGGCTTCTGGCGCCAAATGAGGGGACCCGCATCGAGGTCGCACTGGACCGCGGAAAAATCGACGCCGACGGACGTCAGGAGACGATCTGCGAAGTCGAGCTCGAACTGCTCGAAGGCAGCGTTGCCGACCTGTTCGCAGTGGCCATCGCCCTGCAGAAAGATCTGCCGCTGCACCCGGAAACCCCCAGCAAAGCCGAGCGTGGCTACCGCCTCGCCGCCAACCCGGCGAACACAGCGAACACGCCGGTAAGAGCCGCCGAGGCGAAGCTGCAATTGGGCATGTCGAGCATCGCTGTCTTCTGTAGCACCGCCTTCGCCTGCCTGGTACAGTTGCAGGGCAACGAACGCGGCGTACGTGAAAGCAACGATCCAGGCTTCGTCCATCAGGCACGCGTTTCGATCCGTCGTCTGCGTTCGGCGATTCGACTCTGGAAACCCTTGCTACCGGTAGAGTACGTCAGTGAATTCGATCCGCGCTGGAGTGCGCTCGCCGGGCAACTCGGCGATACCCGCAATTGGGACGTCTTTCTCACCGAGGTCCTGCCACCGATCAGCAAGGCTTTTCCCGATCACAGCGATGTCCACGCGGTAGCGAAACAAGCGGCCATTCAGCTGGCAGCCTGCCGCAAGGCGGCGCAGGCGGCGATCGCCTCACCCGACTACTCGCAGTTGCTGCTCGAGTTCACCGCGGCAACAATAGCCTTACCGGAAAAGAAGAAGCCTGCGTTGACCGTGTTTGCCCCACGCTCACTGAACAAACGTGCCAAGAAGGTCGCCGAACTCGCCACCAGGACGAAGGACTCTGATCCGGAAGCTCGCCACGACTTGCGCAAGGCGCTGAAACGACTGCGTTACGCGATCGAGTTCTTTGCCCCGCTGTTCCCGGCCCGCCGCCTGCAGCGTTATCAGCAGAGTGCGACCGGACTGCTCGACCTGCTCGGCCGCATGAATGACTTCACCGTCGCCGAACACCTGGTGGCCGAAGCCCTTCCGGGACATCACAGTGACCTGGTGCGTGCCTGGCTGGCAGGACGAAACGACCTCCTCTTCGGCCAGCTCGACGCTATGCTGAGCGAATTTCTCAGCCATCCGGCGCCCTGGGACCGGGGCTGAGCGAGGGAACTTTCTCGACAGCTCGCGTCTGGCAGCTGCGCAGCGGATGACCCACTCTTTCCTCGTTCCGGGCGCCGTTAGAGCGCTCGCCCTGGCCTTGCTTGCCGTGCTGCTCGGCGGCCTGCCGCTGGCCCGGGCGGCCGACTTGCCGAGCGCCGTCAGCGAAGCCCTGCAGCAGGCCGGGATCCCGGCAAACGCCATTGGCATGGTCGTGCAGGCCGTCGACGGCGGGCCGCCACTGCTCAGCCATAACGCCCAGCAGGCAATGAACCCGGCCTCGGCGATGAAGCTGGTAACGACCTACGCCGCCCTCGATATGCTCGGCCCGGCGTATACCTGGCGTAGCGAGCTGCTCGCCGACGCCAGCCCGCGCGATGGCCGGCTCAACGGCAATCTCTACCTGCGTGGCAGCGGTGACCCAAAGCTGGCGCTGGAACAGTTCTGGCTGTTGCTGCGCCAGTTGCGCCAGCGCGGAGTGAAGGAAATCAACGGCGACCTGATTCTCGATCGCAGCGCTTTTGCGCTGTCGGCACACGATCCCGGAGAGTTTGACCAGCAGCCGCTGCGGCCCTACAACGCCGGTCCCGATGCCTTGCTGGTGAATTTCAAGAGCCTGCGCCTGCTCCTGCAGGCCAACACGGCTGGAAACGCCGTGCGCGTCATCGCCGAGACGCCGAGCGAGGGTCTCAGCATCGACAATCGCCTTAGCCTCGGGCGTGGCGCCTGCGGCGACTGGCGTGAACAGCTCACGCCGGTGGTCAAAGGCTTGCGCATCGAACTCAGCGGCAGCTTTCCGGCGGCTTGTGGCGAGCGCAGCCTGAATCTCGCCCCGTGGGCCGCCGATAGGCAGGTCGAAAGCCTGTTTCGTGCGCTGTGGCAAGAACTTGGTGGTAGCTTCAAGGGCCGTGTGTTGGAAGGCCGTACGCCGGCTGCTGCCACGATACTGCTCTCCCAGGAGTCGCCGACGCTCGGTGAGATCGTCCGCGACATCAACAAGTACAGCAACAACGTCATGGCCCGCCAGCTGTTCCTGACCCTGGACAGCGAACGTCCAGCAACGATCGAGGGTGCGCGTCGGCAAATCGCCGGCTGGCTGCTGGCCAACGATCTGCAACTGCCCGAATTGTTCATCGACAATGGCTCCGGCCTGTCACGCCAGGCGCGCATCTCGGCCGCTGGCCTGGCGCAACTCCTGGGCGCCGCCTGGCGAGGCCCGGTGATGGCCGAACTGATCGCCTCGTTGCCGATCGCCGGCGTCGACGGCACTTTGCGCAAGCGCTTGAAAAATGGCTCGGCGGCTGGCCGAGCGCACCTGAAGACCGGCTATCTCGAAGGCGTGCGAGCAATTGCCGGATTTGTGCTGGACAACAGCGGCAAGCGCTGGATCGTCGTTGGCCTGATCAACGACCCGAATGCCCGCCTCGGCAAAGCCGCCCTGGATGCCCTGCTATTGTGGGTCGCTGATCGTTAGGCGGCGCTCAGAGGTCGTCGATCGCTCTTCGTCCGGACAGCGCCAGCCAGCCGCGGATGACGCGATAGCTGACCCACAGGCCAAGGACGACGATCAACAACCAGGCCATCGGAATGAAAATGATGGTGATGATCAGCAGGCCGTAGACCAGCAGCCACAGCGCCGTAAACCAGAAGGTCCGGATCTGCCAGCGATAATGACTATCGAGCCAGGTGCCGCGGACATCGCCGCGCTTGACGTAGTTGAGAATGACGGCAATCAGAGAGGGCACGCCAAAGACGAAGGCGCCGGCGACACTCGCTGCACCGGCGACGCCGATCACCACGGCCACCGCGTGCAGCGCGTAGATGACGTGGCACCAGGCGCGTTCGCCTTCGAGGTAGGAATCAGGGGTCAAGTCATCACGCATTTTGTTCTCCAGTCACGCAGCGCCCTTGCCGCGCCACGCGGGACATCATTAGTCGTCACGCGAAAAATCACGCGGGCCACCGCTCAAACCATCGGCTGTCATAGTCCGAGATCGCTCCATAGCGCATCGACCCGCACCTTGACGGCAGCGTCCATGACGATCGGCGTTCCCCACTCGCGACTGGTTTCGCCCGGCCATTTGTTGGTCGCATCGAGACCCATCTTGCTGCCCAGGCCGGCGACCGGACTGGCGAAATCGAGATAGTCGATCGGAGTATTCTCGGCGATCAGTGTATCGCGCGCCGCATCGACGCGGGTGGTCAGCGCCCAGATCACTTCCTTCCACTCGCGGATATCGACGTCGTCGTCGACGACGATGATGAACTTGGTGTACATGAACTGGCGCAGGAAACTCCAGATGCCGAACATCACCCGTTTGGCGTGCCCCGGGTACTGCTTTCTGATGCTCACCGTCGCCAGGCGATACGAGCAGCCTTCAGGCGGCAGATAGAAATCGACGATCTCGGGAAACTGCTTCTGCAGCAGCGGCACGAAGACCTCGTTGAGCGCCACGCCAAGCATCGCCGGTTCGTCGGGCGGCTTGCCGGTGTAGGTGCTGTGGTAGATCGGCTCGCGGCGCATGCTGATACGCTCGATGGTGAACACCGGGAACAGGGACTTTTCGTTGTAGTAGCCGGTGTGGTCGCCATACGGCCCTTCGAGTGCGGTCTCCGCGGGGTCGATGTGACCTTCGAGGACGATCTCGGCCGAAGCCGGCACCTGCAGGTCGGAACCGAGGCATTTCACCAGTTCGGTCTTGGCGCCACGCAGCAGACCGGCAAACTGATATTCGGAGAGACTGTCCGGCACCGGCGTCACCGCCGCGAGAATCGTCGCCGGATCGGCGCCCAGCGCCACCGCCACCGGAAACGGCTGGCCGGGGTACTGCAGGCAGTGCTCGCGAAAATCGAGGGCGCCGCCCCGATGTGCCAGCCAGCGCATGATCACCTTGTTCGGACCGAGCACCTGCTGGCGATAGATGCCAAGGTTCTGGCGCATTTTGTGCGGCCCGCGGGTAACCGTCAGCCCCCAGGTGATCAGCGGCGCAGCGTCGCCCGGCCAGCAGAGCTGGATCGGCAGGCGCGACAAATCGACGTCCTTGCCTTCCCAGAGCACTTCCTGGCACGGCGCCGACGAGCGCACGCGCGGTGCCATGTTGAGCACCTGCTTGAGGACCGGCAGCTTGTCCCAGGCGTCCCTTAGCCCTTTCGGCGGCTCGGGCTCCTTGAGATAGGCCAGCAGTTTGCCCACTTCGCGCAGCGCCAGCACCGACTCCTGCCCCATTCCCAGCGCGACGCGCCGCGGCGTACCGAAGAGATTGGCCAACACCGGTATGCGGTGCCCCGTCGGCTTCTCGAAGAGCAGCGCCGGCCCGCCGGCACGCAGCACGCGATCGCAAATTTCGGTCATTTCGAGGCGCGGATCCACCTCGACACCAATGCGCTTGAGTTCGCCGAGGCCTTCCAGTTGCGCGACGAAGTCGCGCAGGTCGTGATATTTCATCAGCAGCTTTCCGGCCGGGAGCCTCCCGGCGACAAGGTCGCAACGTCAAACGGGCATCCCGCCCTGCGTCGACCGGCCGGGCTTGCCGAGGCGCCGCCTGCCGGGCGCCCGGGCGTCCAGCGGTCGATTATAGCCACCTTCGACCACGTTCAGCCTTGCCGACAGGAACAGCACACGCGGGCAAGGCAACACTGCAATGAACAAAGCCCCATAGGCGTTGTCGACTTTATCGTGTTAGATCGGGGGTGAAACCGTTTCATCCCCGGCGATGGAGTCGAAACTGCGTTTTCACTCCGGATCAGCAGGATCGCTGTTTTCAGGAGAAGCGCTGTTTTTCTGTCGCGGGAAGGGGTCGGCAGACGACAGATTCCCAGGAGGTGGCTCGGCTGGTCAACAGTGGCCCCTCCTGGAGGGCAGGTGTGCTTGCCGATACGAAACGGCTTTCTCAACGAATGCCCTCAAGGATGGTGACGACATGCCTTTTGATCGCTCTTCATTTTGCGTATTTTCAGTCGCCGCGCTTGTCGCCGTCGCCAGCACCTGGTCGACGGCGCCTCTCGCCGAGCCGGTGAAACCCGCTGCTGCCAAAGATGACGTCTCGTTCCGGGCCGAGCTCGTGTTCTGGGAAAGCGTCAGGGACACGCAAAACGCAAGCGAACTCCAGGCCTATCTCAGTGCATATCCCACGGGCCGTTTTTCGGCGCTCGCGCGATTGCGGATAAAGGCGCTGGACGATCAGGCAAAGGCTGGCGAAGGAAGGGAAGCCGGCGGCGCCATGCGGACCACCGCGCCCACATCTGGCGCGGCAGGCGCGAAGGAGCGTGCTACGACGGCGACGACCACGAGCGACCGCCGGCAAGCCGGAGACAGCTTCCGCGACTGCGAGCTCTGTCCCGAAATGGTGGTTGTCCCACCCGGCAGTTTCGCGATGGGGTCTGATCGCGACCGGCCCGAAGAGAAGCCGTCTCACCAAGTGACGGTCGCCGGCGCTTTTGCCATCGGCGCGCACGAGATCACGGTTGCGCAATGGGATGCCTGCCTCAAGGAGGGCGGATGCAGGCACAGTCCGGAGCCGGGGCGGGATGGCAGGCTGCCGATGGCGAATGTCAGCTGGAACGACGCCCAGGATTACCTGAAGTGGCTGCGAGAAAAGACGGCGCAGGATTACCGCCTGCCGAGCGAGGCGGAGTGGGAATACGCGGCGCGCGCCGGCAGCAAGTCGAACTACTGGTGGGGAAATGAGAAAGGCGCCCGACAAGCGAATTGCCGCGATTGCGACAGTCCCTTCGACGGCAAGGATGCTTCGCCGGCAGGCTCTTTCGCCGCCAACGCCTTCGGACTGTACGATGTGCACGGCAACGTCTGGGAGTGGACAGAGGACTGCTGGAATCCCTCCTATCGCGGCGCGCCGGCGGATGGCAAACCATGGCTGCGCGGAGACTGCCTGTCGCGCGTCCTGCGAGGCGGAAGCTGGGCCCTGGATCACGAGTACATGCGCTCCTCCCGCCGCAGCCGCTACGACCGTGATGTGCGTTACTACCTCAACGGCTTTCGCGTCGTCAGGCCTGTCGACGCACCAACGGCAACGGCGAGCGGCGACCCAGCATTCGAGTCGGCGGTCACGAAGGCCGTGAACACGGTATTCTCCAACGCCCCGAAATCAGCGTCTGGAGCACAGGCATTCATCGTGGACCCGCTGATCGATGGCCTGTCCGGGGCGGAATCTGCTGCGACACGACGCATGGAAGCGGTGATCGTCGAAGCGGTCCGGGGCAAGCACCCTTCCTTCTCTGTCGAGAGATTCAATCCGCCCAACGCCGCCACGGCACAATTCGCGGTCGTTGGCACGTTTACCGGCGTCAACAAGCAGCGGGAAACCAGCGGCACGAGAGAAGCGTTCCGCGTCTGCCTGGTTCTGCTCGACCTGAAGGCGGGGAAGGTCGCCGCCAATGCCAAGGAGTTCGCACGGCCTTCGGGAGTGGACATCACGCCGACGAAGTTCTTCCAGGACAACCCCGTGTGGATCGCCGATCCGGCCACCCAGGCCTACATTCGAACCTGCCAGACGACCAAACCGGGTGATCCGATAGATCCCGTGTACCTGCAGCAGGTCAAGGCCGCGGCACTGATCAACGAAGCGCTCGACGCCTACGAGAAAGGGCACTACGAAGACGCCCGGAATCTCTTCGCGAGCGCTTCGCAAACCGCGGGAGGCGACCAGCTACGCACATACGTCGGGCTCTACCTGAGCAGTTGGAAGCTGGGAGAGAAGGAGCAAACGGTGGCCGCCATCGCCAAGGTCGTCGATTTCGGGCTGAACAGTTCACGCCTGGCAATCAAGTTTCCCTTCAAACCGGGATCGACAGCTCTCCAGAGCGACTCGAAAGATGCAGCGCCCCATGAGCTGTGGCTGGCACAGATCGCCAGGGAAACCACGCGCCGCGGCGTTTGCCTGGAGATCACGGGACACACGCACGTCATGGGGCCCAAGGCACTCAATCAGAGGCTGACCGTACGACGGGCCGAGTACATCAAACAACGCCTGGAGGGGCTGGCGCCCGATCTCGCCAGGAGAACCATCGCGGCAGGCAAAGGCGCGGACGAAAATCTCGTTGGCAGCGTGAGCGAAGACGCAAGGGACGAACTCGACCGGCGGATAGAATTCGCTGTCTTCCCGTGCAAGGCTACCCCCTAGGCCGTTCCTATCGCCTTTGCGGCCGCCCGGCACGACCGGAACAGCTTTTGCAGCACCACATGAGGAGAAGCCGAATGATCAGATACTCAAGCATCGCGATTTCGTCATTTCTGCTTGGCGCGTTCAGCGGGCTTGCACAAGGAGAACCCGGCGACTACACGGCGCTCAGCAACTCGAACATCAGGGCGGCGCCGACGACCAACTCGCACAGGATTGGTTACCTGAACAAAGGCCAGCGGATACGTGTCGTCGGCAGCGCGGCCGGTGGCAACTGGCATCAGGTGCGACTGGACAGCGGCCAGATGGGGTTCGTATACAGCGACCTGCTGGCGGCGGACGCTTCGCAGGCGTCTCCGGCCGACAGGACAACACCGACCGGCGGTCCCACCCCCGCTCCGGAAGGCGCCTTCTCGTATATCGTCTGGCCGACCAATGGCGAAGTCATCCCGGGCGGCGATTTCGTGGTGGTCTTCGGCCTGCATGGCATGGGTGTGGCACCGGCCAGCGTGGACAAGGAATACACGGGGCACCACCACCTGTTGATCGACACCGACCTGCCGCCGCTCGCTGCGCAGATTCCCAACGATGACAACCACGTGCACTTCGGACGTGGCCAAACCGAGTACCAGCTGACCCTGCCCAGCGGAACGCACACGCTGCAGTTGCTCCTGGGCGATGCCAATCACTTCCCCCACACGCCGCCGGTGATGTCGGAGAAGATCACGATAAAGGTCCCTTGATTCGTCGACGGCAAGGGCTGCGCGCTTGCACGCGCATGCCTGGTCAACGATCCTGCCGGCCGAAGCTGCCGAAATCGTAGAGCGCCAGCTTTCCACGCGTCAGCGGTACCGCAAGCCAGCAGCCCGTCGGCGTGCAGCGCAGGTCGAAATCCCAGAGCGGGGTCGGCAGGCCCTGGTTGGTCGGGAGACGCAGCGCGAACAGCTCGCTGTTCGTCTGCAGATCCCAGAAACGCACCGTGGCATCGACGCTGACGGTGGCGAGCGGCCCGTTGCCGGGCAGGAACCTCGCCTTGAAGACGGCATTCTCGTGCCGCGGCAGGATGTTCTGCACGTGGCCGTCGCCGGTAGCGAGAATGGCCACGGTGTAGTCCCTGCCGACCGCGGCGATCTCACTGCCCGCCTGATTCAGCTCGGCCCACAGCAGCAGATCCCGGGAAACCGAAATCTCCCGCAGCAGCGCCGGCGGCTGCGCTGCGATATCCCATTCCCGGATGCTGCCGTCGTCGCGATCAGCGCTGTAGATGCGCCTGCCTGACGGATCGAAGGAGATCGACAATACCTGCCCACGGGTGGACTGAATGAATCTGCCCGCGCCACTTCCGGTATCGAACAGACCGATGCGTCCGTCGTAACCGGCGGTCGCCAGGAGACGGCCGTCCGGTGAGAAAGTGACCGCGTGTATCGCATCGGCATGCCCACGCAGGGTCTGCGCGAGTTGCAGCCCCCCTCCCGGAACGACTCGCCAGATCCGCGCGATGCCGTCGAAGCCGCCACTCGCCAGCAGCGACCCGTCGCTGGAGAACGCCAATCGCTGCACGTCCTCGCCGTGCGCTTTCGCCTCCGTGTGCAGCAGGGACAGGTCGGGCAGCGAATAGAGGTGCAGGCCACCGTCGGCAAAACCCATGGCCACCATACGGCCATCCGGTGCGATGGCGACCGATGCCGGCTCTCCGCCGACATCGAGCAGCCGCTGGCCCGGCAGCGAAAGATCCCAGCGGCGGACGGTGCCATCGCTGCTCGCACTGTAGAGCCGGCCATTGCGAATCTCGATGCCATTGACCGCGGCGGTATGTCCCTGCAGCAGACGCACGGTCGCACCGCTGTCGGTATCCCACACCCGCAAGGTCCGGTCGAAGCCGCCGGCAATCAGCAGGGGCGCGGCATTCGGCTCATCCGACCGCTGCGTAAAGGCGAGGCCATAGATCATGTTGCCGTGCCCGGAAAAGACCCGCAGCGCCGCTCGCCGCTCGATGTCCCACAGGATCACCCGCTTGTCGTCGCCGCCGGTCGCCAGTAGTCGGCTGTCGCCGCTGAAAGCGACGCTCTTCACTGCCGCCCGGTGTGCCTCGAACCTGGCGATCTCCTTGCCGCTTGCCAGATCCCACAGACGGGCAGTGCCATCATGACTCGCGCTGGCCAGCAGCTTGCCATCCGGAGAAAAAGCCAGCCCGGTGACCTCGGATATGCGGTCGCCATGCCCCTCGAAGATGCGCAGCGGCTTACCGCTGCGCGGATCCCAGAGCGTGACCGCCTTGTCGACCCCGCCGCTGGCAAGCAGGCGCCCGTCCGGGCTGACAGCCAGCGCCATTACCTCGCCGGGTGCCTGCCACTGCCGTTCGAGCAGCGGCCTCTTCGCTTCCCCCGCGAGCGACCAGAGCATGATTCGACCGCCGTCACCGGCGCTGGCTAGCCAGTCGCCGCCGGGGTGAAACACACAGTCGCGCAGTTGATAGCGGGGATCGTGACCCTCGATTCGGTAAACCATTTCGCCGCTTGCGGCAGCGAACAGCACCAGGGTCCCACGCTCGCCACAGGCTGCAACCAGGCGGCCGTCCGGACTGACGACGGCCTGCGACAAGGGAGCCCCCGGCCCCTCATAGCTTTGTTGTGGCGCGCTGCCGAGGATCTCGGTGTAGGCACGCAGCAGGTCACGCGCCATGCGCCGCGATTGCGAAATCTGCCGATCCAGAGCGAAGGTCGTTGCCAGGATCTGCTTTGCCGCCGCGTAGTCTTCGATGCGCGACAGCAGTGCCGAGTGGGTCAGCCCGGAATCAAAAAGGTCCACCGTGCGCCGCTGCTCGGTCGCCAGGGCATGCTGGCGTTCCAGCCAGCCCCATGCGGCTATCCCGGCAACGATCACCAGCCCGAGCGAGGCAAGCAGCGCGGTAATCCTTGCCCGACGCAGCGCCCGGATCCGTTGGGCCGCGAGCTCCTGGCGTCGTCCCTCGCGCTGCTCGTGACTGGCATCGAGAAAGGCCATGGTAAGCTCGAAGGCGGCACCATAGCGAGCGGCCCAATGGCGATTCGGCTGCGTGCGATCCCGCCACTGCAGTGCATACTCCAGATCGGGATCGATCCAGACGGCGCCCTGCCCCTGCTGCCAACGAGCCGCAGCCGCCGCCAGGCGCTGGTACAGCTCGGCGCGTTCACCCTCGTCGGCGGTCCAGTCGCGCAGCCGGTGCCACTGGCGAATCAGGGCTTCGTGGGCGATGTCGATCACCGCCAGTCGATCGAGGGGTGTTCCTGCCGGCGGCATCAGAAAACTGCGCCCGGGCTTGCGGAACACCTCGACGATCGCGGCGACCTCGGTGCACTCGACCTCGGCAAGATCCGCCACCTCGCCCACGGACACCGGGCGACGGCTGTCCTGTTCCGCGGCGCCACGCTCGGTGAGCGAGCGGAACAGGATCTCCGCGATACGCCGCTGTTGCGCGTCCAGCTCCGAAAACGCTTCCTCGACGTGATCCTCGAGGGCCTGCCGCAGGCCGCCGAGTTCCCGCAGGCGTGCCAAGGTGAGGAGCCGATCATCCGGGTCCATATCCCAGAGCCGCGTCAGCGCGTGTTGCAGTAGCGGCAATTGATCCCGCTCCCCTTTCGCTTCCTGCAGCAGGTGGCGAACCAGGTCCGCCTCGACCTCGCCGCCCAACAAGCGCGCTGGCAGCTGAATCGCATCGGCGGTCTGCTCCGGGCTGAGTGCCGGAGTGAGGAAGATGCCGCGATTGATGGCTTCCGGCAGCTCCGGATAAAGAGCACAGTCGCCCAGGAACTCCGAACGCATGGTGATCACCACGTAGACGCTCGGATGACCAGCCGCCCCCAGCAGCAGGGAGACGAAGGCCGCAGCTTCGGCATTCGCGGTCCGGTGGTAGCGGAATAGTTCCTCGAACTGGTCCACCAGCAGCAGCAGCCGGGTGCCGTCTGGCAACGGACAGACGCCGAGCTGCCAATTGAGCGCCAGGCTTCCCCGGCGCAGCGCCCGTTCCAGCACGACGATCGCCTGATCGACAGCTACCGGCTCGCTCGCCGCACGCGCGTGCGGCGTAGTGAGCGTAGCGCGGCTGTCTGCTTGCCGACGCGAGTCGCCATCCACGACCGGCGCCACAGCAGGAACGTTCTGCCACTCGGTAGTCATGATCAATGACGTCGCCAGGCGATGGAAGGGGCGATCTCCGGGGCGTAGCTCGGCCACGCTCCAGCGCGCCCCGGCACCGGCCATGAAACCGCCGTGTAGTGCTGCCAGCAAGCCCGCGCGCACCAGCGATGACTTGCCCGACCCGGACATTCCGAGCACGGCGATGAAGTGGTTCTCTCCCAGTTGGTCGAGCAGCTGATCGACCTGCTCCTCACGACCGAAGAAGATCGAACTCTCGTCGCGGGCGAATGGACGCAGTCCCGGGTATGGGCTACCGATCACCGAGCTATCTCACCAGGAACTGCCTGACGCAGTCGTCGGCCGATGTCTTGCCAACCACGTGGATGCGCATGCCCAGCGGGTGCAAACCCAGCGCCAGACGATCCTCCTGCGTCTGACAGAGATCGATGGACGGGGCTGGATGACCCTTTCTTGCCTTGGTCCCTGCCTTCAGGCACTCGATCAGACACTGGCTGACCTGGTCGAGCGGACCACTGCGATAAACGATCAGTACCGAGTCACAAAGACTCAGTTTGGTGCGCAGATCGCGGGTCAGCGCCGAGCTCTTGATCGCGGACTGATCAGTCATCGCAGAAAGAGGAATGGCGACCCCGAGTTCGTTTTCCTCCAGGCGTCTGGCGGTCTGGTAAATCAGGTCGCGGTCATTGTCACCGCCGCTGACCAGGACAAAGTGATTGCTGACCGGCACGGGCGCCGGCGGTGGCGGTGGCGCTACAACTACACGCGTTTCCTCTGGCGCCACGGCCGCGCGGGTGAGAGCCGCCGGCGGCGGCCGGGCTGCCTCCCGGTCCCCGGTTGCAAGCAGCTCGCGCAGCTTGTCGGCAAGATCCCGGGCAAGCCGCTGCTGCTCGAACGAGTACTCCCTGTCGGTGGGGTCGATATGCGGGAACCAGCGGGTACTTGGTCGGTGTTTGTCGTCCAGATACCAAAAGCGGTATTTCACCAGGTCACTAATCGCCTCAGGCTCCTGCTCCACCGGGGACATCTGTACGACAAAGACGCGATCTGAGCCCTTGCCGACCTTCTCCAGAAATGCCGCCAACTCCTGTTGGCACCACTCTGATGCCAGATAGCCGGTGGATAAAATAAGCAGCAAGGTTCGCGAGGACTGGAGTGTCGCCTGAATGGTCGGGGTAACGCTATCGTTACCCCGCATCTGCTCATAGTCGAGCCATATGCGTTCCGCTTCGTCCCTGCGGCCCAATTCGTGAGCAAGGTGCTTGCGCAAGCAGTCGACGAAGGTGCTGACCCAACCTTTTTCAGCGCCTGGATAGACCTCGTTGTCCACCCAAGCGTAGCTGATGAAGATGTTGTGCTCCATTGGCATGGTCCCGCACAGCCTCCTTTTTGGGAACGCGCAAGGCGACGACTCAACATATCCCCTCTGCCGATCAGACTATCACATCCGAATTTCTCCGGCAGAATCGCGTGGCTCACTCAAGATGTACCGCAAAGATTCGACAACGATTCCTTCAGTTCGAGCTACATGCAGGCGCTGGCAGCACCGCCCTGCCAAAGGGACGGCGACTGCAAGGCCTTTGTGTGACGTCCAGTGCTGCTGAGCTCAGCTTCAATGAAACCGCGCTGACAATCATTCGGGCAGCGTTTCACCCGGCGCCGATCGTCTGCGCAGCGGCTCACCGGTGGCCTCTGTGCGCCGGGGAAGCAGCGTCCCGGGAAAACCCGGTATGCGCCCGCCCAGTCCCGTGAACGCCAGCACGCGCTCCTCGACATAGGGAAAAAAGGGGTTCCAGCGCAGGCGCAGCATGTCCGCCGCCGGGATCTGCAGCACACCGCGTTCACCGCGTAGCGCGAGCTTGCCAAGATGGATGACGCGAGCTTCGCTCGGCGCTTTCCCGCCGTAGATCGGATCGTCAGGAGGGAACGGCAGGGCGACGTGCGCCAGCGAGTAGATGCCCGGCGGCCAGGCAAGAACTAGCGAAGGCGATAAACGTAGTGACAGGCGACGCAGCCGCTAGTCAGCGACGGCAACGCGGCGATGGTCTTGTCGCGGTCGCCGCTGGCGGCGATACGGGCAAACTCGCTCGCCGCGCGATGCCCGTCCATGGCGATAGCGTGCATCGCCGGCGGCATGTGCGGTCCGGGACGGGCCTCAAAGGGGAGGTCGCGATGCTTGCCCATTGCCGAGAGGCCAAGCTCCTGCTCCGCGATCTGGCCCGCCTCCTTGAACTTCCCGCTGGCGACCAGGCCAAGGATCTCGTTCAAGGCCAGGAGGTTGGCGCGCATCTCGGCACGTAGCGTGGATTCCGCTGCCGGTGGCAAGGACGCCAACTGCCGGGTGTCGTCGCCATCGGCAGCGTGCGCCGTCGCCACCAGCAGCGCCAGCGAACAAAACAGGGGAGCTTTCATCCGGAAATCCCTTTCGAAGCCAGAAAATCGATGGCGATGCCGGCAAAAATACTGGCTCCGAACCAGTTGTTATGCAGAAAAGCCTTGAAGCAAGGCGCCGGCTTGCGCGCCCGGATCAGGGTGTAATGGTAGCCGGAAATTGCCGCTGCCACCACCAGACCGGCGTAGAAAAACACCCCCAGGCCGAGCCCGTAGCCGAGCGCAGCGATCAAGGCCAGGGTCAGCACATAGCACAGCATCACCGCCGCCACGTCGAAGCGACCGAAGGTAATCGCTGACGTACGAATGCCGATCTTGAGGTCATCGGCACGATCGACCATGGCGTATTCGGTATCGTAGGCAATCGCCCAGAAGACGTTGGCCAGCAACAACCACCAGGCTTCTGCGGGCACCGTTCCGAGCTGCGCCGCGTAGGCCATCGGAATGCCGAAGCCGAAGGCAAGACCAAGGTAGGCCTGTGGAATGGCCAGGAAGCGTTTGGTGAAGGGATAGCTGGCGGCGAGAAACAGCGCCGCGACGCACAGAGAGGCGAGTAGCCAGCTACGCAGCGGCAGGACGACGAGGACGGCACAGCCAACCAGCGCGGCAAAAAGCAGCAATGCCTCCCTGACCGACACCTGGCCAGCAGCCAGCGGCCGCTGACGGGTACGCGCGACCTGCGGGTCGAAGTTGCGGTCGGCCAGGTCGTTGATCACGCAGCCGGCCGACCGCATCAACACCGTCCCCAGGACAAAAATCCAGAGCACCCGCCAGTCCGGCCTGCCTAGCGCCGACAGCCACAACCCCCACAGCGTCGGCCAGAGCAGCAGCAGAATGCCGATCGGCTTGTCGAGGCGCATCAGGCGTTCGTAAAGATCGAGTCGCTCACGCAGTTGTTGGCCGGAAAATCGCATGGCGCTCATTCTAACCGTCATCACCTGTCGACATACCCCCCAGATCATCAGAGTCGCGACCGCCCTCCTCCACCTGCAGGCAGACTACTGATCCCCCTCGCGGTTTGGCCGCGACGCGAAATAGCCGGCCGCCGGTGCCGGCAGCGTGCCGGTGCTTACTGCCAGTCACCGCGCAGGCCGGCGACAATCTCGTGCAAATACTCGGGCGTCGCTGCCGCGGGCTCGACCGCCCCGCCAACGTTCAGCGTTATCCTGGAAAATAGCCCCAGCAGACGCCGCGGCTTGCTCATTGCCGGCCCCCCCTTGCGACTGAAGAAACTGCCCCACAAGCCTTGCAAGGCCATCGGAATCACGCTCACCGGTGTGCGTCCGACGATCCGCAGCACGCCCGGTCGGAAGGGGTTGAGGTCGCCGCTGTCGGTAATCCGCCCTTCCGGGAAGATGGCCACCAGCTCACCCTCTTCGAGGGCCCGCGCGACTTCCTCGAAAGCGGCCTCCATCATCACTCGATCTTCGCGCGCGGGAGCAATCGGGATGGTGTTCATGTGGCGAAAGATGAAGTTGATCACGGGCAGGCGGTAGATACGATAATCCATCACGAAGCGGATCGGCCGCCGGCTGGCAGCGGCAATGACGATCGGATCGACGAAGCTGACGTGGTTGCAGACCAGCACCGCCGGCCCTTCTTGCGGAATGTTTTCCAGCCCTTTCTGCTGCATGCGGTACACCGAGTGGATCAACAGCCAGGCGATGAAACGCAGCATGAACTCGGGCACCAGACTATAGATGTAGACCGCCACCGCCGCATTGCACAGCGCGGCGATAGCGAACAACGTCGGAATCGAGATACCGTTGCCAAGCAGTCCGGCAGCAGCCAGCGCGCCGCAGACCATGAACAGCGCGTTGAGGATATTGTTGGCGGCGATGATTCGCGCCCGCTGTTCCGGGGCGCTGCGCAACTGGATCAGCGCATACAGCGGCACGATGAAAAAGCCACCGAAGACGCCGAGCGCGAAAAGGTCGAAAAGCACGCGCCAGGTCTCGTGCATGGCGAGCACTCCGGCGAGCGCCAGTGGCGCGCCCGTGGGCAGCACAGCGGGCGACGCAAAAGCCAGGTCGAGACCGAAAATGGTCAGGCCGATGGAACCGAAAGGCACCAGGCCGATCTCGACGTGCCCCGCCGAGAGCCGATCGCAGAGCAGCGAGCCCAGGCCGATACCGACGGTGAACACTGACAACAACAGGGTCACGGTCGTCTCGTCACCGCCGAGAACGCTTTTCGAATACACCGGGAACTGCGCCAGGAACAGCGCACCATATAGCCAGAACCAGGAGATGCCGAGAATCGACAGAAAGACCGTGCGGTTTTCGCGCGCGAAGCCGATGCTGCGCCAGGTCTCGACAAACAGATTGAGGCCGACGACCAGATCCGGAACTGGCGCCGCAGCCGGCGGGATGCCGCGGCTGCACAGATAGCCGGCAACCGCGACCAGCAAGCCGGCGAAAGCGACCCAGGTCGGATGGCCAGCCGCACCGGCGAGAACGCCGCCGGCCAGGGTGCCCATCAGGATGGCGACGAAAGTCCCTGACTCGACCAGCGCATTGCCGCCGACCAGTTCGTTCTCGTGCAGGTGCTGCGGCAGGATGGCGTACTTGACCGGCCCGAACAGCGTTGACTGCAAACCGAGCAGGAACAGGGCCAGGAGCAGCACTTCGAGACTGTGCATCATGAAGCCTGACAGGGCGACACCCATGATGACGATTTCGAGCAGCTTGGTCAGCCGCGCCAGGCGAGCCTTGTCGTACTTGTCGGCCAACTGCCCGGCAGTTGCCGAGAAGAGGAAGAAGGGCAGGATGAAGAGACCTGCGGCGAGGTTGGTGAGAACCTCGGGAGTCAGCGTCGTCCAGCTCGCGGCCTGAAAAGTGAGCAATACGACCAGCGCATTCTTGTACAGGTTGTCGTTGAAGGCGCCGAGAAACTGCGTACCGAAGAAAGGCGCGAAGCGACGGGCCTTGAGCAGACCAAACTGGGAACTCATGCAATCTTCCTTTCAAAGAAGGCGCGCGTCTCGAAGAGTGTGATGCAGCAAAGCAGTGCGTAGCCGCCGATCGACGGTCACCGCAGCGACGACGTTTTTGCAGCGGCAAGCCTGCAAAAACGCCAAACACCTAGCCGTCGGCCAGCACGAAGTCGATGCGCCCGGTTTCGAGATCGGCCTTGACCAGTTTTACCTGCAAGCGGTCACCGAGGCGATAGCGTTTTGCAGTGCGCTCGCCAAGCATCTGATGCCGGGTGCTGTCGTACTGAAAGTAATCCTCGCCGAGCTCCGAAACATGCACCAGCCCCTCGACATAGACCTCATCGAGGGCAACAAAGACGCCGAAAGGTACCACCGCCGCAATCGTTCCGGCAAAAGTTTCGCCGATTCGGTCACGCATGTAGTAACACTTCAGCCAGTTGCTGACGTCGCGCGTCGCCTCGTCGGCACGGCGCTCGGTCTGCGAGCAGTGCATGCCGATCTCGGCCCATTTGCCCGGCAGGTAGCTCGTGCCGGCGAGTGCCGCCTTGATCGAGCGATGTACCAGGAGGTCCGGATAGCGCCGGATGGGTGAAGTAAAGTGCGTGTAATGCTCGTAGGAAAGGCCGAAATGGCCGACATTGTCGGGGTTGTACTGAGCTTGACGCAGAGAACGGAGCATCACCGTCTGCAGCAACTGCGCGTCCGGACGCTCCTGGATGCTGGCCAGCAAGTCAGCATAATCGCTGGCGGTCGGATCGTCGCCACCACCGAGGCCAAGGGCAAATTCCTTGAGGAAATTGCGCAAGGCGGTGAGTTTCTCCGGGGTCGGCCCTTCGTGAATGCGGTACAGGCAAGGATGCCGGTTGGCCTGCAGAAATCCCGAAGCGCAGACATTCGCTGCCAGCATGCACTCCTCGATCACGCGGTGCGCGTCATTGCGGTGCACCGGAACGATGTTGTCGATCTTGCCCTGCTCATTGAACAGCATCATCGTCTCGATGGTTTCGAAATCGATGGCGCCGCGTTTGCCACGCGCTTCGCTCAACACTTTGAACAAGGCGTAGAGCGCCTGCAGCTGTGGCTGCAGACGGCGATGAACGTCGCTCTCAGGCTGCGCCGTGCCGGCCAGCCAGTTCCAGACCTGGTCATAGGTCAAACGTGCCTGCGAGCGAAAAATGGCTGCATAGAATTCGTAATCGGTGATCACGCCGCTGGCGTCGATGGACATGTCGCAGACCATCGCCAGGCGATCGACGTCGGGGTTCAGCGAACACAGGCCATTCGAAAGTTTTTCCGGCAGCATCGGAATCACCCGGCGCGGAAAATAGACCGAATTGCCGCGCTCGCTCGCCTCACGATCAAGCGCCGTCCCCGGCCGCACATAGTGGCTGACGTCGGCGATCGCCACCACCAGGCGCCAGCCAGCGCCCTGGCGCTCGGCAAAAACCGCGTCGTCGAAGTCTCTTGCCGTCTCGCCATCAATGGTTACCAGAGGCAGCGCGCGCAGATCTTTTCTTCCTTCGCTGTCTGAAGGCCTGAGCCGCTCCGGAAGCTGCGCCGCCTCTGCGAGAGCTCCATTCGAGAACTCGAAGGGCAGCTCGTGCTTGCGCAAGGCGATTTCTATCTCCATGCCCGGATCGGCGTAGTTGCCGAGCACTTCGACGATGCGTCCGATCGGCTTCGAATGACGACCGGGTTGTTCGATGATTTCGACGGTGACCACCTCACCCGAGCGCACGCTGCTCCGGCTGTCCGGCGTCACCAGAATGTCCTGGTTGATGCGCCGATTCTCGGGAACAACCAGCGTGATGCCGTGTTCGACCAGCACCCGGCCGACGACGCGGCTGTTCGCCCGCTCGATGACTTCGACGATGACGCCTTCGCGGCGCCCTCGGCGATCGACGCCGACGACACGCACCAGGGCACGGTCACCGTGCAATGCCTTGGACATCTGCCTGGCTTCGAGAAACAGGTCCTCGCCGGCATCGTCGGGAACCAGAAAGCCGTAGCCATCCGGGTGCCCCTCGATTCGCCCGGCAATCAGACTGGCGCGCTCGGGGAGAATGAACGAGCCTTTGCGGTTACGCAGCAGTTGCGCTTCACGCTCCATTGCCCGCAAGCGGCGCTGCAGAAGTTCCAGTTCGTGCTTGCGGATGTCGAGCAAAACGCACAGCGCGTCGAAGCTCACCGGCTTGCCCTGCTCCTCAAGGATCTGCAGGATGTACTCGCGCGACGGCAAGGGCTGTTCATAGGTCTTCAACTCACGCTCAAGAAAGGGGTCTGCACGGCGTACCGTCGACAGTTTGCTTATTGACATTTTCTTTTGTTCCTATAGAATTCGGCCTCTCTGGAAATGCCCAGGTGGCGAAATTGGTAGACGCGCTAGGTTCAGGTCCTAGTGGTGGCAACACCGTGGAGGTTCGATTCCTCTCTTGGGCACCAGTCTTAAACAGCAGAAGCTCTGATCATTCAGGGCTTTTTTTGCGTCTTAGCAGCGCAATACGTTTGCCCGTCCAACCCCGCCCGGCAAGGCCAGAGCCGGCCACGGCGAATTGTACGCCGACTACGCTTACGATGCCCCCGCTTCCCCCGCGCGACGCGCCAACCTCCAGTTCTCGGTTTTTGTCCTGTCAGCACAGGCACGACCTCGCCGATCGGCACTTTCGGCCGGGCCAGCGACGGCCTGCTGCAGTCAGCGCGAGCGGCTCCCGGGAGGCAATCTTTCCGGTGAGGGCTCTGTGCGAATGATTTTCACAACCACTAGCCAGCACCTACAAAAGTGTGGATACTACGCTGCCGGAAAGTCGCCAGCCCCGCTGCTGCGAGTTAGTTCAAACTTTGCCACCCGTTAGGATTCCAGATGACGATAAGACCGGAATTAATAGACAAGCTGCGCAGCAAGCGCACACAGCTGGCGGAAAACGTCAGCCCAGAGAAGTTGGAAGCGCTGCACGCCAAGGGTTTGCTGTCGGCTCGCGAACGCCTTGGAACCCTCTTTGTCGAGGGAACCTTTCAGGAACTCGGCCTGCATGCCTCGCACAGTGCCACCAACTTCGGCATGGCGGAGAAAACGCTACCCGCCGACGGCGTAGTCTGCGGAACCGGCTACGTTGGTGACATGCAGGTCGCCGCTTTCAGCCAGGATTTCAGTGTCGTCGCTGGAACGCTTGGCAAGATGCAGGCCAGAAAAATCAACCGTACCATGCGCCACGCCCTCAAAAACGGCGTACCGGTGGTGGCCTTCAAGGATTCAGGCGGCGCGCGTATTCAGGAAGGTGTCGATGCACTTTCCGGCTACGGCGACGTCTTCTACTCGAACGTCCTGCTCTCCGGCGTCGTGCCGCAGATCGCGGTGATCTGTGGTCCCTGTGCGGGTGGCGCGGCGTACTCGCCGGCGCTGATGGATTTCGTGATCATGACTCGCGAAAACGCGCACATGTTCCTGACCGGTCCGCAGGTCATCAAAGCAGTGACCGGACGCGCGACGACGATGGCCGAAGTCGGCGGTGCCGAGATGCACGCCACGATCAGTGGCAATGCCCACTTCATTGCCGACGATGACCAGCACGCCATCGGCGTGGTCAAGCAACTGCTCTCCTACCTGCCGTCCAACAATACCGAGGACCCGCCGCACGACCTGTCGGTGCCGATCGAGGAGATGGAAGACCCGGGTATCAACGACTGCATCCCGGATAGCCCGTCGGAACCGCTCGACATGTACGCCGTCATTCGCCGTCTGGTGGACAGTGGCGAGCTGCTCGAAGTCCATGCGGGCTTTGCCCGCAACATCATTGTCGGCTTCGCGCGCATCAGCGGCGTCGTCGTCGGCCTGGTCGCCAACCAGCCAATGGTCATGGCCGGGGCCCTCGACCTCAATGCCGCCGACAAGGTGGCGCGCTTCGTTCGCACCTGCAACGTTTTCAACGTGCCGGTCGTGACCCTGGTCGATGTTCCCGGTTTCCTGCCCGGCGTCGAACAGGAGCGTGGCGGCATCATTCGCCATGGCGCGAAAATGCTGTTTGCTTACGGCTCCTGCACCACCCCGAAAATCACGATCATCCTGCGCAAGGCTTACGGGGGCTCGTATCTCGCCATGTGCAGTCAGGAAATGGGCGCGGACATGGTCTTCGCCTGGCCAACGGCCGAGATTGCCGTCATGGGGGCCGAAGCGGCGGTCAAAATTCTCTATCGCAAGGAAATCGCGGCGGCAGACGATCAATCGGCTAAAGCCGCGGAAATGGCACAGGAATACCGCGAAAAGTTCGCCTCGCCGTACGTGTCGGCCAGCAACTTCTACATTACCGACGTGATCGAGCCACAGGATACCCGCTGGATGGTTGCCCTGGCGCTGCGCAAAGTGCTCGACAAGCATGAACTCAGGCCGACCAAGAAACACGGCAACATCCCCATGTAACTGGCGACGGAAGGAGACTCCCATGCTGACAGCAGCCATCATCACATCGCTACAGGTCTACGGCATCGCCATTGTGGTGTCGGTGATCGTCGCGGTATTGATCAAGGTGCTCGTGGTAGTGACCGCCCGGATGGAAAAACGCCCAGAGGTCGAAGTCCCGACCGGAAGCGTTTGCCCAGTGCTCCTCGGCGTTCCGGACGAAGATGTCGCCGCCTTGTCGGCGGCGATCTTCGCGGCCATCGGCCCGCACCGCATTTTGCGCATTTCACAACCCACTCACGGCTGGGCAGTCGGCGGTCGCGCCGCCCAACATTCATCTCATACGCCGGGACACTCGCCCGGCCGAAGCCACCGCTAACAGGAGCAAAAAATGCCCAGACAATTCAAGGTCACGGTCAACGGACGCGAATACGACGTCAGCGTACTGGAACTCACCGCCGGTCAACCGGCGCCATCAGCAGCGCCCGCGGCCGTGGCCGCCGCGCCACAGGCAGGGGGGAGCGCGCCAGCAGCCGCGGCAGCAGCCGCGCCGTCCGCCGCAGCTGGTGCTCCCGCTGGCGACGGCGATATCCTCGCCGGCATGGGTGGTACCGTCGTCGAAGTCCTCGTCAAGGTAGGTCAGACGGTGGCCGCGGGTGACCGACTGATGGTCCTCGAAGCCATGAAAATGAAGACCCCGGTGATGGCGACTCGTGCCGGCCAGGTCACCCGGGTTCTGGTCGCCGCCGGAGATCCCATTGAGGGCGGACAGCCCCTGTTGACAATCGCGTGAGCGGATAGCAGCCGAAACCCGACACCCAAGATAGTCCGCGAGTCGGTTTTCACGCCGATGCGCGGCGCATTGGGTGCTGCGGCTAGGCGCGAGGACTGAAGCGCATGGAAAGCATAAATTTTGTCGATCTGTTCCAGGGTATAGCCACTCTGGTCGCCGCCGAGCCGCAGATCATGATGGGTCGTATCTTCCTGATGTTGCTGGGCTTCCTGCTCATTTATCTGGGTTCGCGGAACGTCCTGGAACCTCTGCTGATGATTCCGATGGGCATGGGCATGTCCTCGGTCAATGCGGCGGTGATGTTCCTCGAAGGCGGCAAGCCGGGAACGCTCTTCGTCGATCCCTTGATCACCGACCCGGTGCAGCTGGTCAACATCCTGCAAATCGACTGGTTGCAACCGATATATACCTTCACCTTCAGCAACGGCCTGATCGCCTGTCTGGTGTTCATGGGTATCGGCGTGCTTCTCGACGTCGGTTACGTCATGGCACGCCCGTTCCAGAGCATGTTCATCGCCCTGTTCGCCGAGCTCGGCACCTTCGTGGTCTTCCCGTTCGCCATTGCCCTCGGCCTCACGGCACCCGAAGCCGCGTCGGTGGCCACCATCGGCGGTGCCGACGGGCCGATGGTGCTGTTCACTTCACTGGTTCTCGCCAAGCATCTGTTCGTGTCGATCACCGTCGTTGGCTACCTTTACCTCGGCCTGACCTACGGCGTTTACCCGTACATGATCAAGTGGCTGGTGCCGGCGCACATCCGCGGCATCAGTATGGCTGCCGATCAGGGACCAAGAATCAGCCGTTCGCAGAAGCTGATCTTCGCGGTCATCGCCTGCACGCTGCTGTGTCTGCTCTTTCCGGTGGCGGCGCCCTTGTTCTTCTCGCTGTTCGTCGGCGTTGCGGTACGTGAAAGCGGCCTCGAAAACTTCGCCAAGTTGCTCGGCGAAACTTTCCTCTACGGGGCCACTTTCTTCCTCGGCCTGACCCTGGGCGTTCTCTGTGAAGCCAACACCCTGCTCGACCCAACGGTCCTGAAGCTGCTGCTTCTGGGCATGCTGGCTCTGGGAGTTTCGGCACTTGGCGGCCTGGCGGGGGGTTACATTCTGTACTTCTGGAGCGGCGGCAAGTTCAACCCGATCGTCGGAATCGCGGGCGTGAGTTGCGTACCGACCACCGCCAAGATCGTCCAGAAAGTGGCGACGGCCGCCAACCCGGGGGCCATCATCATGCCGCATGCACTGGGAGCCAGCATCAGTGGGGTGATCACTTCGGCGATCATCGCCGCGACCTTCATCTCGCTCTTGCGCTAAGCGGCAAGCAGCGCGGCACCACGAAACAGCGCCTGGCTACGCAAGTGGTCAGGCGCTGTTTGCCGTTAATCAGCGACAATGCCTTGCAGCAAGGCCCTGCAGCGATCACAAGGACGCCCTTATTTTTGTTCGGAGTCGTGCGGCTGTTTGGTGGAATCGGCGGGAAACCCGGACAGCGGTATACCGTTGAAGAGCGTGCGAGTCTGCGTTTTGAGCTGGTCCTGCATCTGATGAAGCATCTTCCGGCTCTGCTCCATATAGGTGGTCATCATCGTCTGCATCGCCGGTCCCTGGAAATTCATGAACTGCGACCACATGTCGTTCTGCATCTGGCTGTTGCTTTCCCCGTAGAGGGACTGCGACTGCTCCTGCAACTTCTTCTGGAAATCGACAAAGGACTTGACGCTCGTCTCCAGGTACTTGCCGAGCATCCCCTGCATCGCATGACCGTAGAAGCGGATCATTTGCGCCAGAAGGTCGGCCGTAAACAGCGGCGCGCCCGACGCTTCCTCCTCAAGAATGATCTGCAGCAGAATCGAGCGCGTAATGTCTTCGCTGGTCTTGGCATCCAGAACACTGAAAGCCTCACGGGAGAGGACAAGGTCCTTTACATCGGTCAGCGTGATGTAGGCGCTGGTCTTGGTATCGTAAAGGCGACGATTCGGGTACTTCTTGATCAGTCGCAGCTGCTCGGGCATGACGACACTTCCTCCATCTGCAGGTAATTCGACGAGCGCGGCCTCGCGCTTCATGGTGCGGTGCAGCACAATTATACCTTAGCAAAAAACCCTAGCAAAAAAAAAAACAGGCCCCTCGCGGGGCCTGTCTTGAGCAAGGGGCAACAAAAAACTACTTACTGGTAGTAGAGACCACCGCAAATGTTCATCGTCGAACCGGTCATGAAGCCGGCAATGTCCGAAGCCAGATAGGCACATGCGCCACCGATCTCTTCCGGCTTGGCCAGGCGCTTCATCGGCACGGTGTCGATGATGCTCTGCAGGATCTCCGGTTTGATGGCCAGAACCATCTGCGTCGCCACGTAGCCCGGGCAGATGGCATTGACCGTAACGTTCTTGGCGGCGAGTTCGGCGGCGAGCGCCTTGCTGAAGCCAATCACGCCGGCTTTGGCCGCCGAGTAGTTGGTCTGACCGGCCTGGCCGCGCAGCCCATTGACCGAGGAGATGTTGATGATCCGTCCCCAGCCACGCTCGGCCATCTTCGCCGAAACCTGCTTGGTCATGTTGAAAAGGCTCGACAGATTCGTCGCGATCACCGCATTCCACTGCGCCTCCTCCATCCTCCCGAACATCTTGTCGCGCGTAATTCCGGCGTTGTTGACCAGAATGTCGACCGGACCTGCCTTGGCTTCAGCCTCGGCGACCATGGCCACGCAGGACTCGAAGTTGGCGACGTCGCCGGCAACACAGATGAAATCATTGAAGCCGGCCTCGGCCATGGCTTTGTTCCACTCGTCCGGCTTGTCGAACTCCGGATGGTAGGCAGCAACCACCTTGTGACCGGCTTTCGCCAATTCCTGGCAGATAGCAGTACCAAGCCCACCCATGGCACCTGTAACCAAAGCAACACGTTGCGTCATAACTCTTCCTTTCCTGTTGACGAATGAAACGATTGGCGGCAATCCACCACCACGATTACAACACCTGCTGACCGAGCCAGGCGGGCACCTCACCTCGGTTCGGCATAGCTCGTCGATCCTGCACGGCTAGCAGACAAGCCCCGACGATTTCCCCGGGTTCTCGCGAACCGCCTGCGAAAAAGGCCAACCGGCATTCTCCCACGACGATCGGCTGTTGACGAGGCCCTGAGCGTCGAAGTTGGCCAATCCGCGCTCAACACAGAACGGGAACGTCGAGGTAAGGCTCAGGAAGCGCACAGCGACTGACGCCGAACACCTGGTTCTCTGACGACAGCGGCTGCTCCACACAGGTATCGAACTGACAGCTGCGAGGCAAACGACAAGGCCCCAAGCGTTGCCGATTCTGCATCGCAGCATCCAGGCTGTCAATGCTCGACAATTGGCCATCCTCGCTCCCACGGCGACGCGATCCTGCCGAGCAAGCGCCCCCGCCGACCACCGGGCATGGCCCTCAAGGCGCCCTGCCGCTCTATAATGCCGGCATGTATATCATCGTGATCGGCTGGCTGTACGTCACCGTGCTGATGGCGCTGACCGAAAGCAGCGTCATCGCCGGGATACTTAGCCTGACCTTCTACGGCTTGCTCCCGACGGCGCTGTTGGTCTGGCTTTTCGGCGGCCCGACGCGTCGTCGCGCGGCAAGAATGGCGCGCCAGGCCAATGAAACCAATGCGGCCAATGAAGCCAATGGCTTCGGCGAAACCAAGCAGCCACACGATCGCTGACGATCGCTGACTAAACGTCCGCCAACCAGATCAGTGCTGCCATCCGCCCGGTGACACCGTCTCGCCGATAGGAAAAGAAGCGCTGTGCTTCCCGCAGCGTACAGCTGCCACCACCGTAGATGGCGTCGACCCCCGCGCGGCGCAAACTTTGCCGAGCCAACAGATAGATGTCGGCCAGCCATTTGTGTGCAGGCCGCTGCGGCGCCGGCAGGAACGCCGCTACGGCCTCCTGATGTGCAGCGAGGAATGCGTTACGCACCTCGTCACCAACCTCGAAGGCCTGCGGGCCGATGGCTGGACCCAGGTAGGCCAGCAACCGCACAGCGGGCACAGCCAGCGCTTCCACCGCCCGTTCCAGGATGCCGGCCTGCAAACCGCGCCAACCCGCATGCACCGCAGCAACCACGCTGCCCGCTTGGTCGCAGAGCAAGACCGGCAGACAGTCGGCCGTCATCACGGCACAGACGACCCCGGGAGCACGCGCAAATGCGCCATCGGCCACCGGCACCTCGGCCACGCCAAGCCCGGCAGCGTCCACCAGGGTCGTGCCGTGCACCTGCTCCAACCAGCAGGGCGATGCCGGCAGATGATCGACAAGACGGCGACGATTCTCGGCAACGGCGAGCGGATCATCACCGACGTGGGCGCCAAGGTTGAGGCTGGCGTACGGCGCAAGGCTCACGCCACCGTCGCGGCTGGTGATCAGGCTGCGCACCCGCGTCGGCACCGGCCAGTCGGGAAGCAAGCAGCCCTTACTGTTCACCCAGGTCCTCATCGTCGTCTTCGGAGTCACCATCGCCATCGTCGCCGTTGACGATCATTAATTCCGGGCCATCATCGTCATCGTCATCGTCATCGCCCCAATCGTCATTGTCCCAATCATCTGCCAGTTCTTCGTCGCTGACGCACTCGCCAGCGCGCGCAGTGACCGCCTCCAATCGCACGCTGTCGATCAGGGCCGCCATATCGTCTGGCAAGCCCGAGCGCCAGAGCATGGCCTTGCCAGTCCCCGGATGCAGCAACGACAAACGACAGGCATGCAGTGCCTGGCGCGGAAATTCTACCAGGCGGGGCACACGGCTGGCACCGCTGCCGTAGGTCGGGTCGCCGACCAGCGGATGCCCGATCGAAGTCATGTGCACGCGAATCTGGTGTGTCCGTCCGGTTTCAAGCGCGCATTCAATCAGCGTGCAGGCGAGAAACGGCTCCAGAACACGGTAGTGCGTACGTGCCGGTTTGCCGGTGCGCACCACGGCCATGCTGGTGCGCAAAGTCGGATGCCGGCCGATGGGAGCGTCAACGCTGCCCGCACGCTCGACGATGCCTCGCACCAAGGCCTGATAGCAGCGCTTCACGGAGCGTGCCTGCAACTGTCTGACCAAATCGGTCTGCGCCTCGAGCGTTTTGGCAACCACCATCAGCCCACTGGTATCCTTGTCCAGCCGATGCACGATACCCGCCCGCGGCACTTTGTCGAGTTGCGGCGCGTAGTGCAACAGAGCGTTAAGCAAAGTCCCGCTCCAGTTGCCGTTACCCGGATGAACCACCAAACCGACTGGCTTGTTGAGGACGATCAGGCAGTCGTCCTCATACACCACCTGCAGGGGGATATCTTCGGGCGCCGAGGATTCGGCTCGCTCATCCGGCGCTTCGGCCACTTCGATGCTTTCGCCAGCCCATAGTTTCTGCCGCGGCTCGACGACGCACTCACCGCTTACCGTCACGCGGCCCTCGCGTATCCAGTTCTGCAGACGGCTGCGCGAGTGCTGCGAGAGCAAGCGCGCAAGAACCTGGTCGAGCCGTTGACCGCTGCAATCGCCAGGTACGCTCAGGGCAATTCGGGGGTTTGCGCTATAATCCGCAAGCTCGCTGTTCCGCGTTGCCTCCTCCGCCAGTGCTTCTTTCTTCTGTGGGTTTTTCATCATGCGTAGTTTAGCGGTTATCGCAGCCCTTTTCCTCGCCTTGCTGATCACTGGCTGTGGGCTTCTTCCCGACACCAAGGATGAGACCGTCGGCTGGTCGGCCAACAAACTCTATGCCGAAGCGAAGGATGCGCTCAACGACGGCTCCTACACCAAGGCCATCGGCTACTTCGAGAAGCTCGAGTCGCGCTACCCCTACGGTCGCTATGCCCAACAAGCGCAGATCGAGATTGCCTACGCCTATTGGAAGGATCAGGAGCCGGCCTCGGCGATCGCCGCCTGTGACCGCTTCATCAAGCTGCATCCGAACCATCCGAATGTCGACTACGTGTATTACCTGCGCGGTCTGATCAACTTCAACGAAGATCTCGGTCTTCTCGGTTCGATCAGCAATCAGGACATGACTGAACGCGACCCCAAGGGGGCCCGTGAATCCTTCGATTCCTTCAAGGAACTGGTCACCCGCTTTCCGAACAGCAAGTACACCCCCGACGCGCTACTGCGCATGAAGTACCTGGTCGACGCCTTGGCGCGCCTCGAACTGCACGTGGCGCGCTACTACATGAAGCGCGGCGCCTATCTGGCCGCCGCCAATCGCGCCCAGTACGCGATGATCAACTATCCCGACACGCCGTCCAGCGAAGAAGCGCTGTTCATCATGGTCAAGGCGTACGATTCCATCGGCCTGCACGATCTGCGCGACGACGCCGAACGCGTCATGCGCAAGAACTACCCCAACAGCGAATACTATCTGCGCGGCCTCGATCGTCAGGAACCCTGGTGGAAGCTCTGGTAGTGAGCCCGCGACACGGTGCTGATGCTGCCGCCACCGGCACTGGCGTTTCTGGCGTCGGATCGACGACGCTCCAGGTGCCTCGACCCAGCTCACGAATCAGCTCGAAACCTCACAGCCGCCACGCAACGTCCCCTCACAGCCACAGCAAGCGCGGCGCCAAACCCCTTTCTCCATAGACGACCGCGAGCTGGCCGAATGCACGACCGAGGGCGGCGACCTGCTGCTCATCGACAGGGAAGACGAGGTAGCTCGGTTCCACCGGCCAGCTCGCATGGTGATCCTCGCCGCCATCGGCGATGTTGCTGGCCGGGAAGAAAGCGCAAGCCGAAGCGGCGATTCGCTCGCGCAAGCGGCGCTGGCGAGACTCGTTCTGGTCATCCGCGAGCCGCTCGCCGGGATTGTAGGCGGTCACGATTCCCCAGCCGATCGCTTGGCTCGCGGACGCTGCAGGGGCGGCCAGCGGCGCAAGCAAAGCCTCCTGATGGCGCAGGAATGCATCGAACTCGGTACTGAAGAGGCCGATACGCAAGTCGAACACGCGCTCGGGAGTCTCCACGCGATAGGTCGTCGCCAGGAATGCAGCCTCCATTGCAGCCACGGCCCTGCTCATGGCTCATTGCCCGGCGCGCCAAGATCTTCCAGATCACCCAGCCGCGAACGCACCTCGCTCGCCGGCAGAGCTTCCACGCCACGCAACTTGCGCTCGATCTGCCGCGTCCGCACGCCTGCTGCTTCGATACTGCGGCTGGCCTGTTCGAGCTTCCTGTGCGTTGCCTCGAGCACCTCGCCGAACTTGCCGAACTCGGTCTTGATGGCGCCGAGAACCGCCCACACTTCCGATGATCGGCGCTCGATGGCCAGGGTTCGAAAACCCATCTGCAGGCTGTTGAGCAGCGCCGCCAGCGTCGTCGGCCCGGCGATACAGATGCGCAGATCGCGCTGCAGGCTGTCCACCAGGCCCGGTCGCCGCAAGGCTTCGGCATAGAGGCCTTCGGTCGGCAGATAAAGGATGGCGAAGTCGGTCGTGTATGGCGGTTCGACGTACTTGTCGTGAATCTTTCGCGCTTCGTCACGCAGGCGAACTTCCAGCGCCTTGATAGCCGCGGCCGAGGCCAGCGGATCGGCCCGTTCCTGCGCCTCGAGCAAGCGCTGATAATCCTCGAGCGGAAATTTCGCATCGATCGGCAGCCACACCGGCCGTTGCTCCTCGTCGCCGATCGCCCGGCCGGGCAAACGAATGGCGAACTCGACGCGCTCCGAGGACTCCGGCCGCGTGGCCACGTTCTTGCCGTATTGCTCGCCAGTCAGCAACTGATCGAGGAGGGTCGCCAGCTGCACTTCCCCCCAGCTGCCACGGGTCTTGACGTTGGTCAGCACTTTTTTCAGATCGCCGACGCCGGCAGCCAGGGTCTGCATTTCGCCGAGTCCTTTATGGACCTGCTCGAGGCGATCGCTGACCAGCTTGAACGATTCACCAAGGCGTTGCTCCAGGGTCGCGTGCAGTTTTTCATCGACCGTGCGGCGCATCTCTTCGAGCTTGCTGGCGTTGTCGGCCTGCATCGCGCCAAGGCGGGCCTCCACTGCCCGGCGGAGTTGCTCGAAACGCTGCTCGTTACTGTTCGTCAGGCGCGCCAGTTGCTGCGCGAAGGATTCGAGCTGCTGCGCCTGCAAGCGCCCCAACTGGGCCAACTGCGAGGCAAGCGTCTGTGAGACGCGGTTCAGCGTCTGCGACTGCTCCTCGCGATCACCACGCGCGGTACTTGCCGCCTCCTGCCGGCCCAGCGACAACTCCTGTCGTAAATCACGCTCCAGCCGCTCCAGGCCCCCTTGCAGATCGCGCAAACGGACCGCCAGCACCTCGCGCGTCGTCCCAGCGCGCAACAGCAGTGCGAGCTGCAGAACGATCAGCACAAGCGCCAGCGCACTCACCGCATACAACCAGGCCGGGCTCATTGGCTTACCTCGGACAGAGCGGCCGCAAGCTCAGGAAATGAAGCGCGAAAGCCTCTACTGCAGGGAGAATGCAACCCGGTTTCCCTTGTCTTGCCCGGACGACTCTGCCTTCTCGTCCGCGCTGTCATCCGCCTTGACGATCTCGGCCGGGCGCAGGAACAGGCGCTCTGCCGGAACTTTCTCGACGAGCAGCCAGTCGCGGACGGCTTTGGCTCGCCGATCGGCCAGATCGCGCAGATCCTGCTCATCAAGCACCGTGTTGGCGAAAATCAGCGCCTCCATTTCCTCCACCGGCAGATTCTTCGCTATCCCGAGCACGTTGCGCGGCTTCTCGAAGTCCTCGTCACGGTAGACACGTTCCAGCAGCTCCCGATACTCCTCGCTGTCCATGTCTATCGTCTCCACCGCGGCATCAGCGTCGCCTTGCGTGGCGCCCTCGCTCTGCAGCGCCCGCAGCTTGCTGTCGAGTCGAGCGCGCTGCAAGCCCTCGGGGTCGCTTTCCGAATCGGCCTGTCCGGTAATCTCGAGCTTGAGAGCGGGCCGCTCAAGCAAGGCCTTGGCCAGTGCTTCAAGGCGCGGCTTCGCCGACGCGGCAAGCGACGCTCGACCGGGGTCGAACTCGACATTCGACAGCTCTTCGCCTCCGCCGAACACCGAACCCAGCAAAGCAAAAGGTGAGGTAACGACTTTGACCAGGAGATTGCCGATCAACTCGCCAAGCACCCCGCCAATGCTGAATTCCGGGTCATCGAGCGAACCCGCAACCGGCAGATTGATGTCGATTTCCCCCTTGCTGTTCTTGAGCAGGGCAACGGCGAGGGTCACCGGCAACCGGGTGGCCTCCGGGCTATCGACCGCTTCTCCAAAAGTCAGCTGATCGAGAAAAATCCGATTCTCGGCGGTCAGTTGCTTCTTCTCGATTTTGTACTTGACGAACAGCGACAACTTGCCTTTGTCGATGGCATAGCCCGCGTACTTGCTGGAGTACGGCGAAAGCGCCGTCAATTCGATACCCTTGACGTCTGCCTTGAGGTCAAGAAAGGGATCAGCGATCAGCGGGTTGAGCTGACCGGCGATCGTCAGCGGTGCAATGTTATCGTAGCTCCCACGTAAATCCAGGGTTGCAAGGCTGCCATTTGCCGAAGAGAGGCCACTGATCGTGCCGCCGATCTTCTTCAGATCGGCCGAGTAGTTCGGCTTGATGAAATTGTCACTGAACTTGATGTCGCCGCCGCGCAAGTTGATCTTGCCGACCCTTATCGGCAGCTGCGGCTGGTCTGCGCTAGCAACCGGTGCAACTGCCTTACCTTCGCCAGCGATCACGGCAGTCGCCTGCCTGGCGTTATCGGACGCCCCGGCTTCGCGCACGATCTGCGAGAGATTGAGCTTGCCCTGCGGGTCGATGACCACGCGCGCAAAGAACTGCGCCAGCCCCACCTCACCGATCGACAGCGAGTTCGGATTCAGGCGCGCGTCAATGTTGGCAAACGACAAGGATTTCCACTTCAGGAAATCGGAGGAATCGAGCTTGTCGACCGCCGCGAAGTTGGCTACCGCCACTTCCCCGGTGAAACTTCCCGCCAGCTTGCCGGCATCGGCAGCACCTGCCGCGGGCCCCTGCCGCATGCGCACATCGCCACTCAAACTCACCTGGCCACCCGAAAGGACGACGTTCAACTGCTCCGTAAAATACGGTTGCAGCGGTATCAGTTCCAGCGTCTTGACGGCAAGCTTGAGCTCGGTAAGGAGTGGAAAAAACTTGACGGTGCCGCCGACCTCGACCTCGCCCTTCGTGTTGACTCTGAAACGCGTCGCGATCCTGGCGGTCGTGCCGGGCTCGGTAGACAGGTTCTCGGCATCCACCTTCATCGCTTCGATGCTGTGCACCACCACTGGCGACATGACGGCATCTTCAAAGCGCAAGCCGAAGTTTTCACCACGGTACTTGGCGAGCGTCAACTTCCACGGCTTCGACGAATCTTCCTGTGAGGCTTCGACCGCGCGCAAGGACGGCGGCTCGACAAACAGAATGCTGCCGTCTGCGCTACGCCGGATCAGCAGCATCGCGTCGCGCACCGCAACCTCGGCAATGCGCACCTCGCGCTTGGCGAGATCGAAACGGCCGCCCTGCACCGAGAAAGCCTTGAGCTTGACCCATGGCTCGGCATCCAGACTGAACGCCAGATCGAACTCGCTCGCTGAGCTGCTCTTGCTATCGACATTCCTCAGCTTGGCGGCAAGCCCGTCAATGCGGGCATCGAACGGCTCCCCATGCGACTCGTCGCGCCAGCGCAAGGCCCCACCAGTGATCACCGCTTCGCCCAGCGACCACTCGAGCGGCGCCGTCTTCGCCGACACTTCGTCTGCAGATGCCGGCCGCCGCGGGGAGGCCTGTTTCGCGCTGAAAAAGTCGACCCAGTCGATGCTTCCCTGCGGGCTGACCCGTGCGTGTATCTCTGGCTCTTCGAGCGACAGCCGGTCGATCGCAAACTTGCCATTCAGGGGATCCAGGCTGCCAACCGCCACATCCAGACGACGCAAAGAAAGGAGCGGGGCACCGGCGTCATTCTTCACGACCAGATCCTTGACCGCGACGCCACCCGCAATCGCCAGTGTCGAACGCCCTTCTTCCCGATGCTGGAAAGCCAGCTTCAGATCGCTGTCAAGGGCGCCGGAAACGACCTCGATCGGCAAACCATGCGGCAGGTAATCGATATACTTGCCCAGTTGCACATCGCGCAGCTCGAATGCCACTTCGCTTTCCATCGACGCGTCAAAAAGCTTGCTCTTGCCCTGCGCAAGCAGCGGCGAGCCATCGATCGACGCCGAAAAAGTCGGCTCGACGAATACCGCGGTCGCCTGCGGCAAGCTGGAGATAAACGGCAAGCCGATATTCAGCTCGCTGAGCTGGTGCTTTTCACCAAGCATCTGATCGTCGAAATCGATCTTCCCGCCCGAGATCTGGATGTTGTTGAGCGAAAACAGGGGTGTCTGGGCGTCCGACGCCGGCTGGGCAGCGAACTCGTCAATCAAGTCGGAGAAGTTGAAGCGCCCGTCGGCCAGACGCACGACTCGGAAGGTCGGTGCGACCAGGCTCAGCTCACTGATCACCGGCCCGCCACGCCATAGCGAACTCCACTCGGCGTCCACCTGCAGACTGTCGAAACCCGCCACAGCCTCGCCACCGCCCTTCTCCTGAATCGCAAATCCGGCGACTTGCACCGACAAGGTGTAGGGGTTTATCCGCACGCTTTCCACTGCCACCGGCCGCTGCAAGGCCTTGCTCAGCTGGTCGACTAGTACCCACTTGGCAAGCAGCGGCAGAGCGAGAAAACCGAGCACGCTGAAAACGAGCATGGCAAGCGCGAGGCGCAGCGCGTATTTCTTCAGTTCGATGGAAGCCGTAGGCTTGGCAGTATCTGTTGTTTCGGTCATGGCAGCAGGCCGCAAGCTGGCTGGAAGAGGCGCGAATTTAGCACGAAGGCGAGCTTCCCGCATTCGCCGCGGCCATGAAAGTACCGCAACAGCCGAACCCAGCGGAAGGACGATTCAGAAGCTGTTCTTCCATTCGCGCAGCGCGGCAAACACGGCGACCTCATCGGCCGCCTTGGGTGCCCGGCGCCGCGCCGACGCGACCACTTCCGGCTCGGCGCAGCGCAGGAAGGGATTGCTTGCCTTCTCGATCGCGATCGTCGATGGCACCGTCGACCACCCCTTGGCGCGCGCCACCGCGACTTCATTGACCCGGCTTTGCAGACAGTGGTTAGCGGGTTCCACCGCCAGTGCAAAGCGTAGATTCGCCTCGGTATATTCATGCGCGCAATAGACCGCTGTCTGGTCGGGCAAGCTGGCCAACCGCGATAGCGAGTCGAACAGTTGCGCTGCGCTGCCCTCGAACAGACGTCCGCAACCGCCGGCGAACAGGGTATCGCCACAGAACAGACAGCCTGCGCCATAATAGGCGATGTGCCCAAGCGTGTGTCCGGGGACCGCGAGGACCTGGAACTCGACATCGCAGAAAGCCGCGCGAATCCTTTCTCCACCGTGCAAGGGTTTGGTCACGCCAGCAATCGATTCTGCCGCGGGTGCAAACACCTCGGCCGGGTGATGGGCAAGAAGACTCATCACCCCACCCTGATGATCGGCGTGGTGATGGGTGACGAAAATGGTGCGCAGCGACAGGCCTTCACGCTCAAGAACCTCGAGCACCGGGCGTGCATCACCAGGATCAACCACGGCCGCTGACGCGCCTTTGCGCAACAACCAGATGTAGTTATCCTTGAAGGCTGGAATGCGGATGACGTCGAACATCGCTCAATTTTGGAAGAACTGCGGAAAATGTCAATTGCTGGCCTCGACGCCTGGCTTCAAACGCCGCAGGGACGGTACGTCATGTCCTGGGAACAGACCACTGTCGACAAGATGGTGGCCGATGTGTTCGGCTACAATGCGATTCAGTTGGGCCTGCCACAATTCGACCTGCTCGCGCAGAACCGCATCCCCCTCCGCCAACTGGCGCACGACTCGGGCCAGGTCGACGTCCTCTGCGACCTGCGGCAACTTCCCTTCGCCGCTCACAGCATCGATCTGGTGGTCATGGCACATAGCCTTGAGTTCGACGACGACCCGCACCAGATTCTACGCGAGGTGGAACGTGTTCTGATTCCCGAGGGTGAAGTAATCATTGCCGGTTTCAATCCGATCTCGATCTGGGGCCTGCGTCGCCGGCTACCCAACTGCCCGCAACACTTTCCCTGGAACGGTCGCTACCTCTCGCTGCCGCGCCTCAAGGACTGGCTGCAATTACTCGGCTTTGAGGCCGAGCACTGTAGCTTTGGCTGCTACGCCCCACCCTTCCGAAACGACCGCTGGCTCAAGCGTTGGCATTTCCTGGAAGCCAGCGGCCAGCGCTGGTGGAATTTTGCCGGCGGCGTCTACGTACTGCGCGCGGTCAAGCGCGTGCATAGCATGCGCCTGATCCTGCCGAGCTGGAAACAAAAGGCCGCGCCGCGCAAGGCGCTTTCGGTGCTCAGAAAAAAGGAAATAGCAAGACATGAATGATCAGCAAGTGGTTATCATCCACGCCGACGGCGGCTGTCGCGGCAATCCCGGGCCGGGCGGCTGGGGCGCGCTCCTGCAGGCCGGCGAGAAAACGAAGGAACTGTGGGGCGGGGAGCGAGACACGACCAACAACCGCATGGAACTGACCGCCGCCATTTGCGCCCTCGAGGCGCTTAACGGACCCGCCACGGTGCACCTGCACACCGACTCACAGTACGTGCAAAAAGGCATCAGTGCCTGGATTCACAACTGGAAGCGCAATGGCTGGCGCACCTCGGACAATAAACCGGTGAAAAACGCCGACCTCTGGCAACGTCTCGATGAAGTGGCCAGCCGGCACCAGATCAAGTGGTTCTGGGTCAAGGGACATGCCGGGCATGCCGGCAACGAACGTGCCGACATACTCGCCAATCGCGGCATGGACGAACTGCGTACCAAGACCTCCTGAGCACTGACCTGCGCTCGGCTGCCGCCTGCCCAAGTGCCCGCACCAGCCCCCGCCCGCCCGCGCCGACCACAGAATCCGCGACATCGCGGGCTCTTCACCAGCAATGGACAATGCCCATGCGCCAGATCTTTCTCGATACCGAAACCACCGGCCTGGAGCACAGGCTTGGCCACCGCATCATCGAAATCGCAGGCGTCGAGATGTGCAACCGACGCCTGACCAATCACCATTTCCACCGCTACCTGAATCCCGAGCGGGATATTGACGCCGGCGCCCTGGCGGTGCACGGTATCAGCCGTGAATTCCTGCTCGACAAGCCGCATTTTGCCGACGTTGCCGCCGAGTTTCTCGATTTCGTGCGCGGCGCAGAGCTGGTCATCCACAACGCCGCTTTCGACCTTGGCTTTCTGAACGCTGAACTGGCCATGCTCGACATGGCTCCGCTGGATACCGTCTGTCACGCCGTCTGCGACACTCTGCGCATGGCCAAGGATCTGCACCCCGGCAAGAAGAACAACCTCAACGCGCTGTGCGACCGCTACGGGGTCGACAACTCGCACCGGACCCTACACGGCGCCCTGCTCGACGCCGAAATCCTCGCCGAAGTCTATCTGGCAATGACCCGCGGCCAGGAAAGTCTGATCATCGATCTCGGCGATGACAGCGCCAGCCGCATCGCAGCGGCCCGCCCGCTGCCCTCCTCGGGCGGGCGCAAAGCCCAGGTGGTCAGGCGCGCCAGCGACGAAGAAATCGCTGAACACCAGCAAGCGCTGGCAGACCTTGACGAAGCAAGCAAAGGCAAATGCCTGTGGCTGCATTTGGAGAGCAGCAGCTGATTCAACCCATTCAACCCATTCACCACCTTCACCGCATTCGGCACCTGCTCTTGCTCTCTGCGCGCGTGCGCAGCTTCCTGCTCGCAGCACTGCTGCCCCCTCTTCTCGCCTCGCTTGTCGCCCCGCATTTCTCAGCATTGCGCGCCGCGCACGCGGCGTTGACCGTGGCGCTGCCGCCGCTGCAAACCTGGATCGACCTCACCCCGACAGGGGGCCGCTTGCGAGCACCACCGGGCACCTATGCTGGCCCGACCGTGATCAGCCGCGCGATCATGCATTCCGTGGACGCCAGCGGTGCCGGCATCGCTCTCAAGGAAAGCGGCACGACGCTGGTTGAAGGCAATGAAATCATTCACCGTGCGGTTGGCCTGATGTCCGATTCGCCGACCCATCCGATCAACCGCATCACGGTGATCGACAATCGCATCGCCCACAACTTCACGGGAATCAGCTTCTACGGCGAGAGAGGCGGCCATCTCATCCTGCGCAACCGCTTCGAACACAATCTCTGGCCGGCACTGGTCGGCGAAAGTGGCCAAGTCGATCACAACGAATGGCGGGGAAACTACTGGGACAACTACCAGGGCTTCGACCGGAACGGTGACGGTGTCGGTGACAGCGCACACGAAATCTGGGCCTACGCGGACCAGCTCTGGATCGAAATGCCGATGGCCAAGTTCTTTAGTAACTCACCGCTGCTCGAACTACTCGATTTCCTCGAGCGCCTGGCACCGTTTTCTTCGCCGAAGCTGGTCCTGCGCGATCCGCAACCGCAAGCTCACCGGCAGCAATAGCTGCGGCAGGGAAATCTGGCGACAAACGCGCTGCAGACGCAAGCATCGACCGCGCAAGCGACCGCAACGGGTATCGAAGGTATCAGCTGTCGCTGGGCGTCTCGGGTGGACGTCTGGGCCGCCGGCCATGCCGCTTGGGGGTCGCCCTGGAATCGGGCGAACGCCCTTCAGGCGACGACGCCCCATCCGTGGCGCTTTCTGCCCGCGCGGCCGGCTGCCGCTGCTCCTGCTGGCGCGGAGGCCCAGCCGGGCGCGGGCCGGTCGGGCCGTTCTTGCGTTGCTCTGGTCGACGACCTGGCCCGGAGGCATTCTGGCGCTTCTCCGGTTGCCCTGGCAGGCGGTCGGAATTTCGATCGGACTCACGGTTTCCCGGAGCCAGGGTAATTTCGAGCTCGATAATTTCATCCCATTGCGGATCGCTGCGATCGCGCTCGGGGATGGAGAGAAGTTCACGGAGCCGACGACGCGGATCCTGGGGAGGTGATTCGTTCATTCCAGCATTATGACTCACAGCGCCGCCATCGTCCAACAACAAGCTTGCGCAGCCTCTCGGTGTCGGCTGTGGAAATGGCAGCCAGGAAAAAAAAGCCCGCCGCAGCGGGTCCTTCTTTCGTCCTCACACTGGACTTGATCAGCGCTAGGCAGACACGGCCAGCACGGACTTGAGCGTGGCAAGAACGGGCGGCTAGTGCTCGGCCCGAAGGCTGGCGGCAAAGGAGCTTTCCAGATTTGCCGGGAACTCGAAGCGGGTGAAAGCGCTGTGGATATCGGCGTCGTTGACGCCGCTGCTGGGGTCCTGAAAGCGAATCCCCAACTGGCGGCCATTGGCAGCCAGCGTGGCGAACGCGAAACGCCAGCGCTGGGCTTCTGCCAGGCGCTCACGCAACTCACGCTCGTTGCTGATTTCAACCCCGGCCTCTTTCAATGAATCCAGGAACTGGTCAAAAGACTCTTTGCTCACGCTACCCATTTTGTTCTCTCCTGTAGAAGGTTCGTTCTTGCGTCCCGCCCATGCAGCGCATAACGCTTGCTTGGGAGAGCGGTTGACACGAATCAACAAGAAACCGGCCATCTCACAGGCACACAGCTTTGAATCAGTAGTGCGGCGGGATTTCCTCGTCCGCACTGCGCTTCTCGAGCGCAGGCGGAGCCTCCTGCATTTGCCGGTAAAGGTGGCGCAACTGCTGCTGCAAGAGATCAATCTGCTGCTGCTGTCGATAGACAGTCAGGTTCAGCGCCTCGACCAGCTCTTCGGCAAGGTTTAGCCGTACTTCCAGCTCGACAAGGCGATGTTCCAAATTTGACTCCGCTGATTCTGTGGGCCCGGACGGGTAGTTGACAGACGATTAGGCGTTTGCCGCACGCATGGCCAGCCAGAAAGGCAGCTAGACCACAGGCTAGGTACCGCGCCGCCATCGTCTGGCAACGGCTTGCTGCTTTACTGCTGGTTCCTGATCTGAGCCGTCAGGCTCGACGCTGACCTCGCTGGGGTCGCCGGCCTCGGTCGGTTCGGCGGCTTTCCTGAATGCCATGGCGTTCAGGATCGGGGTCAATTCGTCCACCGGATAGGTCAATGGCACCATGACCTCCCCGACGAGGGTGAAGACGCCGACCTGTTTAGGGTTGGCACTGAACAGGACATGGTGATTGTCAATACCATCGACGTTCAGCCACAGGGTCTCCTCACGGTCCATTGGCGTGTGGCCGACGATGAAGGGAGCCTCCCGGTCAAGGTTCAGGTTTTTTCTGAAGCGCTTGACATCGCGCCGGCTGTAGCCTTGCGGTCGACTGGCCTTTTGCAGGCGGTTGTTGATCAGTTCGAGGATGAGTTCGGGTCGCTGGTAGAGCTGCACCAGGATTTTTTTGCTGACCTTGCTCTTTGGCGCAGCGGCATGGCAGGCGAAAAAATCCGGGGACATGACCACGTAGGGCAACAGGCGGTAAAAGTCGCCCATGGCCCTTTGATAGACCGCGCCGCGCAGCTCGCTCAGCTCCCTTGCCCACAGCAGGCCTTGCGGAACCCCTTCCTTGGCCAGATCCTCTGAAAACGAATCATGGTTGCCGCGGACGTAAAACACCTGCTCCGGAAAACGAAGCTTAAGGCGAAAGATGAGGTCCATCAGGATCATCGAGCTTTCCATCGCCCGCAGCTGACCGTCCACCTCGCAATGCACGGCATCGCCGAGAATCACCAGGGCGCCAGTTCCATCCTCCAGCGCTTCCAGGAACGCGTTCTGGGTCAAGACGGTGAGCAGGTTATCGATCTGCGCATGCATGTCCGCGATCACAATCGGAATCAAGCCGCGCGGCAGCACGAGCAATCCGCCAGGCAAGCCTCTATCGTCCCTGGGCCGATAGACCTCGTTCTGCATCAGCCGATTGACCTCATTGATGAGGTCCAGAGCCTCATCCCGCGGCACCAGGGTAATCGGCCCGCCGAAGATCGTGCGCAAGCGCTGCAACCTGTTCATGCGCAGCGCCCTGGCTTTGTCGAGCATCGGTGCTATCGGGATACCCTGGTCGAGCAGCCGGCTACGCTTGCGCAGCCGCCGCAAGCGCTTCAGGCGGATCACTTTTGGCTGTTCGACGATCGGCGCGATGGTCGTACCGGCGTCGCTGAGGTTGCGGAATACCAAACCGTCGCGGCCGTGGATCAAGGCCAGATGATGCCCGTCCACCGGTTCCGGGTAGTCGAATATTGCTTGCTGGACGCGGTCGTCCGAACCGAGGACCAGCCAGTTCCTGGGGCTCAAGCGCAGAAACCCGCCAATCTGGCGAAAGTGGGTGGCGGGGTCGACAATAACGAAACTGCCGACTTTGATCGCCTCTCCCAAGTGATTGATGCGCGTCTCGGGGTAGAGTCGGAGGCGCTTGTCATCCAGACCAAGGGTGATTTCGATGGGCAGACCGTCGAGCGTCACGCGGACTTTGCTGTCTCCCAGGCGATAGGCACCGCGCAAGCGGAGGTGACGACCAACGCCAAAGCCCAATCGCGCCGAGACCGCCTTCAGCCGGGAAAGGGCGTTCGCCAGGGAGAATCGGCGACGTCTGGGAGCGGCGCTTGCCGCCACGCCCGAGGAATCGACGAAGCGTTGCGGGACGCTTTCGACCGCCTCGCGAACGTAGACGTTGAAGCCCTTGCGGTGCAGGTAGTCGGCAACCTGGCGAAAGACTTCGATCTGTGCCGCGCAGATCTGCAGGCTGAGCCGCTCGTCTACCGGGTGCGTACTTTGCCGTGCGCGCATGCTGCGGCGCTGAAAGACCAGCTCAGGCGGAGGCAGCAGAAAATCAAAAATATAGCGTCGATACCAGTCGACGGAGAGGAAGAAAAGTTGCCGGGGCGGCAGGGCGATGCGCGCCAGGTCGACGCTCGGCAAGGGATCACAGTCGAGAAACTTGGCGTCATAAACCGACACCGCGTCGGCGAGACCGACCATGGGCAGACCCAGATGAATTTCGCGCGGTCGCACTGAAAGCATTTCGGATCGCCACCAGTATTTCCGGCTGATGTCCAGGTAGCCTTCCTCGGACCAACCGCCGAGGCGACGGATCATGGTGCTCTTGCCAGAGCCGGGAGGGCCGGTCACCAGGATCTGGCGAAAGCGGACATCGCTCGGGAAGGCGATCCCTTTGAAGTGCTGCAATGATTCTACGGGCTCGGTAGGCGGTTCCGGCATAGTTGGAAGTTGCAATCGAATCCTTGAACAAAAACCAGGCGGCGCCCCGGGAGGAGGCGCCGCCTGGAAGAGTTGCTATGAGGCTAGATGAAAATTGCTTTCAAGATGAAGAAAATCCCGGCCGCCAGGATAGCGCCAACCGGCACGGTAATGAACCACGAGAGAATGATACCGCCAATCACTCGCAGGTCCAGCGCACCAATGCCGCGCGCCAGGCCGACGCCCATTACCGCACCGACGGCGATGTGGGTGGTCGATACCGGCAGTCCCAAACCGGAAGCGAGCACCACCACGAAGGACGCGGCGATGGTCGCGCAATAACCGCGGGTCGGAGTCAGCTCGGTGATCTTGTTGCCGATGGTGGCCATCACCTTGTAGCCATAGGTCGCCAGACCGACGACGATACCGACGCCACCGACGAACAACATGAACGGCGTCACCGCCGACTTGGAAGACACCTGCCCGGTCTCGATCAACTGAATCACTGCGGCCATCGGGCCAATGCCGTTGGCAACGTCGTTCGAACCGTGCGCGAAAGCCATGGCAGCTCCCGTGAACACCATCAGCGGAATGAACAGTTTCTCGACGCTGGCGTAGTGGAAGTCCTTGTCCGCGCGCTCGTCGGTCTTGATACGGTTCATCATCATCTTGGCGACAATTGCCAGGGCAACGCCGATGACGACCGCCAGAATCTGACCTTCGGTTGCACCAAGATGGATGTTGATGTGCTTGAGGCCTTTGGTGATGGTCACCAACGACACCAGCCAGCCAACCAGGAAGGCGTAGAACGGTCCCCACTTGCGCGCCTGACTGATCGGGTCTTCGGTGTTGAGAATCAGCTTGCGAATGCTCAAGGTCAGCAGCAGAGCGAAGAAGCCGCCGAGCACCGGCGAGACGAACCAGCTGGCGACGATCTCGCCCAACTTGTCCCACTGCACGGCGTCCGTGCCGATCGCCGCGACGCCGACGCCGACAACGGCGCCGACGATCGAGTGCGTGGTCGACACCGGCCAACCGCGCATGCTGGCGACCATCAGCCAGATGCCGGCTGCCAGCAGCGCGGCAAGCATGCCGAGCATGAGCAGTTCCGGCACCGGCTTGAAGGCGTCGCCGTCGATAATCCCCTTCGAGATCGTCGAGGCGACCCCACCGCCCGCGAGATAGGCGCCAGCGAACTCCATGATGCCGGCGACGACGATCGCCTGCTTGACGGTCAAGGCGCCTGAACCGACCGAGGTACCCATGGCATTGGCCACGTCGTTGGCGCCGATCCCCCAGGTCATGTATAGGCCAAAGCTATAGGCCAGGATTAAGAAGATGGTTTGGTGCTGCGCAATGATTTCCATGTTTACGAACCTTAACTGTAGAGTCTGCTAGTGGCCATGCGAACGGAATGCCCTGGATCGGCAAGGCCGGGATGGCCAGGTCGTTTGCGACGCGCTCGAACGGCGGTGCTCAGCGAGCAATCAGCAAGCGCAGGCGGTCGCCGACCTTCTCGGCGTTGTCGGCGAGATTGCCAATCCACTGGATCAACTGGTACCAGAACATCACCGACACCGGTTTGATGCTGTCTTCCTGGGCAAAGAGGACGCCAGTCAGCGCCATGCCCATCACATCGGTATCGCTTTCCATGTGGCCAAGTTCCAGCACCATGGCGTTGACCTGGTCGACTTCACGGCCTCGAAAACCCATTTCCAGCAGTTCATCGAGCTCCTCGATGATTTTGTGCGCTTGCTCACAGGTTTCCACACAACGCGTCACGAAACGCATCAGTGGTTCGGCCATGCCTTCGGGCACTTCCATCTTGCGTTCGACCAGCAGGCCTGCGATATCCTGCGCGGTGTCGGCGATGGAATCCTGCATCGACAGCAGTTCCAGCAGGTCGCGCCGGTCTACCGCGAGCATCATGCTTTTCGGCAAATGGTCACGCAGATCATTCTTGAGTGCGTCGGCCTCACCCTCCTTGACGAAGATGCGGTCCTTGTGGGCTTCGAGCTTTGCGACATCCTGCTCGATGACGGCATTGAAAAGCCCCGGCATTTCTGCCACGCACTCGCAGACGATGCGCATATGTTGTTGCATTGGCTTGAAAGGCGACTTGCCGAACAAGGCTGCAATCGGATTGGTGGATAACATTTGTCCTCCGGTGTGGTTGTAAAAAAAAAAACGAAAAACACGACACAGCTCGGTTTTCGACACCCACGAAGACAGTTGCTTAGCCCCCGTGAAGCGCCCCTCCGCGCCTCTGAACCCTGGGCAAATTGTAGCCCTAAACACATCGAAAAGAGCAGGTGTCAAGTGGGTTTTCTAATGCAAGTACCCGAAATTGCAACTTTTTTTGATCATGCGCAGAGTCGGGCGATTTAGCGGTAGACGGGCATCGAGCACACCGTGTGGGTACCCGAACGACACGCAAGACGACGATCGACGCAACTGCCGTTGGACAGGCGTGGCCATACGCGGCGGACGCCGCCTGGTGGCATGCACGAAACGTACGGAGGAGGTGCTGCTTGGCGGAGAGGCAGGGTCAGGACGAGCCTGTTTGCGGACGAATTTCGCACTTTCTGGAGAGCCTGTCGGATTACCCGCCAGGCGAGCCGCATAGGGAGCGGATCATCGCCAGGCTGCGGCCGACGGCTCAGGGCATCAGCTTGCCCGGCAGCGCATCCTGCAAGCACTCGGCCAGACGGTCCAGATCCTGATAGCCCTCGAGGCGGATTCCCCGATTGTTCTTGAGAACCAACTGGATGTGCCGTAGCTTACCCCAGCGCCGGAACAAACGCAGCGCGCTCACCTGCTCAAACTCAAGTTCAGAGCATTGCCCGGCGGTCAGGAAGCGCAGCTTGCCAGCCACCACTTCCAGACAGTGATCGTCAATCAAACGCAGATAGCGCACGAGAAACACCAGGCTGCCCAAGTTGGCCGCGCCGAGGACCGAGGCCACAGACCACAACAAGAAGCTGCTATAGCGCGCCGGGTCGTGTTGGTGCTCGAAGGCAACCGTCGCAACCATCGCGCCACTGAACAGCAGACCCCAGCCAACGTTGATCCAACGCCGACGCTTTTCCTCTCTCCCGACTACGAAGCGTTCCGTCATTGTCCTGCTCTCGTCCATGGATCGTACAAGCGTCGCCATCGCGCAGCCACTCCGCCACCCGCGCCTCAGCTCAGCCGGCTTTGCAGCCACCAGGCGGTCGATCCGCAAGCAGCGACGACTTGCCGACCGGCAGCAGCGAAACGCTGCTCACCCTCCCGCACCGGAAAGTACCGCGCGGGCAACACTCACAGGCGGTGAGCCTCACCGCCTGTTTCGAGACCCGCGCCTGATTGTCAGCGCTTCTTTTTCTTCTTGTCTTTCTTCTTGGCCTTTTTCGCCGTCTTGGCATCCACAGCCGTGGCCAGCGAGCCGAGCAAGGCCTGCATTTGCTCCAGCTTCTGCTCCGCGAAGATCTGCACGCCAGCGCGCAGAATATCGGACTTGGTCGCCGCCCAACCGGCCACCCTGGACAGCTCATCGCGCAAGGCGTCGATCGCTGCTTCCTCACTCTTCAACAACTTCACCGAGTAACTGACCAGCTTGTCGCCTTTCTGCCTGGCCACTTTCTCGAGCATCGCGACCGTTCCCACGGGCTTGGCGGCCCTTGCCTTTGGCTGAGCACCCGTCGCGGCGGCTTTCCTGCCGCCGGCTGGCTGCGCCTCTGGCGCCGCGGCAGGCTCGGCCGCCGACGCCTGTACTGGCGGTTTTCTGGGGGTCGCAGGCCGCTTGGCAGCAGGCGCCTTGGCTACCGTCGCCGACCGTGGTGCTGCAGCCGGCCGCGCCGGAGCGCCGGGAGTGGCAGTAGCAGTGGCGGCGGCGCTGGTGGAAAGATCGAGGTCGGAAACATCGGTCTGATTCGTGGCGCCAATGGGAGCCTCGGTGCCCGCCAGCCGATCGGCCAGCGAATCGTCTTCCTTCTTCAGACTGGCCCGCAACGCGGTCTTGTTGCTGCTCGGAGGTGAGGATGTCGTCATTAGTTTTCTTCCAATTGTTTAAGAACGGCGGTGATTAGCTTGCGGACTTCGCCCTGGGCGGCGTCAGCACCCGATCCCAGCTGAAAAACAGAGGCACCGATCACCGCACTTTGCGCATAGGCGTTGCGCTGGCAAAGCATGGCATCGAGGATCGGCAAGGTAAATTCGTGCAACAATTCAAGCACATCGGTCGCCAGCGCGGTGTTCTGCACACGGTTGGGAACAATGCACCCGTGCAGGCGATGGCTCTGCTCCATGCGGGTCAGGATCAATCGCTCGACGGCCAGCGTCGACCATAGATCAGTCGGGCTGGGCACGGCCGGAATCAGCGCCAGATGCGCCACCGCCAGTGCCGCCAGGGTCGAGGGATGATAGATCGAGGGCGGTGTGTCGAGGACCACGTAATCCGCTTCCCGCTGCAACTCGCCGACATGCTTGATCAACTCGAGCCCGGACATTTTGCGGACATCGAGTTGCAGCTCCGAGTCCAGCAATGGCGCCGACTCCGCCCAGCGAAACGCGCTTTCCTGAGGGTCGAGGTCAACCAGCAATACCGACGCGCCGAGAGCATGAAAACCACCGCCCAACTGCATGGCAACCGTCGTTTTCCCGGCACCGCCTTTCTGCGAAACAACGGCGATTACCCTGCCTAGTGACATGGACATAAAACCTGCCTTATGAACAGCATGATGAGAGAAATGGGCATTGCCCGGCAATTATGCCATCAATGAGCGCAGAGCCAAGGCCAAAAGCGCCCGCAGGGAGCGACGGAACGAGCCATTTCCGGCCTGAATCGTCACTACCGGAGGCAGCCAACCGCGGCGCTTTTCGGAGGAGGAGACCAGTCCCCTCGTGGCCACCTGGCGTAATCACCGTTCGCCGGATCCCTGGGCACCGGCAAGCCCGGCGCGCCGCCTTCTGGTCTCGAGCACGCAGTTCCGGATGCTTCTCAAACGTTTCTTCGCCGTGCCGGCGCATGAACGGAAACTCCAGTGCCCAACACGCCGACCAACTTAGTCGTCGGAGCGCGTCTCCGGAACGCTTCCCCGGGGTTGCGATCCAGACTGTTGTTGTTCCCCGCCCGCCGCCTGCGGAGAAGCATCCTGCGCCGCTTCGCGGGCCAGCATCAGTCGACGCGTTGCCGGCGTCTCCAGGCTGATCCGTCCCAGCAGACCGTCACGATAGTCCTGTAGCAACACTTTCGCGGCTTTATCGAGATCTGCACCCCCGCCGCGCAGACGCAGGCCGCGCCGGGTGGCAATCCGCTCGATGACGTCCACCGCGTCGAGCTTCGCGAGTTCAGTGGCTGGCCAGCCGTAGCGACTCGCCAGCAGTGCCGGGTAGCGCGCCAGCAACAGGCCGGCAAGAAAGCCCGCCACTTCTTCATCAATCATCGCATTGCGACCGATGGCATTGCTGGCGGCGAGCATCAGACCATCGCTCGGATGGTCGATCCTGGCCCACATCAGCCCCGGCATATCGGTGATCGTGTGACGAACATCGAGCTGTGAGGTCTGTTGCTGGCGGGTCACCGCCGGTTCGTCGCCGACCTTGGCAATCTTGCGCTTGAACAGGACATTCATCAGCGTCGACTTGCCCACATTGGGAACACCCATGATCAGCATGCGTAGCGGCTTGACGTTGTCGTTGCGGTGCGGCGCCAGCGCCTGGCACAGCATCGGCAGGCGCGTCGCGTCGCCAGGCTTGCGGCAGGACAGCGCGACCGCGCGCACACCATGCTGCCGATTATAGTGATCGATCCATGCCCGCGTCGCCACGGGGTCAGCCAGATCAGCCTTGTTGAGGACTTTCAGGCACGGGCGCTGACGCTGCAGGCGAAGTTCGCGGACCAGCGGATTGGTGCTCGCCTCAGGCATGCGTGCGTCAAGCAACTCGATGACCACGTCGATCGAAGCCATCGTCTCGGCCGCTTTTTTGCGTGCCGAGTTCATGTGTCCGGGAAACCACTGGATGGTCATGAAAATCCAAAGACTGACTGAAGAAGCGGTCATTATCCCACTGCTTGGCCGCTATTGCCGTGCTTCGAGCACCCTTCTACCCCCCTCTGGCACGCTGCTCCGGCCTTTCTGTCGTCCGCCGCCACTTTCGTCACAGCAGTGCCGAAGGCGCTAGAATGCAGGTCTCTCGTCAATCAAGCCTCAGGACAAACTTGCCCCCGATCCCCGAAATCAGGCCCGGGCAGTCGATCGAACTGCTCAAGGAACTGCACCTCCTGACCCGCGACGGCAAGCTCAACCAGGACAGCCGGCGCAAACTCAAGCAGGTCCACCACCTGTTCCACTTCATCGAGCCACTGCTTTCCGAACTCGTCGCCACCGACAGCCGCCTGACCCTGGCCGATCATGGCGCCGGCAAGTCCTATCTCGGCTTTATCCTCTACGATCTATTCTTCAAGGCCAGGGACGACGGTCACATCTACGGCGTCGAAACGCGCCCGGAACTGGTTGATCGCTCACGCCAGCTGGCTCGACGACTCGGCTTCACGCGCATGTCCTTCCTCAACCTGTGCGTCGAGAATGCCATTGACTCTCCGGCCTTGCCCGAGCGAGTCGACATCGTCACCGCGCTGCACGCCTGCGACACCGCCACCGACGATGCCATTCGCTTTGCGTTCGAGAAACAGGCGCAGTTCATCGTTCTCGTCCCCTGCTGTCAGGCCGAAGTCGCCGCGCAGCTGCGCAGCAAGAAGAACGAGTCTTTCACCAAGACGCCGCTGTCGGAGATCTGGCGTCATCCAATCCATACCCGCGAATTCGGTAGCCAGCTGACCAACGCCCTGCGCTGCCTGCAACTCGAAGCGCGCGGCTATCAGCTAACGGTGACCGAACTTGTCGGCTGGGAACACTCACTGAAGAACGAGTTGATCATCGCCAGGCACACCGGGCAGGCGCGCGGCAACGCCGCCACGCGACTCGAACAGATCCTGCACGAACTGAATCTCGACGAGCTGCGCGAGCGCTTCATTTATTGACCACTAACTGGCCACTAGCGGGAAGGTCGAGGCCGCTGCCACCTCGACGAATAATCAGAATAGTCAGCAAGGAACTTGCATGGAAAAATGGATCACCCGCGCCGTCGCAGCCCTCGTCGCCTGCGGCAGCCTCTCCTTGTTCTGGACCTTTGGCGTCTTTCTTGCCGTACCCTGGCACGAGAGCCGCATGGGGTCGCTGAACAGCGTCGAATGGCAGGTGCTCGGCATTCCGCTGCTCGTTGGGCTGGCCGTCACCTGGGGGGCGCTGCACATCCTGGCAATCGCCGACCACGAGGATCGTCCACGGCTGTACTTCGCGATCTGCGCGCTGCTGATGATCGTTTCGGCACTGGCCGTTCTCGGCGGTATGGCGTGGAGCACCGAACGCATTGCCTGAACAGGCCGCCGCCCATTCAAACTGGAAACCATGATGAGTATAAAAAACCAAGACTTATGTGTTCGAAAAGCAGTCTTCCCGGTCGCCGGCCTGGGCACACGCTTCCTGCCAGCCACCAAGGCCAGTCCCAAGGAAATGCTGGCCGTCGTTGACAAGCCGCTGATCCAGTACGCGGTGGAAGAGGCCTACGCGGCCGGAATTCGCGAGATGATCTTCGTCACCGGCCGCAACAAACGGGCCATCGAAGACCACTTCGACACCGCCTACGAGCTGGAAGCAGAACTTGCCAGCGGCGGCAAGGACGAGCTGATGGCGCTGGTGCGCTCGATCAAGCCCGACGACATGGACTGCGTCTACGTACGCCAACCGCGCGCGCTGGGTCTCGGCCATGCAGTGCTGTGCGCCGAGGGTCTGGTGCGCGGCGAACCCTTTGCCGTCCTGCTCGCCGACGACCTGATGATTGGCGAACCACCGATCATGCAACAAATGATCGAACTGTTCGCCGAGCACCAGTGCAGCATCCTGGCCGTGCAGGAGGTGCCGAGAAACCAGACGCATCGCTACGGAATCGTCAAGGGCCAGCCACAGGGACCCGATCTGGTCGGAATCAGCGGCCTGGTAGAAAAGCCACAGCCGAACGTCGCCCCGTCGAACCTGGCGGTAGCCGGCCGCTACGTCCTGACCCCGGCGATCTTTGACCTGATTCGCCAACAGCCACGCGGCGCCGGTGGCGAAATCCAGCTCACCGATGGCATCGCCGCGCTGCTCAACGCCGAACAGGTACTCGCTTATCGCTACCACGGCACGCGTTACGACTGCGGCAGCAAGTTGGGCCTGATGCAAGCGAGCGTCGTACTCGGCGAAACGCACCCCGAACTCGGCGCTGACTTCTCGGCGTGGCTGCAGAGCCGACAAGCCGCGGTTAAGGAGCGTTAGGCGCCAGCGGAAATCGGCTCGATGACGGGCTGCGGCGCGCCGCTCCAGGTCAATCGGTAGGCGGCTCCACGGCGTAGATTGCCGACCAGCGCTGGCCGGAAGCACGCCAGGTTGCTTCCCCCTTCGCGCCGGACGCTCGGATAGACAATGCCCAGCGAACCGGCATCGAGCAACTGCGCGGCCAATTGCTGCGAAACCAGGTAACTGCCCGGGTCGAGACAGGCGACAAATGCCCCGCCATGACCCGCATCGCGCAGCTCATGGAACTGGCCACTGAAATCCGCCAGCAGCGCCTGATAGCTGACGCTATCGCAGAAATGGTCGATCTCCTGATACTCGACCGTCTTGTGGAAGATGATTTCGGCCATCGCCGTTTCCAGCTCGAAAGCGCAATACCAGGCGCCGCGATCACCATCATTGAAGCGACTGCCTTCCGGACGCGGGTAGGCGAAGGCGGCGTTGATGATCCGGAAGTTCGGCACGCCGAAAACCAGCTCATCAACACCTATTCCCGGCAGACCACCCTGCTCGGCGAGCAAGCGCTCGTTGGTGGCGTTGTCCAGATCGAAGAGGTCGCGCAGATGGTCGGTATTTTCTGCAAGGGCGCTCAGCACCGAGTCCTCCCGGTCGGCGAAGCGCGATGGAATCAGCCGCACCGTGTCGAACTGGCGCACAACGACGACTGCCGGCGTGGGCAGCATCAGACTCCACCACGACGCGCTTCGAGCAGCTTGCGGACGGTCTGCATGGCCAACAGGCCACCGCCGAGCATATAAGCCAACGGCGTGCGGCCGGCGAAGATGCGGTTTCGGTTGGGCAGGCTCAACCATTCGTCGGCGAGCAGATCGCCGTAAAGAATGTGCAAGGCCTTGTAGATACCGATCAGGTAGGAAATACGGGTGATGCGGTCAACTTCGAGCAGCCGCGCCGGGTTTTTCTTCCACTCGTAGAAAGCGCTGCTCGATAGACCACCGAGCAACTCACGCGCGTCGTCGTCACGCAGCTTCCAGGCTTCGGCCAACTTGAAGAAACCCTGCAAAGCCGACTTCGACAAGCGCTGCCGCTCCGAGCGGAGGTTCAGGTCGACGAGAATCGCCGGCTCGAAGCGGCTGGCGGGATACGCATAGGCAAGACTCATCACAACTCTCCTTTTCAGGAAAGTTTACACTCCGGAAAAGAAATTACAAGTCGCTTGGACGATCACTTGCGCACTGTAGCTGCTCAGCCCCTGTCGATCACGGCCGCCTCGGGGCTGGCTCGCCATAGTCGATAACGGACTTCGACGCCTTCGGGCGCGTAAACCACGATCGGCAAGCGACTGTTGTAGCGGATGAGATAGGGTTCGCCACCGAGGCTGATAAAGCGCCGGACTTTCGGCGCGTCCGGATTGATCGCCATCAGAGTGCCTGCCAATGGGCCAAACTGGCTGACGATGTAGCGCGGGAATCCCCAGCCGCTGATCGTTTCCGTGGAAATCCGACCGCTGAAGAAATAGCGATTCCCCGCGTCGACCTCGGCCATTTTGCCGACGACCAGTTCGACCTTCAAGTCGGCTTCCTCTGCCTGTTCCTGCTGCGGGAGCTGCAGAACATGGCGAACCATTCCCTGCTCAGCCGCGGGAAACGCTTTCAGGTTGTCCACAGCCTGAACATTGGGCAAAACGAAAAACAGGCACAGCACGGCCAGTAAACGAAGCGTGTTCACTTCCTCTCCTCGGAGCAAATCCTTAGGTGACAGCCGGACAGCCACTGCTTCCCCGTCCGCGGGAATCCCGGCGTCCGGCCAAGCTTGTTCGCCGACTATAATTGCAGCAGCGACGAGCGCTGAGAAAGCCCCCGTCCCGCCGCGCGCAAAAGGGTGATCAAGAACAAGGTGCAGACTTCATACTACAGGACCCGGCTCCTGGCGACCCATGCCCTGGTCGTCGCACTGCTGCTGTCCCTGGCCGGATGTGCGGCTCCCGAACGTTCGCCTGAACGGGATGCTACCGTCCACGTATCTGCGACTACCTGGCAGCAGGTCGATCACGACATTGCCAGCGCCTCCCTGGCTGCACAAGAAGCGGCTGAAAACTACGCGCGCGGCCTCATGGACGGATGGATGCGCCGGGTGCGCGAGCTCGGCGAGGAAGATTTCATCCCCTGGTATACGGGCTATTGGACCCAGCAATGGCTGTCGATCAAAGTGGCCTGGTACAAGATGGGGGATGGGGATGCGGATGGGGACGACGGGGGGGACGACCCGGCCGTACGACGCCTGGCCGCCTATCTGCAGGAAGAGTACCAGGAGCGCGTCCTCGAACCAGCGGCGGAGGAAGTGGACCCGAACGCGGTCAGCGAACAAGCGACGAGCCTGTATGTCAAGCTGCTGGCCGAACAACTGCAGGGTATCCCGCGACGCCACGACGTACCGACGGCCCAATTCGAGCACCGGCTGCAGGCCATTCCGGCGATTGCTGCCGCGACACCTGGCGCGCAGAACGCTTCGCTCTATCGCCTGGTTTACAGCGACCCCATTGCCGCCCTGCCGGCCTATGCAAGCTTGCTGGAGCACCTGCGCGAGCGGCGTGCCGGCTTCGCTGCCGGGCCGTCGGACGCGCGGCTGTCGCCGATCGCCGAACGCGCCGCAGAAAGCCTCATGGACCAGTTGGCGATCAAAAGCGGCGCCAGCGCTGCCGCGGCCGCCCTTGGTGGCGTCGCCGGAATCGTCGTCTCGCTGGGAGCAGCCGGTTTCGGTGCCATCGCGCACGCTCAGGAAAAGCCGGCGCTGGAAGCGCAGCTACGCGAGACCCTGGATGTAGCGCAGGAGGAAATGTGGCGGCAGCTGGTGGAAGATCGGGCGAGCGGTGTACTGGCCGGCATTTACCACATTGCTGAGCAGATCGAGCGCGGTCTCGCCAGCACGAGAGCGGAACTCAGGCCATTCGGACCGGCGCTGTGGGCGCCCGAGATCCCCGGCAACACGCCAGTCGACGACGGTGCCTACCCGACGCAGCCATTGCCCGCCGATTTCCCAGGCGGCGGCTAGTCCCGAAATCCAGGCACGCCGAGGCACCGCGCGCATGGGCAGGAAATCCGTTCGCGCCGGAGCTCACTTCCACGGCGGCAAGCGCCAGTCCGGAAAGACTGCACTAAAGGTGCTCCCTGCGCCGACTTCCGACGCGATGCTCAAGCTCGCCTGATGACGCAAGAGAATGTGCTTGACGATCGCCAGGCCGAGACCGGTACCGCCGGTGTCACGCGAACGGCCGCGGTCTACGCGGTAAAAGCGCTCCGTCAGGCGTGGCAAATGTTCAGCGGCGACACCGACACCGGAATCGCGAACCGAAAAAACGCCTGCCCCGTCGCGCACCGCCCACTCGATGACGATCTCGCCGCCTGCTGGCATGTAGCGGATGGCATTCGACACCAGGTTGCCAAAAGCGCTGTGCAGCTCCTTGCGATTGCCACGCAAGGCCGGCCCCTGGCAAATCACCTCGAGGCGATGCCGGCCGTCGCTGAGACTTTCCCCTTCGGCGCGCAGTTGCAGCAGCAGCTCAGCCATATCGACCGCCTCTTCGCTCGCTGGCGCGTCCTCTGCTTCCAGCCGCGACAGCGTCAGCAGGTCATCGACGAGAGTCAACATACGCGCCGTCTGCTCACTCATCCGCCGCGCGAATTGCCTGCGCTGCTCGGCGTCCAGCGCCCCATCGTCGATAAAATACTCGAGAAAGCCACTGACCACGGTCAAGGGCGTGCGCAGTTCGTGAGAGACGTTGGCGACAAAGGTGCTGCGCATCGATTCGACGCGCCGGGCATCGGTCACGTCCAGGCTGACCAGCAGCTTGTTGGCATCGCCGAGGGGAACGACGCGGATCGTGTAGACGCGTGTTCGTGCCGCCGACGTACCTGCAGCAGCGAAGGGGCTGTGCACAGTCCGCACTGGCCAGATACTCCGCGAAGCCCGGTGTGCGCACCAGGTGCTCGATCATCACCCCGCTCATCGCGCGGCAAGCGGATTCCCAGGTGCGCGCTCGGCGGCGCGATTGCTCCACTGGATGCGATGACCGGCGTCGACAATCACCAGTCCGTCAGGAACCGCGTCCATGGCTCCCGTGAACGAGCGTAGCAATCGTCGTTTCAACTTCCTCGCGGCGCCGCGCCTGGTCGTTATGCCAGCTTGTCAGCCAGTTTGCCCAGCACTTCGCCCCAGACACCGCCAGCCTTGCGGGAATTGGCTACTCTCGGTACTCTCCGCGAGAATCGAGCCAGGCGGCCAGTGCTGCCGACTGCCGGGCGTGCACGCAAACCAGCAGCGTGCAACCGAGCGCAGCGACGGCCCAGGCCCAGGCTGGCCCATGACTCAACCAGGCCAGTAAAGCGAAGCAGCCAACCGGCAGCAGGCCGCGCAGCAGAAGCTTCGCAAACCACACAGCAGAGCGGCTCACGCGGCCGGAAGCTTACTGTGAAAGTCGTGCAAGCGACTCACGAAACTCCCTTCCGCCACTGCAGGAGAAAGATCGGGGCGAGGGGAAACGAGCAAAGCTTTCATCATCGGGGGGTGCTCGAATGGCCGTGATCCTTGGCTCCGGGCCGGGCGCACAGCTTGTAGCCGGCGCCACGCACGGTTTCGACCATATGTTCGGCGGCCACGCCTAGAGCGACGCGCAGGCGCCGGATGTGGATATCGACCGTGCGGTCTTCGATGTAGACATGATCGCCCCAGACGCTGTCGAGCAGTTGCTGACGGGAGTATACACGCCCCGGGCTGGCCATCAGAAAGCGCAGCAAACGGAACTCGGTCGGCGTCAGAGTTATCGGCTGGCCGTCGACGCTGGCCTCGTGACTGACCGTGTCGAGCGTGATCGGTCCCGCGCTCAGGGTACCCCTTGGCGTGCTCCGGCGAGCAACGCCGCAGCACCGCCTGTACCCGAGCCAGGAGTTCCTTCGGACTGAAGGGTTTGACGACATAGTCGTCGGCACCGCCTTCGAGGCCGGCCACCCGGTCTGGCTCTTCGCCGCGCGCCGTGAGCAAGATAACCGGCAGGCTGCGCGTGCGTGGTCTCCTTGCGCAGCCTGCCGATCAGAGCCAGGCCGGACTGACCGGGCAGCATCCAGTCGATCAGAGCAAGATCTGGCAAGCGTCTCGCGCAGGAGAGTTTCGGCGTGCTCGGCACTGTCAGCGCAGAGCGGCTGGTAACCACCGCGTAGCAAGGCGAAGCGCAACAATTCCTGGATACCCTTGTCGTCCTCGACGACGAGGACGCGCGGCATGCTGATAGTCTCCGGTCGTTGTCACGCGTCGTCCGCTCTTCATGCGCGCCGCACCAGTGTGCCGAACATCATCGCCGCTGACGACGTAGATCACATTCTCGGCAATATTCGAGGCGTGATCGCCGATACGTTCGATGGCCTTCGCGATCCATATGATATCCAGCGCTTCGTTGATCGTCCGTGGGTCCTCCATCATGTAGGTAATCAACTGCCGCAGGATGGCGTTGAAAGCGGCATCGATCGCCTTGTCGGCGCCGATGACCTCGCGGGCGGTATCGACATCCATGCGCGCCAGCGAGTCCAGTGCACTCTGCAGCATGTCCGATGGCCAACTCCGCCGCAATGCTGGATGTCGGACAAGTCATGGAATACGTTGGCTACCGGCGGCGTGCAACTTGCGCGACATGCTGGCGATTTTCGCTGCCTTGTCGCCGACCCGCTCGAGGTCGGTGACAATGCGCGAAACGGCCATCACCAGGCGCAGATCGCGAGCTGTCGGCTGCCGACGGGCAATCAACAGGGTGCAGTCTTCGTCGATGCCAACCTCGTTGGCGTCGACTTCGTGGTCGCGTTCGACGACCTGCTGCATGGCAACTCCAGATGTCACCACTGCTGAAAGCTTCGATCGCTGACTGCACCTGACTTTCGACCAGACCGCCCATCTGCAGGATGCGGGTGCGAATGTGTTCAAGTTCCAGATCAAATTGTTTGCTGAGGTGATCACTCATGGGCTTGCACTCGTTTGTTTGCATTGCGAAGAACAGCCGGCACGCTACCCGGCCAATGTTTCGGCGCGATGACGCCGCCCCCGCCCACTCAGACGCGCCTTGGCTTCCCGACTTGCTGGCTTCCTGGCTTCGGCGTACGTCGGCCGCCCGCTGCGCAGAAGGTTATAATCCGCCACAAGGATCTTCGCAATGCCGGAGCTTCGCAATGCCGGATCTTCGCAATGCCGGACCTTCGCAGTACCGGTCGCGGCCTGAGCGAAACGACGGAGCTGGATAAGCACCGCCGCAAGCCCGGCAACGCGGGCGGACGAGCAAAGCTCGCCAAGATGAAGCGAGCGGACGACTCGCAGTTTCTGCAATAGTCGCACCTTCAGCACCTCCGAGTCACCCCCGGACAACTCAATCCTGGATCGGCCTTTGTGAATTCGAACCTGCTGCTCCTGGCAATTCCCGGCACGGCCTTTGCCGCGTTTCTGCTGCCGCTGCTCCTGCAGCGCTTCGGACGAGTCGCTGCCACGCTGGCCGCGGCAGCGGTCATCAGCAGCCTGTCTGGCGCTGGTGCTACGGCTGGCGCCCGCCGTCTTTCGCCGGCGCAACCCAAGTCGCGCAACTGGCCCTGGCTCCCCACCTACGGGCTGGACCTCAGCCTGCGCATGGATGGTCTCGGGCTTCTCTTCAGCCTGCTGATTTGCGGCATCGGCCTGCTGGTCGTGCTGTATGCCTTCTACTATCTGCCGGGAAGCGACCGCATGGGGCGCTTCTATTCGATTCTGCTGCTGTTCATGGCGGCGATGCTCGGCGTCGTGCTTTCCGAAAACCTGCTCTTGCTGCTGGTTTTCTGGGAGATCACCAGCCTCTCCTCGTTCCTGCTCGTTGCCTACAGCCACGGCAAGTACGAGTCGCGAATCGGCGCCCGCATGGCCCTGGCAGTCACCGGCGGCGGTGGCCTGGCATTGCTCGCCGGCATCCTCCTGCTCGGCCATATCGCCGGCAGCTACGAGCTTTCGGTGATTCTGGCAGCCGGCGACCAGATTCGAGCGCACGCGCTTTACGCACCGACGCTGATCCTGATCCTGCTCGGCGCGTTTACCAAATCGGCACAATTCCCCTTCCACTTCTGGCTGCCCAACGCCATGTCGGCACCGACGCCGGTATCGGCTTACCTGCATTCGGCGACCATGGTCAAGGCCGGCGTCTTCCTGCTCGCCCGCCTGCACCCGGCGCTCGGCGGTACCGACGCCTGGTTCTGGCTGGTCAGCGGCACCGGCGCGGTGACCCTGGTCTACTCCGCGGCGACGGCACTTTTTCGGCACGACATCAAAGGCCTGCTCGCCTACTCGACGATCAGCCATCTGGGCCTGATCACCCTGCTCTTCGGCCTCGATACGCCGCTGTCGATCGTCGCCGGCGTCTTTCACATCATCAACCACGCCATCTTCAAGGCCTCACTGTTCATGGCCGCCGGGGTCATCGACCACGAATGCGGCACACGCGACATGCGCCGGGTCAATGGCATGTTCAAACGCATGCCGATCACCGCCAGCCTGGCGATCATTGCCGCCAGTTCGATGGCCGGCGTACCGCTGCTGAATGGCTTCCTGAGCAAGGAGATGTTCTTCGCCGAAACGGTCGGTCACCCGCAATTCGAAGCCATTTCCTGGCTCCTGCCGCTGATTGCCACGATCGCCGGCATGCTCGCCGTCGCCTACTCCCTGCGCTTTGTTCACGACGTGTTCTTCAACGGCGAGCCGATCGACCTGCCGCGCCAGCCACACGAGCCGCCGCGCTGGATGCGCGCGCCGATAGAGCTACTGGTCCTGCTTTGTCTGCTGGTCGGCGTCTTCCCGGCATGGACCGTTGCCCCGCTGCTTGACGTCGCCGCGGCAGCCACGCTGCAAACACCCCTCCCGGCATTCGAACTGGCGCTGTGGCATGGATTCAATCGACCCTTGATGATGAGCCTGCTGGCGCTGGCGGGTGGCGTTTTCATCTACGCGCTGCGCGGTCCGCTTTTCGCCTGGCAGGCACAACTGCCACCCCTGCGCCCGCGCACCGCCTTCGAGCGCCTCTACCGATTGTTTGCCGCTGCTGCGCGACGGGTCGTAGCAGTGCTCGACAATGGCTCTCTACAGCGCTACAACGCGCTGTTGTTCAGCTTTATCCTGCTGCTCGGTGGCTGGGCCTTCTTTTCGGGAGCGGCCGCGACGCTCCGGCTACCTACCCAGCCGGCCGGCGAAGCCGCCTACATTGCCCTTTTCGCGCTGCTGCTGGGCAGCATGGGCGGCACACTCCTGTATCGAAAACGCTTGCTGGCGATCACCCTGGTCGGCGTCGTCGGCCTGGTCGTAGCGCTGATCTTCGTGCGCCTGTCGGCACCCGACCTGGCTCTGACCCAGCTGGCCGTCGAAACCGGGACCATCATCCTGATGCTGCTGGTGCTCTATTATCTTCCCGCACGCGAAGCGCCGCGAAGCAGCGCCAGTCGCCTGGGACGCGACCTGCTCCTGGCCTTCTTCGCCGGCGGCGGCATGATGCTGATCACCCTGAAGATGCTCGCCGCGCCCTTCGCAACGATCTCCGGTTTCTATCTTCGCGAAGCAGTTCCCGGCGGCGGCGGCACCAACGTCGTCAATGTCATCCTGGTGGATTTCCGTGGTTTCGACACCCTTGGCGAAGTCACCGTCCTGGCGATGGTCGCTCTGGCTTCACACGCCCTGCTCGAGCGGCTGGTTCTGACCGCGCCAAGCCACGATAGCGATGGTCGCCCGTGGTCGAGCGAGGCCCACCCGCTGTTCCTCTCGATGCTCGTGCGCCCCCTGCTGCCCTTGACGCTGACGGTTTCGGTGTACATCTTTCTGCGCGGTCACAATCTGCCCGGCGGCGGCTTCGTCGCCGGCCTTATCACCAGCGTCGCGCTGGTCGTGCAATACCTGGCCAATGGCAACCTCTTCGCGCAACGGCGCCTGCCACGAAATTCGGCCGGCTTGCTGTCGCTAGGACTGCTGCTGGCGGTCGGCGTCGGGATGGCGAGCTGGCTCTTCGGTCGACCTTTCCTGACCACCGCGCACGGCCATGTCTCGCTGCCGCTGATTGGCGAGTTCGAACTGGCTTCAGCAATGATCTTCGATCTCGGGGTATACGTGGTGGTGGTCACCGTCGTGGTCACCGTTCTATCCGGACTCGGCCGGCTTTCCGAACGTGCGCACAGCCAGGAGGCGGTGAACTGATGGAAGTACTGCTGTCGATTGCCATCGGGGTGCTGACTGCCTGCGGCGTCTTCCTTATCCTGCGCTCGCGCACTTTCCCGGTCCTGCTCGGCCTGACTCTTCTCTCCTACGCGGTGAACCTCTTTCTCTTTGCCAGCGGCCGCCTGCGCATCGATGCACCGCCGCTGATTCGCGCTGGCGCCAGCTATGCCGATCCGCTACCGCAGGCACTGGTGCTGACGGCCATCGTCATCGGTTTCGGGATGACGGCCTATCTGGCGATCCTCGCCTTGCGCGCCTTGTCCGAATCGGGTGCCGACCACGTCGACGCCCATAGGGAACCATGAACGCCAACGCGCCGATCCTGCCGATTCTGATTCCCCTGGCCGCAGCCCTGCTGCAGATGGCCTCCGGACGCCTGCGTTTCCAGCGCGTGGTGGGACTGCTGGCCACCGCCCTGCTGGTCCTGGTCACCGGCTGGCTGACACTGCTCGCCGACGATGGCGTGCTGCGAGTCTACGCGCTGGGAGACTGGCCGGCGCCTTTCGGCATCGTGCTGGTCGTCGATCGGCTGGCTGCGGCAATGACCCTGCTTACGGCCGTCCTCGGCTTCCTGGTGTTGCTTTATGCCAGCGCCGGCTTTGACGAGGAGGGAATTCATTTTCATCCCTTGTTCCAGTTTCAACTGCTCGGCCTGCTCGGCGCCTTTCTCACCGGCGACCTGTTCAATCTCTTCGTCTTCTTCGAAATCATGCTGCTCGCCTCCTACGTGCTGCTGGCGCACGGCGGCGGCCTGACGCGAACCCGCGCCGGCATCAGCTACGTGGTGCTCAATCTGGTCGGCTCGGCGCTTTTCCTGATCGCGCTGGGATTGATCTACGGTACGCTGGGCACTCTCAACCTGGCCGATGTGGCACGTGTTCTGACGCTGCCCGGCTACGATCGCGCGCTCGCCAGACTGGCGTTCGCACTGCTGATTACGGTCTTCGCCCTGAAAGCCGGGCTGTTGCCGCTATCCTTCTGGCTGCCACATACCTACAGCGCCGCCGGCGCACCAGTGGCCGCGCTCTTTGCGATCATGACCAAGGTCGGCATCGTCGCCATTTTGCGCGTACAGGTGATCGCCCTGGAACCGGTGATGCCCGACCTGCTCGACAACTGGTTGACCACCCTGGCCCTGGCTACCGTCGCCTTCGCCGCCCTCGGTGCGCTGGCGGCAAGCCGCCTGCACGCACTCGTCGCCTGGCTGGTGCTGCTGTCGGCAGGCACTCTGCTGGTAACGCCCGCACAGGCGAGCGCCGAAGTCAGCGCTGCGGCACTTTACTACCTGCTGCAATCGACGCTTGCCGGCGCTGCTTTCTTCCTGCTTGCCGGCCTCATCGCCGAGCAACGCGGCAAGGTCGCCGATCAGTTCCTGGCCGGCCCGCCCCTGCCTGCCACCTGGCTGAAAATCGCCTTCCTGCTTGCCGCAACAACGGCTGCCGCCCTGCCACCGTTCTCTGGCTTCGTCGGCAAGCTGATGCTGTTGACGAGCACCCGGGAAGTCGCAGCCGGACCGGCAATCTGGGTAGTAGTGCTGATCTCGGGTTTCATCGTCATGGCCGCACTGGCACGTGACGGCTGCGCCTTGATCTGGAAGCACAAGACGGCGGGAACACCCATGCCAGGCAACCCCGTCGGCTGGCAACGGGCGACGGCGACAGTGTTGCTGATCGCCGCCGGCCCGCTGCTGGCGATCGGCGCCCGCCCCTTGTCGGATTACGCCGCGCGCACAGCCGCACAACTGCATGCGCCTGGCGCCTATGTGACCGGCGTTCTCGGAGCAGGCACCACGACCGGCCGCGAGGCAGCACCATAATGCGCGCCATCCTGCCATTCCCGCGGCTATCGCTGATGGTCTTTCTGCTCTGGGCGGTGATCACCAACGCCGCATCGCTCGGTCAGCTCGTCCTCGGCGCCCTACTGGCGATCGTCATCCCCTTGCTGAGCCGCGATTTCTGGCCAGCCCCCCCGCCCCTCGTCCGCCCCTGGCGAGCACTGCGTTTCATGGGCGTCTTCGCGCTCGACATCGTCACTGCCAACTGGCGCGTTGCACGCCAGATCATCGGCCCCTTGCACCGTTTGTCACCGGCGTTCGTCGAAATTCCACTCGATCTGCGCGACCCGTTCATCGCCACCCTGCTTGGCAGCGTCGTATCGCTGACCCCGGGAACGGTGTCCATCCACGTCGACCAGCAGCGCTGGGTGCTACTCGTACACGCCCTCGATGCGCCCGATCCGCAGGCCCTGATAGACGAGATCAAGGAGCGCTACGAACAGGCGTTGAAGGAGATTTTTGCATGCTGAATGCCGCCATCGAAATCGCTTTCGTCCTGGTTGCCGTGGCCCTGGCGCTGAACATTTATCGCCTGCTCGTCGGACCCGATACGACGGATCGCATTCTGGCTCTCGACACCCTCGGAATCAACACCATCGCGCTCCTCGTGCTCTACGGCATCAGCAGTAACAGCACCGCCTACTTCGAGGTGGCACTACTGCTCGCCCTGCTTGGCTTTGTGGGCACCGTCGCGCTGTGCAAATATCTCTTGCGCGGAGACATCAGCGAATGAGCACCGCCACCGAATTCATCATCTCGGCACTGATCGTTCTCGGCGCACTCTTCGTCCTCCTCGGCTCCGTAGGTCTCGCCCGACTGCCCGATTTTTTCATGCGTCTGCACGGCCCGACCAAGGCCACCACCATGGGCGTCGGCGCAACCCTACTCGCATCGGCGATATTCTTTTCGGTACAGGACAGCGAAGGCATCAGCCTGCACGAGTTGGCACCGCTGTTCTTTTTGTTCATCACCGCGCCGGTTACGGCCTACCTGCTGGCCAAAGCGGCGCTGCACCGCAGATCGAGCGGACGCAATTCCCGGCAGCCAGCGCCGACAAGCGAGCAGCTGCCGGGACAGCACTGAAAGAAATCCCCGCCGGCGTAGCGCGCGATCACGGATCCCGCGCCGTCCGCTTCACCGGGCAGGGAGCGGCGACGTGAACACTCGCTGTGCGCATTCTCGCTGACCGCTTGCGCAGCGGGATGAGTCAGCCGCCGCTCGGCTGAAATGAGGAAAAATTGCTCACGAATCCCCTCCGTTTCGCCCAGTTTGACGAGCTTGCAGTGCGCCGTCACGTCCGGCACGCTGGCGGTCGGTGCGACAAACATCCCGGCACCGGCTTCGCCGAAAACCTTCATCCATATCCGGCGCGACCCGCAGACGGGCGAGGTTATCCTTTCTCGCAAGCCGATAATGTGGGAGGGCTTCTTTGCTGCCCTCAAGGAGGCCAAGCTTCCGGCAGACTTTCTGGCCGCCGAGGCGCGACGACAGGACGCCCAGGACCGTGACCCGCTTGACGGGTGGAAAGAATGACCCGGTACATGCTGGATACCAATACGGTGACGCACGCGACTCACGAAACTCCCGTCTCCCCTCGCGGGCGAAGGGTCAGGGGAAGAGGGAAACGGTCATGACTTTCATGATCAGGGGTGTCTCGACATGTCATGACCGTTAGCCACCTCATCAGGGAGCATCCGGCTGTTGTCCGGCGTCTGCTGGCCATGCCGATGGCGGCTGTTTGCACCTCGTCGATAACGAAAGCCGAGCTTGCTGTTCGGACTGGCGCGACGGCCTGAAGCGAAACGCTTGCATACTGCGGTGGGGAAATTCCTGCGGCGCGTCGATGTGCTGCCCTGGGATAGCGAAGTCGCGGAGCGTTACGGATCCACCCGTGCGGCCATGGAGCGGCAGGGCAAGATCCTCGGGCCACTCGACCTTCTGATTGCCTCGCACGGTCTTCGTGCGAAAGCGGTGCTGGTAACGAACGACCGGGCCTTTGCTCAGGTCGATGGGCTCAGGGTTGAAGACTGGACGGCTGACGCTGCATGGCGTTGAACACACGGTTCTGCAATCCGCAAGCACCGGACCGACAAGCGCACGCCGTGCTCGCCTGCCAGCAGCCATCGCCCGACAAATCGGGCTCCTACACAAACCGTCCCGAACCAGGCCACCCTGTAGCCTGTTCGCTCAGCTCTGCGAAGGCCGCTGACACCGACAAAGACAAATCCGTGGATCGCATCACCAGATAACACGCCCACGCGATACCGTGCTTTGCACCACAAGAAGACTATGGTGTAATTGACCATATGAAGGCTGTCGAACTCTTCAGAACAAAAGACGTTTACGCTCGGGGCATCGTCGAAATCGTGATCTGGCGCGTGCCGGAACCCGTACCGCCATCCGAACATCCATGGAAGTATCGACTGGTCTATGTCGTCGAAAGCGAACGGATCCTTGGCTTCGACAACGAGCGGCGGAAGGGCGACCATCAACACATTGCCGACGGTGAGGCACCCTGCCATTTCACCAGCCCGCAGCAACTGATGGCCGACTTCTGGGCGGCCGTGAAAGGAATCGACGATGAATGAAAGGATTCTGAATGTCAGGGTGGGGCAACCTGTGGAAGACAACCTGGAACGTGCAGCCGCCGTGATGGGTGCGCTGGACCATGGAGAAGACACTCCGCCCTACTTTGCAGTGGGCTTCGAGAGCACAGGCCAGATGCTCGCCGTGTTCACCCCGAAACGCTGGGAATTGCTCGCCTCGCTGCGTCAGGGGGGCAGCATGACCATCGCCGAACTCGCTCGACGGCTGGGTCGCAACTACAAGAATGTCCATAGCGACGTGGTAAAGCTGACCAAATGGCTGGCGGTGGAAAAAGACGTCCAAGGGCGAATCTTCGCCCCCTATTCTGAAATCATAGTGGACGTGCGGCTCCCTGAAGCAGTGGCCGCCTGAGCCTCGCAGCAATGCTCACCAGGAAGCAGTTAGAAGACAATCTGCAACCTGTGGCCGCGGTGATGGACGCGCTGGAACGTGGAGAGGAGACTCCGCCTCCTTCGCCGTTGGCTTCGCTCCGCTGTCAGGCTTGCTGAAAAGCGCGTCAGGAATGCGAACAAATGCGAAGGCGGCGCTACCGCACGTCATTGCGAGGAGGCCCAGGACCGTGACGCGTTTGACAGGTGGAAAGAACACGCGGAACGGGGCCACATCCGTGCGTGCGACAGGCTGCAAACGCAAGGGCTTGCCTGAACCTTGCCAGCAAGACAATCGTCTATACTGCGGCATGAACTTCACCTGGAACGACGCCAAGCGGCAGGCCAACTTGAAAAAGCATGGGCTTGATTTTGCCGAAACGTCCCGGGTATTTGCAGGACATACCCTGACGCGCCCGGATACGCGCTTCTCCTACCGTTAAGCGCGGTTTTCCGCGGTTGGTTTGCTGGGAGTTGAGGTGGTGCTGCGCACACCGAGGCCGCAGACACAATCCACGTCATTTCGATGCGAAAAGCGGAACGCCATGAACGAGAATACTACTTCACCAGGCTGTGACGACCTCGACGAAGCACCCGTCTGGTCATCTGATGATTTCGAGCAGGCAGTGCACCGGGTGGGCCTGCAGTCAGTGCCAACGAAAAAGCAGAAGATCAACATCACCCTCGATCCGGATGTCGTCGCCTGGTTCAAGCAACAGGCCGGTGCACGCGGATACCAAACCCTGATCAACGCCGCGTTGCGCGAGGCGATGCAGAAAAAGACCATCGAAGAAATACTGCGAAGGGTGATCCGGGAGGAATTGCACTCGGCCTGAGAAGCGATTCTCGTCAGCCCCCTGGCTTGGGGCTGCACCCGTGATGAGACTATCGGCAACCACCCCCGCCGACCGTCATTGCGAGGAACGCAGCACCAACCCACACCGTCATTGCGAGGAGCGCAGCACCAACCCACACCGTCATTGCGAGGAGCGCAGCGACGTGGCAATCCAGTTCCACCATCTGACTACTTGCAGCCACCGGACCGATAACGCGAAAAGCCCGACCTCTGGATTGCCGCGTCTGACGTGGTCCAAGCTGGGCTGTCATTGCCTGGACACGTTGAGCACCACCAGATGTTCGCCTTGCGCGCCTTGCACGGCAGATAGGGGAATGCCTTGGTCCAGCGTGACAAACACCCCATGGTTTTTCACCGCAAGCGCCAGTAAATAAGCATCGGTGATGTGGCGACCGGTGAGCAACTTGTTCCATTCCATCAAGCCAGGTGTCAGCAGGCTTACGGCATCTGGCCAGAAATGGTGCACCGGGTTGCGGGTGGCCTCAGCCAGGCGCGCCGCCACCTCGGCCGCGGGCGCACGGTTGGGGTACGCGGCTTGTGACAGGATACGGATGCACCCATTCTGGGTAAGTGGGCACGACGCCCACCCCGCATCCAGGTGCTCACTCAGCCAATGCGTTGCGACCGTGTGGTGCACGTGGTCAGCATCCAGCAAGGCAATAAGCACATTGACATCCAGCAGCGCGACCATCAAACGCCCTCGCGCTCGCGAAGGGCATTGACTTGGTCATTGCTGACCAACACGCCCCTTGCAGGCAACGGCCTGAAGCCGGCCACTGTCTGCGCGGACGGCTGCTGATCAACCCGCGCCGTCAACGCCAGCCGGGCAAGGCGGGAAATCACCTGCCCGGTCGTCAGGTGCTCACGACGTGCCATTTCCTTGGCGGCGACCAGCACGTCATCTTCAATGTCCAGGGTTGTGCGCATCTAGGCGTTACCAGATGTTGTGATGCGCAGATTGTACCTCATCAGAACACCACGCCTGGCCGCATTACTCACTTATCCAAACGCCCATCAGCGCGGCAATCCAGTTCCATCCCCTCACTATTTCCCCCGCCGCATTGACATGCTGACAACGCGAAAAGCCAAACCTCTGAATTGCCGCGTCGGCTGCTGTGTATTCCACGCAATGACGGTGGGTCGGGGGCAGCCGCAAGTGACAGCCGCAAGTGACAGCAAGTCGCAGCCGAAAGCCCCATCAAGAATGCAAAACGACCTCAGCCCAGCAAGCGCTGCAATTCCGCCACGATCCGCTCGGCCGCGCGCCCGTCCCACTTTTCCGGCACCGCGCCCTTCTTCCACTCGCCCGCCATCAGGCGCGCCAGCGCCGGGCCGAGCTTGGCCGGGTCGGTACCGATCAATTCATTCGTCCCCACAGTCACCGTTTCCGGTCGCTCGGTGTTGTCACGCAAGGTCAGGCAGGGCACACCCATCACCGTCGTTTCCTCGGTGATGCCGCCGGAATCGGTGATCACCCCTTTGGCGTGTTTCACCAGATAGTTGAATTCCAGATACCCCTGCGGATCGACATAGTGCAGCCCCGGAATCTGACCCGCCAGTTCGCGCAGGCTCTTCGCGGTACGCGGATGCACGGGAAACACCACCGGCAAACCCCCCGTGCCATCCGCAATGGCCTGCAACAGGCGCTGCAACTGCTGCTCGGCATCGACATTCGCCGGACGATGCAAGGTCAGCACGAAATACTGCCCCGGCCGCAAAGCCAATGCCGCCCAGAAATCCGGGGGCTGCAAGCGCGGCATCTGCGCGAGCAGGGTATCGATCATCGTATTGCCGACGAAGAAAACACGTTCGTCCGCCACCCCGGCGCGGCGCAGGTTCTCGTTGGCCGTCGTGCTGGTCGTAAAGAACCAGTTGCTAATCGAATCGGTCACCACCCGATTGATCTCTTCCGGCATGCTCCAGTCGCCGGAACGGATGCCCCCTTCCACATGCGCCACGGGCACCCCAGCTTGCGAGCAACGATCGAGCAGGCCATGGTCGAAGTGACATCGCCCACCACCAGGCACAGATCACTGCGCTTCTCGATCAAGGCCTTCTCGTAACGCACCATGATCGCCGCCGTCTGCTCGGCCTGCGTGCCTGAACCCACTTCCAGATTGATATCCGGTTCCGGTATCCCCAACTGCTCGAAAAAGCCACCGGACATGGCCTTGTCGTAATGCTGGCCGGTGTGGATAAGACGGTGCTGCAACGAGCCCCCCTGCGCCCGCGACGCCGTCAGCGCCTTGATGATCGGCGCGATCTTCATGAAGTTGGGGCGCGCGCCGGCAATGATGTCGATTGTTTTCATCGTAAATCCTCAAACTTCCTGCAAGCTTTCTGCAAGCTTTCTGCAAACGCAGGCAAACGCAGGCAAAAAAACGCAGCGCCGCTACAATCAGCGACGCGATAGGGCAATTCAACTCGCAGCGTCAATCACACGGTCCAGATTAGCGGCCGCTAGTGTAACGCTGTCGTCCTGCATTCTCGATCAGACTTTCGTCGATCCTCCCCCACCCACCCACCGTCACTGCGGGGAACGAAGCGACGCGGCGGTCCAGAGGTGTGGCTTTTCACGTGCTCAATGCGGCGGACGATAGTAAGAGGATGGCACTGGATTGCCGCGTCGGCTGCGCCTGCGGACAAACGACGTCGCGGGCGAATCGCCTTGACTCTCGCCAAAAACTTTCCTTCAATTCATTACCGTACGAAATGTTTTCGTACGGCCAAACCCGAGGAGAGCAAGCATGCCTGTGAATCGCATAAACGCCACCTTGACCGCCGAGCAGCGCGAAAAGGCCAAGACCGCCCTGGCCGCGCTGAGCGAGGCCCTTCCTTTTCTGATCGACCTCGGCTCCGAAGAGCGGACCTCGATGCCGAAGTTCGGTGAAGCCAACCGCTCCTTCGTCGTCAAGGCCCTGGCCATAGCCGAAGCGCATCCGGAAATTCTCCCCGGCAGCCTGAGCCTCGAAGAATTCCGCGTCGACGTCCAGCTCATCGAAGCGCTCTACCCCATTCGCCACGCCTTCGAAACCCTCTTCCGCAAGATCGAAGACAGCTATTTCGCCGCCGGCAGCGAAGCCTACGTCAGCGCCTTGCTGGTGTACCAGTACGCCAAAGTCCACAACCTCCACACCGGCGCACTCGAAGAAACCCTCGACGACCTCGGTCGCCGCTTTGCCCGCAAGTCCAGGAAGAGCACCGAAGCCCCGTAAAGCAAGCCCTCTGGCCGGCCGCGACCATTCCGGCCGTTGCCGGACAGGGGTGCCCATGCCATGGACGGATCGATCGATCGATGCCGAAGAAGCAAGGGTCCATGCCGACGATCGATCATTCCATGAAAAACATGGAATGTTCCATGTCGGCGATAGAACGTTTTATGAAAAAGATGGAACATTTCATCTCGCTGATAGAATGCTTCATCAAATACATGAAATGTTCCATCTCTGCGATCGACGCTTCCGTCGAAAATATGAAACGGTCAAGGTTGGCGACGAACCATTCCCTGCCAACGATAGAACGCTTCACCACCGCCAGGGGCGATTTGCCAAACTCGGCCAATTCTCCCGTGAGATCCTCAACGACTACGCCGCAATCGTCCAGCCACTGCACACTGCACAACCCCAGCCCGCCGCTCACCAACAATACGACCGAACCTCTCTTGCACCAAGGTGTCATCCCCCGGAGGCTGAGCTTCGGCAGCCGCAGCGCGCAGGGAACACGAGCCGTCAACAACCAACCCTCTCAATTTGGCGTTTCGCCATACCGGCTTGTAAGCGTGGTAAGGATGCGGCAGTCGAGGTTTGCCCGTCTCGCCATTCGCGCCATTCTTCGCCTCTATGTCGTTTCGCGTGGAACCGGCCGCCAGCCGTTGCTTCCAACCGAGGTGCTCAGCAACCCGGAGCAGCGGTGTTACCGGCGGCGAAGGCGCGGTCAACGGCGGGCGAAGGCTGGCGAAGCGTACCCTTGAGGGTGTCAGAAACGCCATTACGCTCGGGGGCTTGGGGCTGGTTGCAGTTTTTCGCCGCCAGCGACCGAGCCCGTCCAGCGGCAAGGACTTCACCGCCCTCGAGGGCGGGGCTAGGGTTGGGGGGCGCCCGCAGGGCTCGGCAGGGGCATCCGTCTCACCGGAGGCGGTTCCACACGAAACGACAAAAACGCCCTATGAGGCAGCCGGAGACCGTTGCTTTCACGTTAACGGTCATTGCAGTTGCGGCCGCCCCGGATCATGAAAGAAAATTCGAGTTGGGAAGCGATGGGTAGAGGTCGCGCAAAGCTTTAGCGGCTCGACCCCGAACTTTAACGTGACCCGCTGAACCGACTCGTACCCCGGATTGCTGCCATCGAGCGCATACATTAAAAGGGCCGTTGGCGACCTGTCGCCTTCAGGCAACTTCGGTTCTGGCACCCACCGCCTCCCGCTTTCAAGTTTATTGCGAAAGGAGACGGTATGGAACTGGTTCCGATCCACAAGCGGGTCATTGGACTCGACATTCATCAAGCCCAGATCACGGCGTGCGCGATCATCGAGGAATCGAGCGGCGAGACACGCTTCGAACAACGGCAATTTGGTGCCTTCAAACGCGATCGACGGGCGCTGGCGGCCTGGGCGGCGGCGCTTGAGCCTGAGGAAGTCGTTATGGAAAGCACAGGCATCTACTGGAAGAGTCCGTATGCGGCGCTGGAGGCGGTGGGTCTCCGGGCGACGGTGGTCAATGCCCGCCACGTCAAGCAGGTGCCCGGGCGCAAGACCGATGTCGGTGATGCCCAGTGGCTGGCCACCCTGGCGCGCGCCGGTCTGCTGCGTGGCTCTTTCGTGCCACCGGCCAAACTGCGCGAACTGCGTCTGATCGCCCGGCAGGGCGAATTGACCGCGAGTCATGTGTTCGTTCTCGACGAACTGTTGCGGCATATCGAGGGGCTTGAAGCGGCCATTGCCCGCTTCGACGCTCGACTGCTTGGCGAGCTGGCAAGTGAGATGAATGCGCTGGCGCTGCTGCAAACGCTACCGGGCGTCGACCTGATCGGTGCGGCCATGCTGCTGGTCGAGATCGGCAGCGACATGAGTGCCTTTGGCTCCCCGGATCGCCTCGCTTCCTGGGTCGGCGTTTGCCCGGGCAACAACGAATCCGCCGGAAAACGAAAGTCGGGGCGCGTGCGCAAGGGCAATCTCTACGTCCGCCGACTTCTCTGTGAGTTCGCTCACGCCGCCAGCCGGACCAAATCAGCGTTCCAGTCCAAGTTCCAGTCGCTGATCGTTCGCCGTGGTCACAAACGGGCCATCGTCGCGCTGGCTCACAAAATGTTGCGCACCATCTTCTTCATGCTCAAGCGTGGCGAACACTACCGGGATTCCGCCACCAACTATGAGCAGCTTTCCGTACAGCGCAACGCTTCTCGTTGGATCAAGGCTCTGACTCGCTTCGGCTTCATCCCCGCAGCCGCTTGATTCACGACAACCGTTTTGCATGACCCCAGGCGGTCAGGGGTTCCTGCGTCTTCCAACGAGCTTCTTTCAGATTAATGCGGAGGGAAAACTCTATCACGCAGCTTCAAGTAGGAGTTTTTGTACAACAGCTTCTTTACTTTTCCTGGGTCTCTGATCAGCACAAATAGGCGGGAGGCAAGCTGGCACACGAAGTTAACCACCCAGAGCACCGCCCGGCTCTCCAGATTCATCCGGATTAAGTAAGGCTCAATTCTCATACGCTCGGCCCAATCGACGCTACCAGGCAATCCTCTCAACTTAGCATAAATGCATAGATTGGATCACGGCTTGAACGATGCTCATTTTCATTGCATAATTGCGCTGTAACCTATTGTTTATAAAGGGAAATTATATGACGCCCCTCATATGCCAAAGTAATTACTGCGCTTTCTAACTACCTGTTTTCAAAGGAGTTGTTGGAGAACACCCGCCTCAAGCCGCAATATTTCACCCGCGACCGCACGCTCAGCTTCCCAACCATCCTGACCTTCTTGCTGTCCGGCGTGCAGAGTGCGGTCCAGTCTGAACTGGACCAGTTCTTCGCCAACCTCCGCAATCGTGCGGACTCGGTCCGCTTGGTGAGCGCTCAAGCGTTCTGCAAAGCGCGCTACAAGATTAGTGCGTTGGTGTTCGATGACGTCAATAAGAAGTTGATGGCCCTGGTCGAGGAGGAGCTGCCGGTGCCGCGATGGCAGGGCCTGCGGGTAGTGGCTGCCGATACCGCGCCGGTCCGGCTGACGACGATGAAAAATGGTGTCCGCTCGATCATCACGGGCGTGGCGTTTGGCCTGTACTTGCCGGGAATTGAGATGTTCCTTCACCTTGCGTTGCAGCAAGGAGCGTGTGACGAGCGCCAGATGCTCTACGAAGATGTCGAGCTGCTGCAGGTCGACGACCTGCTGGTCCTTGACCGCGGCTTTCCTTGCCGCTGGCTGGCCTCCGCACTGACCGTGCGCGGGATCCCTTTCTGCATTCGCTGTGACACTTCCCGTGGATTCAAGGTCGTACGTCAGTTCATGCACTCGGGACAGAGCGAGCAGTTGGTGAGCCTGCGGGCGCCGAATGCGCGCGATGCGCAGGACTACGAGTGCCCGGCGACGCCGACGACGGTTCGCTTGGTGCGGGTGCTCACGCCGAACGGGCGGGTGCATGTGGTGATGACTTCACTGCTCGACGCCGTCGCTTTCCCGGCGGCCGCGTTTGGCGCCTTGTACCACGGCCGTTGGCGGATCGAGGAGGCATTTCGCCGGCTCAAGCATCGCTTGGGACTCGAACATACTTCCGGCTTGTCCTGGCATGCGGCCAATCAGGATTTCGGCGCCAAGGCCGTCTTCGACAACCTCAATGCCCTGGCCGCCTACGTCGCCACCGACGCGCATCTGGACCCCGATTCGCCATGGAAGATCAACCGCACCTCGGCGATCGACAAGATCAAGCGCCAGATCGGTCGTTGGCTGCTCGCCGCCGGTGCGACGACGAGGCGGTTGAAGCCCCTTATCCAGGAGATCGCTGCAAACCTCCAGAAATTCGTCGCCGGCCGCTCCAAGCCTCGAATCCCGCAGCGAAAACCGCATCGCTACCACGCCTATAAGCCCGTATGACGAAATGCTAAGTTGAGAGGATTGGGTCCTGCTCGCGTAGAGCCCAACGGAGTTGGGGCGTCACTAGATGCTCACCCGACAGGCGTAGCACTCTCTCCCACTGTGCCGGGCTTTCTGGCAAGTCGGATGAATTCAGCGGGTGCCCGAGCGCACCACTCAAACACCGGCAAAGAGAACGGCAGGGAGTTACTGCACTACGTTTCCAACCGTATCCGGCCTTATTTTTATCCTTACCAGGCACGCTACCCATGGAGAAGCCTCAGTCGTGTCATACGTAAATAATTGGATCATTCAATAGAAAATCGGCAGGTGAGCTATGTACGCGTTCTATGACGCAAATAATCGGCCGCAAGAAATATTATTACAATAGCGCGAAAAACACTTGGCAAGAGTTTGAGTAAATGCTCTAAATTTGTAATCGTTTACTCCCCTATGCCTCAAGCCGGGATAGCCGGGAGCGCGGGGAGCGCTAAGCCTTTGCGAGCGGCAGCAATGACGGTGCCGAGGTACTGCCAAGCTGAAGCGCCACGGCGACGACAGGTCTCGATGACACTGGCCAGGAGAGCGAAGGCGCGCGATCCCTCTTCGGAACGGGTGCCGTGACTGATATAGCGCGAAATGACCCAGTGTCGCAACGCCTGTTCGGCGGCGTTGTTGGAGAGCGGCCGGAGAGGCTCCGCGACCGGACGCAGGATGACTTTCCAGTCATAGAGGAATTCGCGCACGACACTGCGCAGGGCCGGATGTTGATCCGTCTGATGCACCTCGCACAGGTGCCGCAACCGTTTGACCTCGGCGGCGTAGCGCTCGGGCAACGCGATCGGCGGCGGATCGATTCGCGCCGCGTAAATGGCTGCCATCAGCGTTTTCAGGAGACCTTCCATCTCCTGCCCAAGCCCGGATACCCAGCCATCACTCGATTCGGCCAGCCCGCGCAGTTTGCGCATCAGGTGCGGCCAACAGCACAGGCGGCTTTTTTTTTCGGTAGACGACGTAACCATCGCTGATGAGAATGCCGGTATACCCGTCTTGCAGGGCGTTCTCGAGCATCTCGCGGGTGCGTGTGCCGATGAGGTAGAACACCGTAGAGGTGCTGACCAGCGCCCACAACCACAGGAGCACGCCTGATTCCGACCACGACGTTTCATCGACGTGCAACTGCGCCGCCTGCACGATGTCGGCGACCAGGGCATCCTCCAGCGGGAAGCTGGCACGGCCGGCTTCCCGGATCGTCTCATCGATCACGCCGGTGCTCAGTGACAGGTCGAAGACTTCCCGCAGGAGCTCGCGAATGCTCGCTCGTGACAGGCGCATTCGCAGCGCGAGCAGAACGATCACGCCGGCCAGGCGAGGACCCACCAGACGCCATTCGCCCAGTTCAACCTTTTCCCATTGCGCGTCGGGCGGCGCCCGCCAGGGCATGGCACGGCTGACGTGCCCGCAAGCGCAGCGCACTTCAAGCAGCGTGTGGCGCGTGACGCTGAACATCAGCCCGATGCGGCCCTCGACTGGCGGCGCGATGTCGATCTCGTCCCAGGCCGTGTAAGCCTGCGACTCGGCATCCTCCGCCAGGACTTCACCACAAGCCGCGCAGTTCTCGGGCCGGTGCGCGCAATGGTCCGTAACCGCCAGTTTCTGCGTGCGACCATGGCCTTGACTGCCCAGTTGCTTGCCCGGCGGCTTTCCCGAGCCCTTTCGGGGCGATGGGCGTTCGCTTATGGGCGGCGTGGGCTCTTGCGCTGGCACCGAACCCTCTGCCGTTTCGGCAGCGGCTTCGCCAGCTCCGCTTTCGGTTGGTGCGCCGTTGCCCACGGCCGGGTCGGGCGCCTTCTCCCACGGTGCCTTTGTACTCGGCGGCCGCGAGCTATTGCCCGGGTTTTGGTTCAGCCGATCCTGTAACTCCTTGACGTCGTGCAGCAGTCGCTTCGATACTTCCAGCAATAGCTCCGCCGGCAGCTTCTTCAGCCACTCGTCGTCCATCTGGAAGAGATCATGCTTGCTCAGGCGCATCCTGTCGTGGCTGTCGCGGCGTTGTCAATGGAAAGAATTATGCTGCAAAATCATGGCCGTGGCGGCTTTTCTTAAGAGGGAGTGAACGGTTACAGAGGCTTTGAGCAGACAACGCAGCGGCGGTCAATCGCTCAGAGATTCCCTAATAGCTTTGAAATATTTACCAATTACGATTTTCTCATCGAATTGACGTTCCACCTTTTCTCGCCCCCGCAAGCCCATTGTTTCGCGCGCACTAGGCGACAAAGCCGCCATCATGGCCAACTTCTCTGCAAGATCAATCGCATTCTTCGGAAGACACAAGTAACCATTAATGCCGTCATCAACCACTTCACGGCAACCCACCGCATCTGTCGTCACAATGGGTCGTCCCATAGCTGCAGCTTCCAGTAAGGTACGTGGTGTTCCTTCCCGATAGGAGGGCAACACAACAACATCAACTTTGGCGATCTCATCTCGCACATTATCGCTGACTCCCAAATATCGAACAACCCCCTCGCTGACCCACTCACCGATCTGCGAACGCGAGATAGCTGTAGGATTATTGACATCCAAAAACCCTAACAAACACAGTTCCGCATCCACGCCACGCTGTTTAAGAATACGCGCCGCCTCGACAAACTCCCCCACACCCTTGTCCCAAAGCATCCGCGCGATCAACAAAAAGCGAACAGGCGATCCGCCAAAAAGGGGCACAGGCACAAAACTGGTCAGATCAATCCCAGACCCTGGAAGAATATCGGCAACATCGCCATTGACTAATCTCCCCGCAACGAACATCTGGCGATCTTCCATATTCTGAAAGAAAACCACGGCCGAGCGCGACAAGGACACTTTATAGAGTGCACGTACCAAGCGCGCCAACCAACCGTTGTCGATAAAAACGGATCCTAGGCCGGCTATGTTATTAATGGTTGGTATGCCCAAGGCGAGCGCGGCAAATGAGCCATAGACATTTGGCTTGACGGTAAAGCCGAGATAGACATCCGGCCGTTCTTTCTGAAATAGCCTCAAAAACCGGTAAAACAACAACAAGTCACGCCCGGGATTTGTACCTTTGTTATCCATGTGCAAGGAAATATAGCGACATCCCAAATTCGACAACCGATGGGCATACTCATCAAACGGAGCAATAGCTACAACGTCATAGCCTTCAGACACCAGCGCCCGAATAAGACCTGAACGAAAATTCACCAAATTCCAAGCGGTGTTGAGCGCAATGACGACTTTCGCGCTCAATGGCTCTGCTCCTCAAGCCATGCCTGAAACATCAGCACGTTCCAAAGATGGCTTTGCCAGTTACGTTGCTCTGACAGGTGCTCCGCCCACTTTTTGCGAATGGGTGCAGGATTGAAATAGCCCTCTTGGTGAAGGCGACCTTCGTCGAGTAGGCTTTCCGCCCAATCGCGGAGAGGGCCACGCAGCCAACTATCCAGTGGAATGCCAAAACCCATTTTCGGACGCTCGATCAGTTTCTTCGGCACGTGCCGGTACAGTACCTGACGCAACAGCCATTTTCCCTGACCATCGCGAATCTTCCACCGCAATGGCATGCGCCACGCGAGTTCCACCACGCGATGGTCAAGCAGGGGCACGCGGGTTTCGAGGCCGACCGCCATTGCGGCGCGGTCCACCTTCACTAGAATATCGTCTGGTAGATAGAGCTGAGCATCGATAGCCATCATCCAGTGTTCGAAGGAATTCGTTGTTGGCCAGGAAAGGCGCTCGCTCAACAGCGTCGTCGGCTCGTGACCGCCGATTACGATACTGACGGGGTCTTGCCAGTGGCTTGTCAATTGCCTAAAGAAAGACTCGCCATCGGCCAATGTGAGGACATCGGCAAGTTTGTGGGCTTTATCACCGGGATTGGCAATGTGTAGGCGCTTAGGCAGTAGCGACTTGGCGCTATCGAAAAGCCGGTCCCACATAGAAGGCGACACAGCTCGGAGAACGCCCGCTGCAGCACGACGGGCGCGCAAGGGTAAGCGTTGCATTTCGCCCCACGTCTGACGCGCCATCAAATAGCGGTTATAGCCGCCAAACAGTTCGTCACCGCCATCTCCGCTGAGTGCCACCGTCACCTGCTGCCGGGCCAGCTGGCTCACCAAAAAAGTTGGAATCTGAGAGCTGTCACTGAATGGTTCGCAGTACATGGACGGTAACAATGGAATGACGGCCAGTGCATCTTTCGGCCGAACATACAGTTCGGTATGTCTTGTCCCTAAGTGGTGCGCCACGGCCTTCGCATGGACCGCCTCGTCATAGCCAGCTTCGTCAAACCCGATGGTGAAAGTCCGTATTGGCTGCCCGCTCTGCGCTTGCATCAAAGCCGCGATCGCGCTGCTGTCGACACCACCGCTGAGCAATGCCCCCACGGGCACGTCCGCGAGCATCTGCAGGCCAATGCTCTGCTTGAGCTGGGCTTCCAGGGCATCGATCGCTTCGACTTCGGATCCGGAAAAAGGCCGAGCGTGGCCATCGGCGACCACCTCGTTAAGGCTCCAATACGGGCAGGGCTTAGGCTCGGAGCACGACGAATGCTCCGCCGGATTAACAGTCACCAAATGCCCTGGCGGCAATTTATGAATGCCGCGATAAATGCTATACGGGGCCGGAATACAGTTATGACGCAGCAGCAGAGCCAGCGCGTCGCGTTCGATTTCGCCGCAAAAGAGAGGGTGCGCTTTCAGCGCTTTCAGCTCGGAGCCAAACAGAAAGGTTCGCCCCAGCCAACCATAGTACAAGGGTTTTTCACCGAGGCGGTCGCGCGCCAAGGTCAAAGTACGCTCTTGGCGATCCCACAAGGAAAGCGCAAACATGCCCACCAATTCCTGAAGAGTCTTGCCGATCCCCCAGGCGACAAAGCAGCTTAGGAGCGTTTCTGTATCGGAGTGACCACGCCACCCAAGCACCTCAGCTTTCTTCTCCAGCCGAGCTCTCAGCTCCAAATGATTGTAGATCTCACCATTGAAAACGAGCACAAAACGCCCGCACACCGAATGCATAGGCTGCCGACCCGCTGGCGAGATGTCAAGAATCGAAAGGCGACGATGACCTAGCACAAGCCCTGCGGATTCGTCCACCCAGTAGCCGCTATCATCCGGACCCCGATGCTGGATTGAATCTGTCATACGCGTGATCTGCACTTGCGGCGACAAATTAGAAAAAGAAGATCCGAAAAACCCTCCAATACCGCACATAGACACCTTCCGATACTGACAAACTAAACAAGTTAGCATTCTATATAACTTGCTGATCAATTGACTGAAGATCGACCAACGCTATTCTCAGAAGTACCTCTCGTGACACCTCGCCCGGAGCTTTATCAATCTCGTGGCTGCTCGCCATATTGCCACGGCTCGTGCTTTTCGACGCACCCCCGACGATGAAGCGGGCAGCAGCTCTTCCTTATGGATGGCGCGCTCCGTAAAAACTCAATACCATGAGCAAACGTAGCGATAAAACTAGTCCTAACCTAAAACAGGCGAGAAATATCGCCGTACAAACGCGAAAGCAAACTAACCTTCGATATAAAAGGGGCCGCTGCCGCCTTGACAACCGCCCGCGAAGCCGATCTTGACGCAAAAGCAAAGGAAAGTATTTCAGCGAGGTCGACCGGCCCATTCCTGAAGTACGGAAATGACTCCGGCAGCCCAGCATCTCGATGCCCCGCGTAAACAGGCAGCCCTCCGTCAAGATACTCTCGTACTTTTAGCGTGCAGGCATCAGACATTCCTTGTCGATACAAGGCGAATGAGGATATCCCACACCAGGCCGAACGCATAACCCCTGTTAGCTCATTCGTGCCAAGCGGGCCATGAATCTGGATTCTCGCGTCATCGCAGCAGCGCCGAGCCAAAGCATCGGGAAGCGAGCCCACAAGATGCAAACTACAATGAGCGGAATCACGCTCCATCGCATCCAGCAGCAGGTCAAGTCCGTGCCAGTTAGAAAAGCTGGCCGCGACGAACAGGAGCTCAGGATGCTTGCCACGATTGTCTACCGGGCATTCCGGAGAGCACACTATTCCATTAGGGTACACCAATCCCGGTTTTTCAATTGGCTCAACTGCCAAACGCGATCTCTCGAATCGGAGTATCTCCTCGGTCACCGCCACGATCCCTCCACAAGCGTGCAGGGAACTTCGGCCGATGTAGTGCTCCAGGACAGCGCGAAGAGGCCCAAAGACATTCGAAGCACTTCTGAGCTCGGGCATTTCGAGGGTATGGTGAACCGTAATCAGCTTCCGCCCAATTTGGCCCGCCAGCCTGGCTTCAAAAACATCATGTACAGAATGTCGAAGCAACACGAGATCGTATTGCGTAGCCGTGTGCTCCAACCATTGGTAATACGCCTTGCGGAGAGCAAAATATCTCCTCAGCGCGCCCTGTGGAAGACCGTCGTGGCACACAACCACTGGTGACTGAACGATTTTTTGGGTATGTAGCGAAGTGTCCCACGGCAAGTCAAGTACGTCGGCCGCCCGTTGTTCCCATTCCATTTGCCTAGATACGCCCACACTCGGGTTCATCGAAACCGCCGTGTGAAGCACCTTCAACCGCCGCTTAATCATTTGAGTCATGCTCTCTTCTGGACTCTAGACGACGATTGCCCCCAACCATCCCCAACGCGTCTAGCTGGCCGCCAACAGCCGCACAAGCTAAAAAGCTGGTCAGCATCGAAACCTCCAGCACCGTCGTTCCAGACATCTCTCCAAGCGAACGCTCACCAATCCTCATCACTACTCCCAATGCGACATACTATCGCTCCTTGATACTGAAAGCCTCGAAGAGGTACCCACCTCCCGAAAACTGCAGCCCACTCCCCCACCAAATGCCGCATTTTTCCATCGGACGTTTATGACAGCCGCCCCGTGGCAGTCAGCCCACCTTTCGGCGCGAAATTAGACCCGTTAACGACTATTATTGATGATCGAAAAGCCCGCTCAAATGATCAGCGAACTTTCTATAATTCGTGTCAGCGTCGAACCTCTTTTCCCACAGCAAGCGAGCGCCGGAACGATAACGGTCATCAGGCGCTTGAATCGTTATGGCGGCGATGCCATCAGCCACTTCACCTGGCGTCGGTTGCGAGCTAAGGAGGATCCCAGAATCCGGCGTTACAATTTCGGCGATACCGCCGACATCTGGAGCAACGACGGGGATCCCAAACGACATAGCCTCCATCATCGACACCGGCAATCCTTCACTCTCGCTGAGATTTAAAAAACAATCCACAAAATTTTCTTCATAGAACTCGATAACTTGTTTATTACTTAGGTTTCCGGCAAAACCATAACGCAAATTAACAGCCCCCGCAAAACACTTCTCTGCGACCTCGGCAATATTTGAAGAAGATGCCCCGCTACCAATGTGCGTCCAAGTGAACTTGACTGACGGATACCGCAACGCCAGCACCGCAATCGCTTCGATGATACGGTCCAAACGTTTAACCCGATGGATAAAGGAGCACGAAACCAACGAAATGCTTTCTGACCCTCGTCGAAGCGAGCCACTCCTTGGTCGCCGAACTCCCAGCCGAGAAAGTACGACATTAGAGGTGCCAAACGAAGATTCAAGATGATTTTTGCCGTGAGCCGCTATACAGAAAACCGCGTCAAAACTTGCTATGATATCCTTCCGGAAAGGAAACTCCGGGAGAGCCCCTATGGTTTCGTAAAGATCCCACCTATGTGCTCGCGTAACGACTTTCAGGTTGTTATTAGCATTCTTCAACCGAACCAAGCCAACCGCCACCCCGCTAAACCAATATGAGTAGCACAGGACCGACTGGTATGATAGACCCTCGTTTCTTATTAATTGCCCGACTAACCTTTGCGTCAAACTGGCGTAGTACTCATCTGTCAGGAGTCGTTTGAAATACCTCCAGTTGAATCTAATGTCTTTTGCCCGCCGAAGGCATAGTACGATTGCGGAAATTAACTTAAGGAGCTTACCATGCCGACCAGCTTGCTCTCCGAGACCCGTGTACAGTCTTACATTTGCCGGCAAGGGGCGCCGCACACCGCACAATTTCTCTGGAACGATTATCACGCTATCCACAACGGCGGCAAGATACTCAATTTCCAACTCCAGAAACGACTCACCAACACCAAACGGGAATGTGCCAGTCAAGAGTATAATTGTTTTTGACATAAAAACTTTCTAATAAAGGCGAAAAAAACGAGCGTGGCGAGCTCGCGAATTACGTGGGCGCCGACACGATAAAAACACCTTAGGAAACGCTGATTTAATCGCCACATATACCTATGGTATAATTTGCCTATCAATCCTGCGCGAGCCACCCCCGATGAAGCAGATCAGTTTTTCCCAGGCCGAGTTTCAACGTAAGAAGCGACGGACGCGACGCGAGGTGTTTCTTGACGAGATGGAGCAGATCATGCCGTGGGCAGAATTGTTCGCGGTAGTCGAGCCGCACTACCCGAAGGGCGAGCGAGGCCGACCGCCGGTCGGGCTGGAGCGGATGCTGCGGATGTACTTCGTACAGCAGTGGAACGGTTTCTCGGACGAAGGCGTCGAAGACGCCATTACCGACAGCCAAGCACTACGGGCCTTTGTCGGAATCGACCTGTCCAGAGAGGCTGCTCCGGATGCGACCACCGTGCTGCAGTTCCGGCACCTGCTGGAGCAGCATGGTTTGACGAAGAAGCTGTTCGAAGCGGTCAACGCCGGGCTGTCCGCAGCGGGCCTCATGATGCGCGAAGGCACCATCGCCGACGCCACGATCATCGCCGCCCCGCCGTCGGTCAAGAACGAAGCCAACGCCCGTGACCCGGACATGCACCAGACCAAGAAAGGCAACCAGTGGTACTTCGGCATGAAGGCCCACATTGGCGTCGATGCCGAGAGCGGCTTGGTGCATACCCTCGTCGGTACTTCGGCAAACGAGGCTGATGTGACGCAAACCGAGCATCTGCTGCACGGCGACGAGAAGGATGTCTTCCTGGATGCGGGCTATGTCGGCGCCGACAAGCGGGAAGAACTGAAGGACCGGGACGTCAACTGGCAGATCGCCATGAAGCGCGGCAAGCTCAAAGCCGTCTCGGAAGAGAGCGGGTTTGGTCAGCTGCTGCGCAAACTGGAATCGCTGAAAGCCAGCATCCGGTCCAAAGTCGAGCATCCTTTCCATATCGTGAAGAACCTCTTCCACTACAAGAAGGTGCGCTACAAGGGGCTGGAAAAGAACACGGCACAGCTGCACACGCTGTTCGCTTTGGCCAATCTGATGATTGCGAAGCGAAAGCTATTGGCGCTCAACAGCCAAGTTGCGTCCTGAATAGGACGAAAGGCCCGGAAATGGGCCGAAAAAGGTAGAAAACCGCGGAATTTTGGGCAGTTTGACAAAAATCGCGGCGGGATGCAAAAAAATCCGCTGCCGCGCGGCTAGGTAACGCATCGGCAGCTAATTGATCAGCGCTTCCCTACAACACGAGGACATCCGAATACAACCAGGAAGAAAAGCAACCATACAACGAAGTCCCAATAGAAAGCTTTTGTAAAGAGAAAAGGAATGGATAGCGTGGCAAAGGCAAACTCGCCGGCTCTTAAAAGTAAAAAAAAGTACGCTCCAAACATTCCCACAGCGAACAGAAGCCCAAGAACTACCGATATATTTAGCGCAAGGCCAGCATCTTGAGGAGACAAACAAAAATCACAGAAACTTGACTTGAAACCGTCACCGACAACTAAGACACTATCAAGGATTCGGTAAAACTCTGCGTACGTTTCCACTTTAGAACCAGCACTGATCTGATCTAGGTCCGTCTTTTGTTCATATACCGCAAACCACCCGTCTATTAGATCTGCTGGCACTACTATAATAACGACCACTAATACCGTAAAAACAAGAACGACCCACCGCCACTTCCCAGATGAAAGAGCGGTTACGATTATTAGTAAAGCTGCGACGCCCCCTCCCCAAGCCGAAAGCGTAAAAATCATGCTCGCCGCGACAACAAGCACAAGTTGCGTACTTCTTCCTGGGCTTATTGCAACATAGATCATTAGCAACATATAAAGCCAATTGCTATAAGTACCCGGTTCAATATAAAAACCGGTGAGGCGCATAAAGCCGACATTTTGGTATATTCGTGCTTCACTCACCGGATATAATAGCTGATGAATGTCTAGCACAGACCCATTGTAAATGTAGACTACAACCTGCAAAAGAAGCGTCAATACAGAAAACGCTATCAGCAAAAGAAGAGATGTACGCAAAGTTTCTCGAAAGGCGGTGCTTTGTATGGCCGCAGAGGCGATCAAAACGCCAAAAGCCGCCGAACACGCCAACGCCAGAACACCGCCACTAAGACCACGGAGCGCGGCCATCGTAGAAAACACGAACAATAGCCCAAGATACGCGGCTGCTGTCTTGGTGATTTCGGGCCTGAATCGCAGGAGAACCAGCAAGACCAGACAGGTCGCGACGCCAAGTCTTAAAACTATAGCGAAGTTGCTCGCCCCAGCCTCGAAAGGAATAAGGCAGTATAGGAAAGCGACAAACAGAAAACTGGACATTGAGCCGTGCTTAAGAATATTGGTGCGCAGCATATTCGTTGCCATACCAAGTACTGACCTTTCTAACTGCGACTGAAGCAGCACTGAACGGGAAGGCGTAATCACCGGCCACCACTATCGGCAAAATGATGCCGCCGCCAACACGAACTCAGCCGAAAACGTTTGGACAGGGACCAGGAAAGCATCGATCGCTATTAAAATCCGCCTGGCACCAAATTGAGAGAAATCGGGCTCAACAACGACGGTCTCTTGAACGTACAAGCACTTACGGTGAAAACACACCTACTTATTCGCAACCAAACAGAAACATCAACGCCTCTTAGATATGACGTGACACGAAACCCAATGCCCCCAACCTAGCGCGCCATTGTCATAATTGAATCAGCAAACAAAGAAACGGATTGCGCGCCTGGAAGGCTCCCGGCAGACTCCGTATCCCATTGATACGGATGTAAAATTTTATATGCAGCGATCTTTATGTCAACGTCGCTAACTCATTTTCTAACTTCCTTTTTTCTCACGCTTTTTTCGTCAAGTCGCGTCTGACAGAAAAAGCGTTCTCACGAACAGGTGTCCTCAGTTTCCCCCGCCTGATCGCCTGCCTGCTCGGCGGATACACCTCCAAAGTGCAGTCTGAACTGGACGCGTTCTTTGCCAACCTGGCGAACCGCGCCGATCTGATGCGAGAAGTCTCGGCGCAGGCCTTTGCCAAAGCCCGAAAGCACGTCTCGGTCGCACCCTTTGAGGTCCTCAACGACCATTTCCTGGCCCTGGTCGATGCGCAGTTCGGCTTTCCCCTCTGGTACGGCCTGCGCGTCGTCGCCGGTGATGCCACAGTCCTGCGCTTGACCCTCTTCGGGAAGACCCGTGACGGCAAGCGATTCGTCCGCCACATAGTCGACGCCATTGGCTTCGCGCTCTATCTGCCCGGTAGCGAAATGACCCTGGCTGCCAAGCTCTATTCCCCCAACACCGGCGAGCGTCAGATGCTCTTCGAACACCTCGGCAAGCTCCGTTCCAATGACATCCTGGTACTCGACCGAGGTTACCCGGCCTACTGGCTCTTCGCCGTCTTGCTGCAGCGAGAACGCCATTTCTGCATGCGGGCCGATAGCCTCAATTTCAGCGCTATCCAAGCATTCCGCCGATCGGGCTTGGCCGAGCAGGTTGTGATGCTGCCAGCCCCCTGCAAACAGGACCCGCTCGACTACGAAATCGCCGCGACGCCGAGCGAAGTTCGCCTCATTCGCCAGGTGTTCGGCCACAAGGTGCGCGTCCTCGTCACCTCGCTCCTCGACATGAACGCCTTCCCCGCCGCCGCGTTCGGGGGCCTCTATCACTCTCGGTGGCGAATCGAGGAGGCGTTCAAACGGATCAAGCACCGTCTGGCACTGGAGCAACTCTCGGGCATGTCCTGGCTGGCCGCACAACAAGACTTCAGCGCTAAAATCCTCTGCGACAACATCAATGCTCTGGCCGTCCACGCCGCCAGTGAATCTCTCGATCCCAACATCTGCGCACGTTACTTCATCAACCGCGGCGACGCCTTCTCTCGTATAAAGCTACCCTCGGACGCTGGCTCCTCCAGGGTCGGGATGCTCTCGAAAATATCACCTCCGTCTTCGACGAACTCATCAAGAACTTCGTCCGCAAAAAACCAGACCGGTCATACCCCAGAAACGTCACTCAAAAGCCCCATCTATCCCACGCCTACAAAAAAACTGAGTATGACTATGTTCTGGTAAGTTGAGAGCATTGGGCGCGCAACCCGTTTCTTTGTTTGCTGATCGAATTATGACAACGGCGCGTTAGGTTGGGAGCATTGGTGTCAATACCCTACGGCGTCCCTCAGTTTTTTTCTCGGCAAACAACCGCGTCCTAACAAGGCACGTGGATTGCTGGGTCCCGAGGCGAAGAAGCCAAGCGATTCAGCCAAAAAAGATACGACAGAATAACAATACAAGATCCGCCCGAAAGAAACCCAAGCGCCATCGTAACACTACCAAAATAGCCTCCAATGAGAATTCCTGCCGCCTTAACAGCGGCGAAAACTATCTCGATTTTTAAGGCCGTGCGTTGACGGTTATACAATGCAGGCAACATTGCGAAAGTCGCCGAGAGGAAGTTTAACATCAGAAAAGGAGTAAGAATTTTCATGTACTCTCCCGCAAGCGCCCAATCCGGTCCGAAGACGAGGGAAAATATCTCTTTCCCAAAAAATAGAATGGGGGGCAATGCTAGTGACAACAAGGCAAGGCGGACAAGGTACCTACGGAAGATATGGTAGACACATCCACCCGAAGCGTACGCTTCGGCCAATTGCTGACTCACTACGTTGCCTACCGCGGAGGACAATAGGGACAGCGGTGCTTGCACAATCCGGAATCCGAAAGCATATAGCCCCACCACAGAATCCGGGAAGAACAACGGTAGCAGAAGCACCGGGAAGCTTGCGGATAACGAATTAATAAAAGCATGGGGCATATTGTACACAGGAAACGCTCGGTATCTTCTAGCCTGAACGACAATACGCTGGAGACTTATTGGCGCGCGATTTGCCCGATCAGCAGCATAAAAAACGCTTAGCATTAAAATGGATGAAACGGTATAGCCGCTAATTAGAGCAACAACCAAGCCAATGTCTAGTTTAAACAACAGGCCAAGCGCAACCGCCACCGCCCCGTCAACGGCAACACGAACTATGCGCTGCGCTGACATCACCCGATAGTTCTTCAGGCGATTGTTGTGGCGATCGAGCAGCGCTAACAGACTAATAAGCAAGACTGCTAACGGGAGCGTATAGTATATATTGGGCATGCCAATAAAGCCGCCCATAGCAATTAAGGCAAACCCGCAAATGATAGAAACAGCAATGATCAACCCGGCCGTAAGATATACGATGTGCAAAGCATGACTGTTGCGCCGCGGAAGCAGAACTGCGGATTCATACCGCCCAGTAGCCAGTGTGCTAATAGAAGAGGCAAGACCAATATAAAGAGCTGCATCCCCGAAATCGCTGGGGGTATAAGCGCGCGAAAGAATTGGGCTTAACAGGAGAGGAACTGCAAGAGCTACCCCTCCACCGGAAAGCAAGGTCAAGATGGCACGAGCACTCACCTCGGTAGCTCTCCGAACTCACGAGGAGCCGCACCCACTGGATATTGTTTCGTATGCGAGACGCGGTACCGGCTGCCCCCTCCCCCGCAGCACGGGAGCCAAAAACGATTGAGGATGCTGCTGCCCACGGAGTAGTTAGTCAGACGGCGTAAGCGTTGGCGCCGGTAGGGGGGAAAGTGTTTCATTGTTTCGTGCATCACGATATAGCAAATAAAATCACAGCAACTTACTAACAATATCATTGGCGGCCCTACCCTGCCCGTAAACGCCCGCACAAGGGATAAATGATGGGGTGTCAGCGATATTCGCGAACGCTACAGCTATTCGTGCCCTTGATGCACCTACCAGACAGTTCAAACCCGATTCCACTGTTTCCACCCACTCCGTCTCGTCACGCATGGTGATGCAGGGAACGCCATAGAAAAACGCCTCTTTTTGTACGCCTCCCGAGTCGGTGAGAATTACACGCGCAGACTGCTCGAGAGCCACCATATCCAGAAAAGCCAGGGGCTCAGTTACGATCAAGGCTGAAAGGTAGTCGGAGTAGCCGTATTCCTCAGAAAGCCTGCGTGTGCGTGGATGCAACGGGAAGACCACTGGAACCTGTTTTGCCACCTGGGTTAGTCCGGACAGAATCTCGCCCAATCGTTGCGGGTCGTCGGTATTTTCGGCACGGTGGCATGTCGCCAAGGCAAAACCTCGCTCTGATAAGGCTAAGCTCTGCAGGATGCGGCTGCGGCTACGGGCATGATCACGGTAATATAGTGCTACGTCGTACATTACGTCGCCGACGTTGCTTACTCCTTTGCGCAACCCCTCTGCCTTCAGGTTATTAACCGCCGTTTCGGTTGGACAAAATAGAAGAGAGGAAACACGATCGGCAAGCACGCGATTGACCTCTTCCGGCATGCGCATATTAAAAGACCGCAGCCCAGCCTCGACGTGAGCCACCGGGATATGCAGTTTCGCTGCCGCCAGTGCTCCCGCCAGAGTGGAATTGGTATCGCCGTAGATTAGTACCCAGTCCGGCACTTCCTTAACTAGCGTATTTTCTATAGCCTCCAACATGCGGCCAGTCATCGCTCCATGGTGCCCGCCGGAGATTTCTAAGTTGTATCTCGGCTTGGGAATGTCGAGTTCGTCGAAAAAATTTTGCGACATGTTCGCGTCGTAATGCTGCCCCGTGTGGACCAGCACTTCTTCAACTCTCCCGCCGCATTGGTCACGAATCACTCGTGATACGGCTGCGGCTTTGATGAACTGGGGACGAGCCCCGACAACGGTCAGGATCTTCATGCGACAGCCCTCACAACTGCCTCAATGATTCGCTCTTGCGCTCGTTGTTCAAGGTAGGGATGCATCGGCAGGCTCACCACGCGCGATGCGACGAGATCGGAGCAGTCCAGACTTCCGGAAACCCGGCACGACTCGTGGTAGGCCGGCTGGCGATGCAAGGGTACCGGGTAATGGACAGCTGTGGGAATATTGGCGGCAGTGAGTGCATGGAGGAAGGCATCGCGATCCGGCACTTGAATCGTAAACTGCGCCCAGACACAATTTCTGTCGGAACGTACAACCAGACGTGGTACTGCGGGGACATCTTCCAGGAGTCGCTGGTAACGCGCACCAAGCTTGAGACGCTGCTCAATTTCCTCATTGAAACGCTCCAGCTTGGCGAGGACGACGGCACATTGCAGGGTATCCATACGCCCACCAACGCCGATACGCGTATGCCAATAGCGCTTGCTCTGACCATGCACGCGGATTTCCCGGCAGGCGAGAGCGATGGCATCATCACTTGTAAAGATCGCCCCACCATCGCCATAACACCCTAGCGGCTTGCTAGGAAAGAAACTCGTGCAACCGATCGTCGACAGGTTGCAACTCTTTCTTCCCTTGTACTCCGCACCAAAACTTTGCGCCGCATCTTCGATTACCGGCAGCTTGTACTTGGCGGCAATGGCATTGATCTCGTCCATATCCGCGGGTTGCCCGTACAGGCTTACGGGCATGATGGCCTTTGTCTTTGGCGTAATGGCGGCTTCAATTCTGCTAGCGTCGATGTTGCAGGTATCGGGCTCGATATCGACGAACACCGGCTTCGCTCCGAGCAAGACGATGACTTCGGCAGTAGCGACGAAGGTGAACGGGGTGGTGATCACCTCGTCCCCCGCACCGACACCGAGGGCCATCAGGCTGATCAGCAGCGCTTCCGTGCCGCTGGCCACGGTGATGCAATGCTTGGCACCGCTGTACTCCGCAAGCTTCTCTTCGAGCGCCTTGACTTCCGGCCCCATGATGTATTGGCCGTGGTGTAGCACGATGTCGATATTTCGTTCGATCTGTGGTCGGAGCGCGACCTGCTGGGCCGCGAGATCAATGAAACTCAATGTTTCCTGCTCGGAGGTGCTCTCCTGAAGTAGCCATTCCAGCGCCTGTTTGGGCCTTTGAAAAGAAAACTCGCCCAAAGCGTCAAAAGCGGCATCGGACGAAACGATGCACACCTGCCCTGCTGAGATGCTGCGGGCGCTGGCGGCAAGCTGCGCATCTTCGAAGTCTGTGGATTTGGCGTACAACTCCGCCTGTTCGTAGCCGCGGTTGCTCAGGACCCTGACGCGGTTCAACAGGTCGAGCATCAGGCGCTTGACCAGGGAGCGAGCCACCGTGGGATCGATTCCTTGCTCCTTGCAGCGACGAACGGCGACGAACTCGAGTGTGGGAAGGCTTGCAGCGCTGACCCATAGAGACGTCCGCCCCTGCTCCGCGCTGGCGAACAGTGCCTCGGTCGCCATGGCACGTTCGGGGCGGAGCCATAGATCGAGAATTACGCTGGCGTCGAGGACGAGATGCTTATTGGCGGCCAAGAGACTTCTCCTCCAGCGCCTGATAGCGCAAGCGATCGAAATCTTCGTCGCGTAGCGCTGCGCCCGCGTGGAGTTGCTGTTTCCAGGGACCGAGAATTTCATCGATGGCCGTGCGGATGGCGCCCCCCGGTACAGAAACTTCTCGCGGCGATTGATCGGGCGTGCGGGCAAGACTAGCGGCGGTCTGATCATGCCCGCTGGGCGAGTCTGCCAAGACCTCGTCATCGGGAACGATGACGAGCACATTCACCACCGCGTGCTTGAGACGAAAGTTCGCCGGTAGTTCGAGGCGACCATGGTCATAAATGGCTTCTACTTGCATTCCAACTCCTTCTCGCTGGACAGATTGCCAGCATCCAGACGGTATTTCTTTCCCGTGGCCGGACAAACCGCACAGCCGTCACCTTCGATGGGTAAGGTCAAGCGCTCGCCATGATCGCTCATCCAGCCAATCTGTCGGGCGGGGACCCCAGCCATCATGGCGTAGGCCTTGACGTCGCGGTTGACGACGGCACCGGCGGCGATAAACGCGTGCATACCGATGGTTATGCCACAGACGATGGTGGCGTTGGCGCCAATGGTCGCCCCCCGTTTGACGAGCGTATCGCGATAGTCGTCTTTGCGATTTACCGCCGAACGTGGGTTGTAGACGTTCGTAAACACCATGCTCGGGCCGCAGAAAACGTCGTCTTCCAGGGTGACGTTGTCGTAAACCGAGACGTTGTTCTGGATCTTGACGTTGTTGCCGATGCTCACGCGATTGCCGACAAAGACGTTCTGGCCCAGCGAGCAGCCCCTGCCAATGCGAGCTCCGCCGCAGACATGAACCCAATGCCATACGCGGGAGTCCTCGCCGATCTGGGCGCCCTCGTCGACGATGGCTGTAGGATGGATTGTGGCGTTCATTTTCAATGCACCTTTCGTTGCAGTTTTTCAGCGCGGGCCGGGCTGGTCGTCCACTTGCCGACGAAGACAGTAAGCAGCTTGCCGTTGCGCTGAATTGCGTAATCACGACGAGCCGTGTTTGGGTCGCTGGCCGATTTGACGAGGGGCCGAGTTCCGGCGAAGGATTCGACAGTATCGGCCCCTGCGGTTGCCGAGTTGGCGATCATCCATCCGAGCATCGTGGTAGCGGAAGCCGCCAAGACGGTTTTCGGTCTTCAGTGCCGCAATGAATGACGTCGCCTGCGCCTTGCTTAGTAGTTCGCTTTTCGGGAGGACGGACTTGCCGGCCAGCCTATCGTAGCGCTTCAGTCCCATGCCAAGCATCCAGCGAGGACAGCGGCTAGCCCGATAGATGGGTAACACGATGGGGGCTAGGTGCCAGGCTGAACACAGGCCGTTGATCGTTGCTATCGCCCCCGATTACGGCGATTCTCATACGCGCGCCGCTCAGTATTCCAGCGGCAGAGAAATGGTATGGCCGTCGCGGGCGGAGAGATATGCGGCGATCAGCACTTCGAGTGAACCCAATCCCTCGCGCCCGTCGGTTTCGGGTTCGGCTTCGCCGCGCAAGACGTCGATCACATTCTTGTAGTACAAGGGATGGCCAAGACCATAGACAGACGTGGTTTCGTAGTTGGCTTCCTTGATGTTGGCGTCGTAGTCGCGGGGCTCGGCAAAATCCCAGACCTGGATGTCGTTGACGGCGACGCCACCGACCCGGACCGTTCCTTTTTCACCCAGGATGGTGATGGATCCTTCCAGGTTCTTCGGATAGGTGAGCATGGTGACACTCATGGAGCCAAGCGCGCCGCTACGCCAGCGAATGTTGAGGACGCCGGAGTCCTCCACCTGGATGTTGCGGCCGAGAGTTGCGGTCATGGCGTGCACGCTGGCGACGGGGCCGATCAGCCAGTCGATGAGATCGACGTAATGGCTGGCCTGGTTCATGAAGGCGCCGCCATCGAGTTCCCACGTACCGCGCCACTTCGCTGAGTCGTAGTAGTCCTGCGGACGAGTCCAGAAGACATTGAGCGAGACCATGTAGATCTTGCCGAAGCGCTTTTCTTCAACAGCCCGCTTAAGCAGTTGCAGGGTGGTATTGCGGCGGTTTTGCTTAACGACGAAGAGGTAGACCTCTGCCTGGTCGCAGGCCTTGACCATCCGCAGACCGTCTTTCCAGCGGGTCGCCATTGGCTTTTCGGTCATCACGTTGATGCCGTGGCGAGCTGCGGCTATCGCCTGCTGGGAGTGCAAGCCGCTCGGCGTGCAGAGCACAACCAGGTCAAGCTGCTCGGTGGTGAGCATATCCTCGAGACGTTGGTAGCCCGGCACCTGATGTTGGGCCTTGTGCAGCTCGAGTGTCGCAGCGTTGCTGTCACAAACGGCCACGAGTTCCAGATTGTCGGAATGGGTGGCAATGGAGGCGAAATGATTATTTGCAATACGACCGCAGCCAACGACCGCGATACGGATTTTTCTGTTCTGAATGATCTTCGCCATTGCTGATTGCCCTCAAATTGAAAACTGTACTCTGCGAACGATCGGGACGTAGGCGACCGGTGCCTCGCGCACTAGTCTGGCCGGCGATTCGTCCAGCGAATCGTCCAGCGAATCAAGACAGCCAGGCGTTCGGGCCGGTCGAGCTATCGAAGATTATTGTCCACGCCCAGCTCGGCGCGGATCGGATCGGGAGGCGGCAGATACGCGTACTTGAGTTTGTCCGCGGCGCCCGGGAAATTTATCGGGGGAGCTGCGTCAAGGATTGATCTTGACGCTCGGGAAACCCGAGCGTCTCCCTCGGGATACGGCGTTTCGTTCGCAATAAGCACGGGGCCGCCTCATCACGGTCATTGCGAAAGACGAGGCGGGGCGGCGATCTGTGAAGCCCTTCAGGCACGCTACCGCCATGCCCGAATGTTTTTACATTCAGCATTTTTGCTTTGGCTGCCCCGCTGGGGACCACCTTCGCCGTGCTATTGGCCTATTCCGACACTATGCCAAAATCGTGTTTCGTCTCTGCTACCACCGCCTACTGGCTTGGGAAGCCTCGCCACCTTGGTCAAATCCTTGCGGCTGCCTGCAGCGAGCTATCGATGATGATTATCCACGCCCAGCTCGGCGCGCATGTGATCAATTTCCTCTTTCATCGCGATGTACTCCTGCTCTTTCCGGGCGAGGTAGTCGCGCGTCAGCCGCAGCTTGGCGTGGATGCCCTCGGGAGTCAGCAGGTACACGTATTTCAGTTTGTCCTCGGCGCGAAGAAAGTTGCCCGCCTTGATGTAGCCCTTGTCGAGCAGCGCCTTGAGCAGATAATTGGTCTTGCCCAGACTGGCGCCAAGACGCTCGGCGAGCTGTCGCTGGCTGATCTGTGGCGCTTCCTCGACGATCCGGAGGATACGCAGCTGGGCTTCTTCTGGCGGCGTCATATGCTCTTGTTCAACAAATGAACGCAGATACTAAGGCATGTTTCCTGACCGGGCAAGGCGACCTCGGCCGTATCCTTGCCGAGTTGCCGCAACGCGGCGACGCGTCGATAGCCGTCGAGCAGAATCGATGCGTTTCCCTCACCGGCCACCACAATACAGGGCACGAGCTGGCCATTGACCGCAATCGACCGAGCGAGACGCGTGATCGCCAGCGCAGCCGGCACGCGAAGATCTGCGTAGCGCAACTCCAAGCGGTGCAAATCGAGAGTCCGGGCGGTAGCGGCCGTGTGATCCATGCGCTTGACCTCTTATGGCATCCAGCCTAGCGAGGCGGCCGCCGCAAGGCGATCGAGTCCTCTTTTTGCAAGCCGCGGCATGGGCCTCATGGCGAAGCGCAAGCGGCTGAAATAACGGTGATTTCGACCATCCACGCGTCCATCTTTGCAACGCCGGCCGGGTCGAGGGCGCGTTCCCGGTGGCGGGCCCGATTGCGCACGACGCACTCCGGATGCTGGTCTCGATAGGCCCGCCAGTAGTCTGGGTGGCGCTCTGCCCAGGCCTTCTGCGCGCGCTTCTGGGTATCGCGATAGTCGGGATCACTCTGGCGCTTGGCGGCCTGCCTGCCAACGCCGCCGCCGTTCGCACTGGCAGGCAGCGGCCGAACAAAAGCATGGCTCGGGATTCTGCGGACGTCGTCGCCAGGAGCACCCGCCAGCTGCTACAACTGGGGTATGACATCTTGGCGGGAAGGATCGGCGATGACCATCAAGCGAGTGCTCTGTCCGGAACGGATGCGAACGATCCCACCCCAGTTCAGCTGGGTCGATCACCGCCTGGTGCGGGAACCTTACCTCGATCGCTGTGACCCCACGGCGGCAGCCCTCCATCTGTTTCTGGTCACCGTCGCCGACGCCCAGGGGCTGAGCTACTACTCGGGTGCCGTGCTCGCTCGACGGCTGTCGATCGGCCTTGCCCGGCTCAGTCAGGTGCGTGGCGACCTCATCCGCGTCGGCCTGATCGGCTATCAACGCCCGCTCTACCAGGTCCTGGCGCTGGATTCTGCCTGCTGCGCGGAAGCACGCGAACTCGCGGCGGACGAGATCGACATCCGGATCGGTCAGCTGCGTGCCGCCCCGGGACGGACGCCATGATCAGTTACGAGACCTACTGCAAGATCAAGGATCACCACGATCGGCAACAGCTGACCATTGCCCAGACCGCCCGCGCCCTCGACGCAGAAGGGACCGTTGACCTGGCCGATTGGCCCAAGTGCAAGACGCTCGGTCTGGTCGACTCCCTGCGCAAGGTCGGCGACCAAGAATCGAACTTCGAGCGACGCTATTACATCAGCTCTCGCGAGTTGACCGCCGAACAACTCGCCGTCGCCGTGCGAGGCCATTGGACCGTGGAGAATCGACTTCACGGGGTGCTCGACGTCAGCTTCGGCGAGGATGCCAACACCATCCGCAAGGACAACGCTCCCCAGAATCTTTCCCTCCTGAAGAAGATCGTTCTCAATCTGATTCGGCTGGATACCACCGACCAGAAGAAAACCAGCTTGCGCCTGAAGCGCAAGGCAGCCGCCTGGGATGACGACTTTCGGGTGAAGATCATGGGCCTCATCAGACTATGACAGCCCAGTGCCGAGGCCCTGCCGCCATATGGACCTATTGACAACGCGAAAAGCCAAACCCATGGATTGCCGCGCGTCGCTCGCAATGACGGCGAAGGTGGCTGGGGAGCGCCACGCTCGTAACGGCGACGCCAGCTGCAATCACACCCGCCGCGTCACCGCCATTGCCATCGCCCGTGCGCAGGGCCCAGCAATATGGCAGGCATTCGCCGCTCAGTCCCGATCGAAGACTTCGTCCAGCGATTTGGCATCAAGAATCTTGAGAGCCCAGCTTTCGAGCTGCTCAACTGTGGCGCTGGCCAGTCGGGCGCGGACGGCATCCGGCAAAGTGCCGAAGCGTCGGGCGAGCAGGCTCTGCAGGAGGGCCGCCTCCCCTTCCTGCCGGCCTTCCTGCCGGCCTTCCTGCCGGCCTTCCTGCCGGCCTTCCTGCCGACCTTGCAACAATCCTTTTTCGATGCCGAAGCGTTCGGCAGAGGTAACGTAGGGCATGGTGACCTTCCTTTCCAGTGTGTAGACCTCGTGCATTAGCCGCTTTTCCAGTTCGGTCGGCAGGCGCATCAGCCAGTCGATGACGCTGAACAGGTCAATGATGCGCTGTTTGTCCCACTTCCGTTCGTAGAGTAGCTTGGCTAACCGCCATTTTGCCGCATAGCGTTGCTCGGGGTCACCTTTTGTCTGGCGGGTGAACAGGTGCGCCGCGGTGACCAGGGCAAAAGGATTGGGGTCGGCCAGGAGTGCTTCGGCCTGGTCGGCGTAGTCGAGAATCTTGACCGTTGGGAAGCGGATGCCGACTTCGCAGCCAAATAGCTGGTAGCCGAAGTGGGTGGGTTTCCAGTCTTCGCCTTCGTCCGCGAGCACCGCGAGACTGGCGGCCGGGCGACGATAGCGATCATAGAGGCGGTAATTATAGGTGAACAGGCGTTCGGGAAAATTGGCATCGCGCTGGCCCTGGACTTCGACGTGGATGTAGACCCATTGTTCGCCTCCGTCCCGCGTAGCCACCTGCACGAGACGGTCCACCAGGCGTTTGCCGAGTTCGGCGTCCTGGACGATTTGGGCGAGTTCCTGGTCGAGGAAGACGTGCGCTTGCTGCCAGTCGATCTCGGCGTGGGCCGACGGGAAGTAGAAGGCCATGAACTCGGGGAAGTAGCGCGTGATCGCGTCTTTCCACGGGGTGTCGTAGTCGTCGTTGGCTGAGGTCTGGTTTTCCATGCTTGTGCCTTGTCACCTGTTCCGCGCAGAACAACGACGATACCGCGCGCGGAAGTACGGTGGGTGAAATTGACATCGTAGACTTTTGCCTTGACGCGAGGCACTCGACGCACACGGCGCCGTTGCTGGAAGGGAAGACGGTGCCGGAAGTGACTTTCGCCCAATTAATCGGACTCCTAAAGGGGGGCTGTGTGATGTTCCGGGGTGGGGGAGATGCCTTGTAGGAGCTCGATTTATCGGGCAATAACCGCTTCGTTACGCCAGCGTTACGTGCCCTACCGGCACGGCAACCGGCTTTTCGCGACCGAGCAGGCTGAGCATGACGGTGACCCGCTCTTCGGCAACGGCGGAGACGATGCCAGACATGCCTTTGAGGGGACCGGCAGCGACCTCGACGCTGTCGCCGGCCTCGAAGGGGTTCACTTTCTCCTCCACTGTCCTGGCCTGGCGTTCAGCCAGTGAGCGAATTGCAGCCAGCGTCGTATCATCCAGGGTCGCGGGGATTGCCCCAAAGCTGACCAGTCCGCTAACGCCGGGCGTGCTGCGAATCGGGCCGATGCTCTGTTCGGGGCGAGCGCAACGCACGAAGCTGTAGCGCGGGAACATCACTTGCTGCCGCTTCGTCCAACCGGCCCTGGTCTTTTCCCATTGCGTAAGCATGGGCAGGAAAACCTCATAGCCTTGTTCCTCGAGCTTGCGCACGGCCAGCGCCTCGCGGCGAGGCTTGCTGAGGCAGACGTACCACGGAGTGACTGAAGACAGGTTGGCAGGCATGGGCGACAAAGGCAGGTTGCTCGCAGCGGGCAGCAGCGACGCTGGAATATAGGAATTGCAGTCGGCCAGGCGAGTATCCCCGGATCCTGCGGGCGTCGTCAATCGTGCGAGTGACGCGAATGGTGAGATCAGACCATTCTAACCGAACCCTACTACGGAGGCGACTATGCAAACCGTGAATATGCTCGAGGCGAAGTCCAACTTGTCGCGCCTGGTGGAAGCGATCGAACAGGGGAAGGAGCGCGAAATCGTCATTGCCCGGAACGGCCGGCCGGCTGCACGCCTGGTCCCGATCGCGGAGCAACCGCCCGAGCGACGCATCGGCGTCGCCAAGGGCGCTTTCGATGTTCCGGACAATATCGACGCCAGTAATGAAGAGGTGGCTCGGCTATTTCTGCAGGGCCACGGATCTTGACCGCCCTTTAACACCTTGCTGTCATATTTCGGGTTTTTCTAGCCCGCGCCGATTTTAAGTCGTGGATTTGAAAGAGGCGGTTTCCTGAAGGGGAGATGTTGTGCGATAACAATTCCGATGTCCTGGTTTTTTCCTTGCATTTCTTGTACGATCATGCGCTTGCGTACCAATCAACTCGGCTGGGATGAAGAGCGGCTCTGGCGTACCTATACGCTGCTCACCGACCTGGAAAGTGTGTTTCGCAGTCTGAAGAGTGAACTGGGCTTGCGGCCGATCTACCATCACCAGGAAGATCGCGCCGACGGCGATCTGTTCATTACCGTGTTGGCTTACCAGTGCGTGCAGTTCCTTCGCGTCAAGCTCAAGGCGGCTGGCATTCACGACAGTTGGACGACTTTGCGCGAGACCCTCTCGATCCAGTGCCGGACGACGACTTTCCGCCAGCGCGATGGCCGCACGCTGCATGTCCGCAAGGCCACCAACGCCGAGCCAGAGCAACCGGTGATCTATCGCGCCTTGGGCATCCATTCACAACCCGGAGGCGTCCGAAAACTGATCGCCTGACAGCCCATTACGCGCTTGTTGTGCCATTAGAAATTCATTTACCCTGCAAGCAATTGATTATGCAAGAGGTTTTTTGTGGTAGGTTAAACAGGGCTCAAGGAACGAGATCTCACAGTCGAAAGCGGCGGATGATGGAACGTGGCAAGTGGCGAGGCTAAGCGTCGTCAGCAGACCACACGCAGTGACGAGCCCTGGATGTCACCCAGTGAGGAGCAAGCAATGAGACTCAAGCAATACCAGGTAGACGCCTTCGCCAGCCGCGTTTTCGAGGGTAACCCGGCAGCCGTGTGTGCGCTCGAAAGCTGGCTCGACGACGCGCTGATGCAGGCCATCGCCGAGGAGAACAATCTCGCTGAAACCGCTTTCTTCGTTGCGGCCGGCGAAGGCTTCGAACTGCGCTGGTTCACGCCGGTGGCCGAAGTCGATCTTTGCGGGCACGCGACGCTGGCTGCGGCGCATGTGCTTTTCGAACATCTCGGCTATGCGCAGCCAGTGATCACCTTCTCCACCCGTAGCGGCGATCTGCGGGTACAACGCCAGGGACCGCAATTGGCAATGGACTTTCCAGCCATCCCGGCAACCGCTTGCGCGGCTCCCGAGGCCCTGGTCGCCGGCCTCGGCCGGCAGCCGCTCGAAGTGCTGGCCGCCGATGACTACCTGGCGGTGTTCGCCAGCGAAGCCGAGGTGCGCGCGATCACGCCGAACCACGGCTGGCTGAGTCAGCTGGACTTGCGCGGCGTTATCGTCAGCGCCCCGGGCGACGCCGTCGACTTCGTCAGCCGTTTCTTTGCGCCCAAGTACGGCATCCCCGAAGACCCGGTCACCGGCTCGGCGCACTGCATTCTGACGCCCTACTGGGCCGCCAGACTCGGCAAGGATGGAGCCAAGACAAACCTGAGCGCACGGCAGGTCTCGAAACGCGGTGGCAATCTCGGCTGCACGCTGCAAGGCGAGCGCGTCGTGCTCTCGGGATCGGCGATCACGGTGATGGAATGCGAACTACGCTTCGCGACCTAGGCACTGCGCCGCTCAGCGCCGGCGCGAGTTACCGCCAAGCAACGAACCCAGCACGCCGCGAATGAGCTGATTGCCCACTTGCGAGCCAATCGCCCGCGCCGCGCTCTTGGCCGCCGTGGTGGCGACCGAATCGCCGCCGCGCGAGCGCCCGCCGCTTGAACCGCCAGTGAAGAGGTCAGCGAGACCGCCGAGCCAGCCGCCGCTCGCAGCGTCTGGCTGCGGCGCGCTGGCCGCGGGCTGCTTACCGGCAGCTTGCGGGTCGGCGTCCTGCGCCTCCCTGAGCAGCTCGTAGGCGGACTCGCGATCGACCACTGCTTCGTAGTGTCCGTAAATCGTCGAAGCCTTGATCACCGCCTGCCGCTCGTCTGCAGTCTGCGGCCCCATCCGCGATGCGGGAGGCAGGACGAAGGCGCGTTCGACGACGTTTGGCCGGCCTTGCTCGTCGAGGAAGGAGAGCAGCGCTTCACCGACGCCGAGTTCGGTGATCGCCGTCTCGGCGTCGAAACGCGGATTGGCGCGCAGCGTCTGCGCGGCCGCGCGGACGGCTTTCTGGTCGCGCGGGGTGAAAGCGCGCAGCGCGTGCTGGACGCGGTTGCCGAGCTGGCCAAGCACGCTGTCGGGAATGTCGAGCGGATTCTGGGTCACGAAATAGACGCCGACGCCTTTCGAGCGGATCAGTCGCACCACCTGTTCGATCTTTTCCAGCAAGGCTGCCGGCGCTTCGCTGAACAGCAGGTGCGCTTCGTCGAAGAAGAACACCAGTTTCGGTTTTTCGACGTCGCCGACTTCGGGCAGTTGCTCGAAAAGCTCGGCCAGCAGCCAGAGCAGGAAAGTCGAGTACAGCCGCGGCGAAGTCATCAGCTTGTCGGCAGCGAGGATGTTGACCACCCCCCTGCCCTGGTCGGTCTGCATCAGGTCGGCGATGTCGAGCATCGGCTCGCCGAAGAAAACGTCGCCGCCCTGGTCGCCAAGGTTCAGCAAGCCGCGCTGGATGGCGCCGATCGAGGCCGCCGAGACATTGCCGTATTCGCCGCTGAAGCTCTTGGCGTTCTCGCCGACATGCTGCAGCATGGCGCGCAGATCCTTGAGGTCGAGGAGCAGCAATCCATTGTCATCGGCAATCCTGAACACCAGTTGCAGGACGCCGGTCTGGGTGTCGTTGAGAGTCAGCAGACGCGCCAGCAGAACCGGCCCCATGTCCGAAATGGTCGCCCGCACGGGGTGCCCCTGCTCGCCGAAAACGTCCCAGAAAGCAACCGGGCATTTTGCCGGCGTGTGCTCCTTGACGCCCAGCGCGTCGAGGCGTGCCTGCATCTTCGGCGAGACGCTGCCCTCTGCCGCCAGACCCGAGAGATCACCTTTCACATCGGCCATGAACACCGGCACGCCGATCTCGGAAAAGCGCTCGGCGAGAACCTGCAGGGTCACGGTCTTGCCGGTACCCGTGGCGCCGGTGATCAGTCCGTGGCGGTTGGCCAGCGCCGGCAACAAGGCCAGTTCTGTGTCTTCGTGCCTGGCGATAACGAGGGGTTTGCTCATGGGCGACTCCGAAAAGTGGGGACTGGGAGGGATGACAATTCGCGAGATGCTAAAATGCCGAGCTTGATTATCAACCATTTGCGGCCCGGTTTGTTGCCCCGGCAACGCCGGCAGCAAGATCGCGATCAGTAGAGGTCAGCATGGCAGGACATTCCAAATGGGCAAACATCCAGCACCGCAAAGGTCGCCAGGATGAAAGACGCAGCGCATCCTTTTCCAAGATCGCTGCGGAAATCACGGTATCGGCCAAGATGGGCGGCGGCGATGCGGCCTTCAACCCGCGCCTGCGGGTGGCGATCGACAAGGCCAAAGGCGTCAACATGCCCAAGGACAAGATCGACAACGCGATCAAGAAAGGCACCGGCGAGCTTGAAGGCGTCGATTACGTCGAGATTCGCTATGAAGGCTACGGCATCGGCGGCGCCGCGGTCATCGTCGATTGCCTGACCGACAACAAGACGCGCACCGTCGCCGACGTCCGCCACGCCTTCAACAAATACGGCGGCAATCTCGGCACCGATGGCTGTGTCGCTTTTCAGTTCACCCACTGCGGGCAGTTGCTGTTCGCCCCCGGGACCGACGAAGCGGCACTGATGGACGCGGCCATCGAAGCTGGCGCCGACGACGTGCTCAGCAATGACGACGGCTCGATGGAAGTGATCACTGCGCCGGGAGCGTATTTTGCGGTCAAGGACGCGCTCGAAGCCGCCGGTTTCCAGTCCGAGTACGGCGGCGTGACAATGAAAGCCGAAAACGAGACGCCGCTCACCGGCGACGACGCGCAGCGCATGCAGAAACTTATTGACGCGCTCGACGTGCTCGATGACGTCCAGGAGGTCTATACCAACGTGCTCATGGACAGCGACGAGTGAGCAGGCCGGGTAGCGAGCGCACTTGCTGACGCCTCATTGCGAGGAGGGTTGGCTGGCGTGGCAGGAGAGCAGCCTACTGCAAGGCACCCGCCGTCAAGGGGCTGCCAATGGGGAGCGGTCGGGTTCCGGCGGGTAGCTTGAATTCGGCGCTGGGGGCCAGACTCCGCTCACGAACAAAGCCAGGCGACGTGGCCGTGCCACGCAAGGGCGAGTTATTCGGCAGCCGGAACGCCAGACCATCGGCGTCGATCAGCAGTGAGCGATCGATGCTGCGATTGCCCTCAAAACGACCGCGGGCTTGCGGCGCGAAAACACCCTCGCCGACGAGCAGGTTGTTGAGCGCCCAGACTTCCGTTTCGGGCGGCATCCTGTCGGTCCAGACGCGCAGGTAGTGGCCAGCGCGCAAGGAGTCGACGAGCGTATTGTGCGCCAGATAGAGCGCGTTATCCGGCCACAACTGACCTTCGGCGCCGTAGGAAACCAGCTCCGGGTTATCGGTATTGTCGCTCTGGCCGATGACGTTGCCGATCACCCACGCCAGACCGCCGTTCGGAAACTCGAGTTCGTACGAAGCACTGCCGTCGGGGCCGTCGACGAGCAGGTTGTAAAGGATGGCACTTTCACGCGCCCGCGATTTGAGCAGGTGACCGCGAAAACCCTGCTGAAAGCGACTTCCCTTGACGCTCAGTCGGGCGATCTTGCCGACGTAAAGCAGGTGGTGCAAGGCACCTGCGTGCCTTGGTGCCTCGCCGAACTCGCTGTCCTCGACTTCGAGCACGGCGTCCGCGAAATTGCTGGTCAGGATTCCCGTCTCGTTGTCGAAGAACGCACAGCGAACGACTTTCAAGTGGCCTTTTTCGAAGCGAATGCCGGCGCCGTTACCGTTGGCGACGCGCGCGCCCCTGAACTCGAGGTTCTCGATCAGCATGTTGGCGTTGCGCACCACCCACAAGGCCTTGCCCTCGGCATGATCGCCGTCGGCAATCAGCCGCGGACGCTTGCCGACACCCCGGATGGTGAGCCGGGCTTGCGTCCAGACGACCGCCTGCTGCCGGTACTCGCCGGAGCGAATTTCGATGGTGTCGCCGTCACGCGCGCTGCGCGCCGCTTCCTGGATGCTGCGCACCGACTCCTGCGGCCCAACGACGATGGTCCGGCCGCTCGTCGCTGCGGCTGACGATTTTTTCTCACTGACCTGGCTTGGCGCCACTGACTCGCGCGCAGCCGGGCTGGTCGGCGTTGCCGAGAGACCACCCGGGCCGGAGGGCGGCTTGCCGACGACTTCCAGCTGGCCTCGATCATTGCGCCGAATGTGGCCCATGTCTGTCGACTCCAGCGGCCGTGGGTCGGCCAGCGCAGCAAGCGCCGGGAACGCCAGCGCGCTCAGAGTCAGCGCTGCCAGGCAGCGTCGTGCGAAAGTCATTGCCTTCCCCTTTCTTCGATTGACCAGCCAACTGCCCCGGCATGGATTTCAACTTGTTTCGATTGAGAAAAAAAGCGCCCAAGCGCGAACATCCTGCCCTTCCGGCAGTGCTAAACTCCCGCCCCTTACAGTGCGGCATTCACATCGGCGAGGCACGACTTTGAGCGAAGAAAACAAGCGGCTGGCGCCCGCAGCGCTGGAAAAAGGACTCGCCGACGTTCATCTCGACGAGGTGCGTTCGCTGCTCTCGCTGCAAAAGCGCGTCGAGGAACTCGTCGAGCCCTTGTTGCGCGACCAGGACAGCCCGGCACTCGACGAAGCCAGCGTCGAGATCCAGCAACAGTATCGCCGCGAACTGCGCCAGAAGCTCCGGCTGATGCCGCCGAAAGAAGTCGCCTATATTCTTGAAGCGCTGGAGGCCAATGAGCGCCTGGTGGTCTGGGAAGAAGTCAAGGAGGGCGCCGATCCGATCCTGGCCATACTTTCCGACGACATCCTCGAAGAGTTGATCGACGACAGCCACTACCGCAACGAGAAAACGGTAGTCACCGCTTTCGAACTGCACGCCGGCCACCTGCGCCAGATCACGATCACCCGCCCCGAAGACCTGCAGGGCGTGCACCCGATCTGGGTGGACCTGATCGCGCCCACGAAGAAAATCCGCAGTTGGATTGGCCGCCGCTTCGAAGTCGACCTGCCCGATCCCGGCAGCCTCACCGACCTGGAAGCCAGTGCCCGTTTCTACGTCGATGAAGAAGGACATATTCACCTGCATTCGGACTTTCTGCTCGATACCAGGGAAGAGTCGCGCAACGTCCCGGTAGCCCTGATTCTGCAGAACGACATCCTGTTCACCATCCGCACCGAGGAACTGCCGGTGTTCCGCCTGCAGCGCGCGCGCGCGCGCACGCGGCCCGGCTACGTGACCGACGGCAAGGACGTCCTGCTCGACCTCTACGCCGCTGACGTGGAGTACTCGGCGAATGCGCTGGAGGATGTGTACGCGGAACTCGAACGGGTCGGCAGGCAGGTGCTGCGTTCACACGTCACCGACCAGGAAGCAACGCAGATTCTGGCGGCCATTTCCGAGGCCGAGGACATCAACGGGCGTACCCGGCGCAACGTGCTCGATACCCGCCGCGCCCTGTCGTTCCTGCTGCGCGGCCGCTTCCTTTCCGACGCGCAACTGGCCGACGGACGGGAAATCCTGCGCGACATCGAGTCGCTCGACGGCCACACCGCTTTCCTCTTCAACAAGATCAACTTCCTGATGGATGCCACCGACAGCGCGATCAACATCAACCAGAACAAGGACATCAAGCGGCTGACGATTCTCAGCGTCATCTTCATGCCGATCAACGTCCTCGCCGGCATGGGTGGCATGTCGGAATTCACGATGGTGACCGAGGGCATTCCCTGGCCGATCGCCTATTCGGCACTGCTCGTCGGCATGGTGGGTATCGGCAGCTGCATGTATTTCGGGCTGAAATATTTCGAGAAGCGCAGACTGAAGAGCAACCGCGCCGCCAACCGCAGGACCGCCTGAAGACAGGGCTGCCCTTGCCCGCGCTGCGGCAGACGGCCAAATGCCACCACCATCACCAGGCCTTGAACAGCGCTTCGGCAGCAGCGACGGTCGCCGCAATATCGGCCTCTTCATGAGCTGCCGAAACGAAACCGGCTTCGTAAGCGGCGGGAGCAAAGTAGTGGCCGGCGTCGAGCATGCCGTGGAAGAAGCGGTTGAAGGCCGGCACATCGCAACTCATCACTTCGGCGTAGTTCTGCGGACACTCGGAACGGAAGTAGAGTCCGAACATGCCGCCCACTGCCTGCGCTGAAAACGGGACGCCGTTTTTGGCTGCCGCAGCCCGCAAGCCATCGGTCAGCTGGCGGGTACGCTGCGTCAATTGCTCGTAGAAGCCGCTCGCGCGGACGCGCTTCAGAGTCGCCAGGCCGGCCGCCACAGCCACCGGATTTCCGGACAGGGTGCCCGCCTGATAGACCGGACCAAGGGGCGCCACCTGGGCCATGATTTCCCTGCGCCCGCCGAAAGCGCCCACCGGCAGGCCGCCACCGATCACTTTGCCAAGCGTGGTCAGGTCCGGCGTGATGCCGTACAGCCCCTGCGCGCACTTGAGGCCGACCCGGAAACCGGTCATCACTTCGTCGAAAATCAGCACCGCGCCGTGTTCGCTGCACAGCTTGCGCATCGTCTGCAGGAATTCCGGCCGCGGCATGACCAGGTTCATGTTGCCGGCGACCACTTCGACGATCACCGCCGCGATCTGCGCGCCGTGCTCGGCAAACGCCGCTTCGAGCCCGGCGCTATCGTTGTAGTCGAGAACCAGGGTTTGCCGGGCAAGGTCCGCAGGAACGCCTGCGGAACTCGGATTGCCGAGCGTCAACATCCCCGAACCGGCCTTGACCAGCAGACTGTCGGAATGGCCGTGGTAACAGCCTTCGAACTTGATCAGCAGGTCCCGCCCGGTATGACCGCGCGCCAGGCGGATGGCGCTCATCGTCGCCTCGGTCCCGGAGCTGACCAGGCGAACCATTTCCAGCGAAGGCAGCAACTCGCACAGCAGATCGGCCATATCGACCTCGCTTTCGGTCGGCGCACCAAAAGACAGCCCGCGCAGCGTCGCTTCCTGAACCGCCGCCAGCACGCCCGCATGCGCGTGCCCGAGAATCAACGGCCCCCAGGAGCCGACGTAGTCGATGTAGCGCTGGCCGTCGGCATCGGTGACATGGGCGCCGGAGCCGGCAACGAAGAAGCGCGGCGTCCCGCCGACCGAACGAAAAGCACGCACCGGCGAGTTCACGCCACCCGGTATGTGCTTCTGGGCACGCTCAAAGAGTTGTTGATTTTGGGAGATCAAGAGCATTTTCCTCGAATAGTTGGTGATAAGCGGCGGCGCGCGACGCCACGTCAGGCGCCTCGAAGAGGTCACTGATCACCGCCAGCAGATCGGCGCCGGCAGCCAGCAGCGGCGCGGCATTCTCGACGGTGATACCGCCGATGGCACAAGCCGGCAGCTGCAGTTCGGCCCGACAGCGCGTGATCAGCGACGGCGAGGCACGCACCGCCAGCGGCTTGCTGGACGAGGGGTGCATGGCGCCAAAGGCCAGGTAGTCCGCGCCAGCCGCCGCGGCTGCGCGGGCGCGCTCGAAGTCGTCGTAGCACGAAGCGCCGAGCAGGCGAGCGCCGCCAAGCGCCGCGCGCGCCGCCGACAGCTGACCATCGGCGGCGCCCAGGTGCAGCCCGTCGGCGCCAACCGCCAGCGCCAGCGCCAGGTCGTCGTTGATCAGCAAGCGGGCGCCGAACTGCCGGCAAAGGACGAGTAAAGCGCGCGCGGTCTCCGCCCGGCGGGCCGCGTCACCGCCCTTGTCGCGATACTGGACAAAAGCCGCGCCGCCCTGCAAGGCCTCCCGAACCCGCTCCAGCAGGACGGTCGCGGCCAGGCAGTCAGGGGTGATCGCGTAGAGGCCGCGCAGCGGCTGCCGAGGGTCCTGGTTCCGCTGCGGCATGAGCGAGAAAATCGTCTCAGACAAGGACAGCTCCGCCGCCAGCGCGCAAGCGGAAAAAGCGATCCGGCAGGTACTGGCCCATGCCGGCACGAAAACCGGCCGCCAGTGCTTGCCAGGTGTACGCCTGCGCCGCCTGCACCGCCTCGCTGACCGGCAGGCCGCTGGCGAGATGGGCGGCGATCGCCGAGGCCAGCGTACAGCCCGAACCGTGATAGCTGCCGGGCAGGCGGTCCCAGACGTCGCTGCGCAACAGGCCGCTCTCGCGACCGTAGAGACTATTGACGACGCGTGGCGTATGGTCATGCGTTCCGGTCAATAACACGTACTGGCAACCGAAGGAAAGCAGGCGCTGCGCGCAGTCTTCGAGGGCCCGCGGCGCATCCGAGCCCTCTCCTTCGTCCTCCTCGTCAGCGAGGCGGCGCGCTTCCAGCGAATTCGGCGTCAGGATCGTGGTCCGCGGCAGCAAGACCTCGCGCAGCGTGGCAATCATTTCTTCATCGGCCAGCTCGTCGCCGCGCCCGGAGGCCAGTACCGGGTCGAGAACCAGGGGCACATGCGGATAATCGGCGAGAATTTCGGCGATGACCCGCATGTTCTCGGCGCTGCCCAGCAGGCCGATCTTGAACGCCGCTACCGGCATGTCCTCCAGCAGCGTCCGCGCCTGACCTTCGACCCAGTCGGCATCGATGGCAAGAATGCTGGCGACCCCGAGGGAGTCCTGGACAGTCAGCGCCGTGATCACCGACAAAGCGTGGCAGCCGAGCGCCGAGGCAGTCATCAGGTCGGCCTGCAAGCCAGCGCCTCCAGAGGGGTCGCTGGCCGCGAAACTCAACATGATCGGTGGCGGCATGTGCACGGGATAGGTGGTCATCAATTAACAACCGCGGTAAGCGAAGATTTTCTGTCAAAAAGAAAGTCTTGGCAGCGAGAGACGGGTTTGGCTAGAATCTACGGGTTTTTCGCCGATTCTAACCGAAAACTGACGCTAGCCATGAACACAGCAAACGACCACCACTACCTCACCTGGATGTGCCTCACCTGCGGCTTCATTTATGACGAAGCGGCCGGCCTGCCCGACGAAGGCCTCGCCCCGGGCACTCGCTGGCAGGACATTCCCATCAACTGGACCTGTCCGGAGTGCGGTGCGCGCAAGGAAGACTTCGAAATGGTCGAGATTTGAAAACTATGCGTTATAGTAATGTCAGCAGGAGACGACGTCGGAACCGCGACGTCCTCAACATAAAAACCTGACGCACCCTGGAGGAGACAATTGGCTGAAGCGGCAAGCCTGCGCGGCGTCAAGGTCATGGTCATTGACGACAGCAATACCATACGCCGTAGCGCGGAAATTTTCCTGGTCCAGGCCGGCTGCCGGGTGCTGCTGGCAGAGGACGGTTTCGACGCCCTGGCAAAAATCGCGGACCATCAGCCAGAAGTCATTTTCTGTGACATCGTAATGCCGCGACTCGACGGCTACCAGACCTGTGCGCTGATCAAGAAGAACCAGCGTTTCCGCTCCACGCCAGTGATCATGCTGTCATCGAAGGACGGCTTGTTCGACCGTGCGCGCGGCCGCATGGTCGGCTCGGACCAGTATCTGACCAAGCCATTCACCAAAGACAGCCTCCTGCAAGCGGTCGCCACTTTTGCGCCGCCGTCAGCCTGAGGGAACCAAGCGCCATGACCATCAAGAAAATTCTCGTCGTTGACGATTCGCCTACCGAGCGCCATGTCATGAAAGCACTACTGACCAGCAGTGGTTACGAGGTCATTACCGCCAACAGTGGCGAAGAGGGAATCGCCAAGGCGAAAAGCGAATTGCCGGACCTGATCCTGATGGACGTGGTCATGCCAGGCCTGAATGGCTACCAGGCAACCCGCACCTTGACGCGTGACGAGGCGACGCGCAGCATTCCCGTCATCGTGTGCACCACCAAGGGACAGGAAACGGACAAAATCTGGGGCTTGCGCCAGGGCGCACAGGATTACTTGGTCAAACCCGTCAACGGCCCGGAGTTGCTGGCCAAAATTGCAGCACTCTGACCGCCAGCAAGCGCATGACTAAAAAAATCAGCCTGCACGATTTTCAGTCTTACCTGGCGGCGCGGCTCGCCGGCATGGGCAATCAGAGTTCTGCCGGCTTGTTGGGCATTCAGGCGGGTTCCGACTACTGGCTCCTGGACCTGACTGACTCCGGCGAAATCGTTCCGCTGACCCCGCTGACGAGCGTTCCCTTGACCCAGCCGTGGTTCGCCGGCGTCGCCAATATCCGCGGTAACCTGTACTCGGCAGTCGATCTGTCGGCCTTTCTTGGCAAGGAAGCGACGCCTCAGAATGCGAGTTCGCGCCTGTTGTTGATCGGCACCCGCCACGGCAGCAACGCCGCCTTGCTGGTCACGCGCATGATCGGCCTACGTAACGTCGAAGCCTTGCACCTCGAAGCGTCCGACCCGGCAGCACCGGTCTGGGCACAGGAGTCATACAGCGACAACGAAGGGCGGCACTGGAAGAAACTCAAGGTGCGGGAACTGCTGGCCGACGAGGCATTCATGGACATTGGCGTGTGAACCATTTTCACGAATAAACTCCTCGGCCACCATCAGTCACACCGTAGCCACCGTGTAACCGGAGAAGCAATATGACGTTGAAGTCCAAGCTGCCGAGTTTTTTGTCGGGTACGACAGACCCGGCAGGCGAGACCCTGGATGCTCGCACGGTGATGGATGCACAGCAGCCGACGCGCGGCGATCAAGGGAAGACCCCGTTTTCGCTGCCTGTGCTCAATCGCTACCCGGTTGCCAAACAACTGCAAATTCTTGGCGGCACGCTGCTGCTGGTGATGCTGATTATTGCCGCCGTAGTTTATCGTGACAACCGGCAGTCAACCTACGGCACCGCCTACATCGCCACTGCCCGTGACATGGGCATGCTCTCGCAGCGACTGGCCAAGGCATCCAGCCTGGCTTTGCTTGGCGATGCTGTGGCCTTCAAACAACTCAGGGATTCGCGCGACAATTTCGTGACCAGCCTCGACCGACTGATCAATGGTGGCGAACTGGGCGCCACGCTGGTGCCGGCATCGCCGCCCAGCGTGCACCCGCAGTTGCTGTTCCTGACCGAGGCCTGGAAGAAGACCGACACCAATGCCGGCCGCGTGCTGGAGATGGAGAAAAACCTGATCTCGCTCGGCAAGGACGTCGCCTCGATCAACGACAAGAACCCGCAACTGCTCGACCGCTCGGAGCAGATCGCCGCACTCAAGCTGCAGAACAGTGCCGGCATCCGCGACATCGCCGTCGCCAACCAACTGGTGATGCTTACCCAGCGGATTGCCAAGAACGCCAATGCGCTGCTCGTCGGCGACGCCATCGACGCGGAAGTCGCCTTTCTCCTGGGCAAGGACACGAACACCTTTCGTGACCACATCAATGCCTTGAGCAAAGGCAGCGAGGCACTGCGCATCAGCGCCACCACCGACGCCGATACCAAGCAAAAGCTCGGCGAACTCGATACCAGTTTCAGCGAATACCGGACTGCCGTTGGCGGCATTCTCGGCAATCTGCAGCGACTGGTAATTGCCAAACAGGCGGGTTCGCAGATCTTTCGTGACAGCGAGGAGCTGCTTCATGCCACTGAGCAGCTGGCCCAGGCTTACCAAGCCAACGTCATGAAGCGCACCGGCTACGCCTTCGCTCTCGCCGGCCTGATCGTGCTGGCCATCGGTCTGCTGTTCCTGCTCGCCAGGAGCTATCTCACGGAGAGCAAGCGACAGGCCGAGACCGCCGAAAGCAGCCGCCAGGAAACCGAGGCGGTGAACCGCCAGAATCAAGGCGCCATCCTGCGCCTGATGAACGAGCTCGGCGACCTCGCCGACGGAGACCTGACAGTCACCGCGACCGTCTCCGAGGACATCACCGGCGCCATCGCCGACTCGATCAACTACACCATTGAAGAGCTGCGCGTCCTCGTCGGCCGCATCAACGATGCCGCCAGCCGCGTCACCGACGCCACCGGAATGGCGCAACAGACCTCTGTCGAGCTGCTCGCCGCTGCCGAGCGGCAGACCGCCGAAATCAAATCGGCCGGTCAGTCGGTGCTGAGCATGTCAAGCTCGATGACCAACGTTTCCGGCGACGCCAAGCAGTCGGCCACCGTCGCCCGGCAGTCCTTGGCGGCAGCCGCCAAAGGCACCAAGGCGGTCGAAGACTCGATCAAGGGAATGAACAAGATCCGCGACCAGATTCAGGAAACCTCGAAGCGCATCAAGCGTCTCGGCGAGTCGTCCCAGGAAATCGGCGAGATCGTCGAGCTGATCTCGGACATCACCGAGCAGACCAACGTCCTGGCGCTCAACGCGGCCATCCAGGCCGCCTCCGCTGGTGAAGCCGGGCGCGGCTTCACGGTCGTTGCCGAAGAGGTGCAGCGCCTCGCCGAACGTTCGGGCGAAGCGACCAAGCAGATTGGCGCGATCGTCAGGACCATTCAGACCGACACTCAGGACACCGTCTCGGCGATGGAGGAATCGACCCGCGGCGTCGTCGACGGCGCGCGACTGTCGGACGCCGCAGGTCAGGCTCTGGCCGAGATCGGTAAAGTTTCGAGCGAGCTCACGGCCTTGATCGAAACCATCGCCGGCGCCACCCGTCAGCAATCGGAATTGGCCACCAAAGTGGCCCGCAAGATGCAGGACATCCTGCTGGTCACCGGGCAAACGACGGCCGGCACGCAAAAGACCGCGACGGCAATTGGCGAGCTGGCCGGTCTGGCGACGGAACTGAAAGGCTCGGTTGCCGGTTTCAAAGTTACTTGAACGCCCGCGGCTATAGACTGGAGTGGAGAACCCTTCCCGGATGAATGCCCAGACGGACTTCGATATCGGCCCGCTGACCTGGGTCAAGAGCGAGATCGACCTCGCGCTGGAGCGTGCCGACAAGGCACTGCAAGAGCTTGCGGCAAGCGTGGCCGTCGACAACGCCGATCTCGGCCAGGTCAGATTCTGTCGTACCCACCTGCACCAGGTGCAGGGCGCGCTGACCATCGTCGGTCTCGACGGGGTCACCCAGTTTACGGAAGCGCTGGAGGCCTTGCTCGAGGCGGTCGAACGCCAGGAGCAGCCGTGCAGCGCAGCGCACATCGAGCTGGCACGACGCGCAATGGCCAGCCTTCGTCACTACCTCGATGACCTGATCGGCGGCCAGCCAAACCAAGCCCTGCGCCTGCTGCCCGTTTATCGAGAACTGCAGGCAGCACGCGGACAAGAACGTGTTCTGGCGACCGATCTCTTCTTCCCCGACCTGCGCGTACGCCCACCACGTCGTAACGGCGGTAACCCGAAAATTGGCAGCGGCGAGTTTCACGCTCGCCTGCGGCAGCAGCGCGCTTACTTCCAGCGCGGCCTGTTGTCGTGGTTGCGTGCGCCGCAGAGCGGGGCCGGCGTGCCGGAAATGCTCAACGCCGTCAAACGCATCGATGCCCTCCAGGAACCACCGTCCGCGCGCGCTTTCTGGTGGGTGGCCACCGCCTTCCTGACCGCGCTGGCCGAACGGGCGCTGCCAGCGGATGCCGATGCCAGGCAGCTGTGCACGCGCATCGACCTGCAGATTCGGCGACTGCTCGAAGGTTCGAGCAATGTCGCCGAACGCCTGATGCGCGACGCGCTGTATCTGGTCGGCAACGCCGACAGCAAGCAGCGCGCCGTCCACCGCGTCCAGGAAGCCTACCAGTTGGCCGCGCTGCTGCCCGGTGCGGCGCCCGAAACGGCGGTCGCTGAGGAATCCGTCCGCCGTCGCTTGCGTGAAGCGATCGCCAGCACAGAAGAGTCGTGGAACAAGTTTTGTGCCGGCAGCACGCAGGCACTGCCGACTTTCCGCAGCAACACCACGGCCTTGGCAGCGGTGGTCGAAGAACTTGGCCAGGCCGACTTTTGCCGCCTGGTTCAGGCCATCGGCGAGGTGGCCGAATTCCTGCTCAAGGCGCCGATAAAGCACAGCGAAGCGCTGGCCATGGAAACGGCCACGGCCATCCTGCTGGCGCTGAATGCGCAGGGAAACATCCAGTACCTGGACAGCAGCTTCACGCACCAGGTCAATGTAATGGTCGATCGGATTCATGGCTGCCTTTCCGGAAAGCCACTGTCACCGGAATCGGAACTGCCATCACTCGACGAAATGTCACGCCAGGCGCAGGAAAAGCTGCTGATCAGCCAGGTGGCCCGGGAGATCCAGAACAACCTGACGCACATCGAACAGGTACTCGACGGTTTCTTCCGGGACGTCGACAAAGGCGCCGATCTGGAAGCCTGGAAACGCCGATGCGACAGGTCATCGGTGCGCTGACCATGATGCGCCACGAGGCGGCGGTTGCGGTTCTGAAAAAGTGCGCCGCCGACATCAAGGCTTTCTCCGCAGCGGACTATGTGCCGCTGGAGACCGACTTCGAGCAACTTGCCGAGAAACTGTCGCTGCTTGGCTTCTTCGTCGACGCCCTGCAGCACGGCGCGACGGACTTCGATGCCTTCGTCAGAAAGATGGAGTCCAGCACGGGCCGCGAGGTGCTCGTCGAGGAACCCGCAGCAACGGTCGAGAAGGAAATCGAACAGCAGAAACTCGACGCGCACGCCTTGCTGCAAGCGCTCAAGGGACAGCCAGACGATGCGCAGCTGCGCCAGCAAGTCGCCAAACATCTCGCGGCCCTGCAAAAAGACAGCGATCTGGTGGGCGACAAGGACGGCGGACCACAGATCAAGCAACTGCTGTCGGTGCTCGCCGCCGCTGGCGACGCCAGCGCACAGCTCGACGCGACGATGGCCGCGCTCAAGCCGCAAACCGCCGAGACACCACTCCCCTCGGCTGAAACGATCCAGCTCTCACAGGCTACCAGCGAGGAGGTCGACGCCGAAATCCTGGAAATTTTTCTTGCCGAGGCGGGAGAGGTACTGGCCAGCATCGACCACAACTTCCAGTTGCTGAAGACGCAGCCGCAGGAGACGGAGTTGCTGACCGCCATCCGCCGTGCGGTGCATACCCTCAAGGGCAGTGGCCGGATGGTCGGACTCAGGGATTTCGGCGAAGCGGCGTGGTCGGTCGAACAGGTTCTCAACCTGTGGCTGCGCCAGGAGCACGAAGTCACGCCAGCGATCATCGACCTGCTCGGCCAGACCTACAGCGTCTTTGTCCTCTGGGTCGAACATCTGAAGACCGGACACGTTCAGGCGCCCGATGCCACGGGAATGATGGCCCTGGCCGCGTCGCTACTGCGCGCTAGCGAGGACAGCAGCGTCGTCGAAACGCCTTTGCCGGAAGCAGCGGCAGAGCCCGACGATCGCGCCGCAGTGGCGGTAGTGGGTGAGGCAGCCGCCGAGACACCCGCCGAAGGCGCCGCCGATGAGCGTAGCCTACGCCAGCGGCTGACCATCACCTCGGCGCTCGCCGAGATCTTCAACGAAGAGGCGGGAGCTCACCTGGCAACGCTGCAGCATGAGTTCGCGGTTCTCGAAAGCGACCTCCTGGCGCCCACCACGCACGAGATGTACCGTGCCGCTCATACGCTGGCCGGCATCGCCGGAACGGTCGGTATCGAGCCAGTGAATCACCTGAGCATGGCCCTCGAACACGCCCTGTCGCGGCGCAACCAGGCGGCCAATCCGGATAGTGTCGGAGCGCTGGAAACGATCCGTCAGGCAATCGCCGGACTGGCCTTGATGCTGACGGACATCGCCGGCTTCCACGAGCCCGAAGCAGCACCGGTACTGATCGATGCGCTCGCCGCGCTGTACCTGGAGCTGTCCGTCGAAAAGCGGGCAGCGCTTGCCGAGGAGGAAGGCGACGCCGGCAGGGCAGGCAGCGAAGACAGCGAAGGCGGTGAAACCAGCGACGCAGCCCTGGATGCTGAACAACTGGAGGTCCACGAGCTGCTATCAGCAACGGCCGTGCCGCAGCTGGCGCCGATCACGGCAACGCAACCGTCAGCGGCAGCGCTGAGCGGCAGCGGACTCGCGCTCCCGGAAATGCAGGATGAGCTCGACGAGCAGCTACTGCCGCTATTTCTGGAAGAGGCGCTCGATCTCACCCAGAGCATTGCCACGCAATTGCGCGCCTGGCGCAGCAAGCCTTCCGACAGCGACGTCCTGCGGCGCCTGGCGCGCCTGTTCCATACCCTCAAGGGTAGCGCACGCATGGCCGGCGCGATGAACCTTGGCGAGCTGACGCATGCCATCGAAACGCGCATGGCGGAAGCGCAGCAGGCGGAAAATTCGCCGCTCGAACTGATCGACGACATCGATAACGCCTTCGACGTCATCGTCCAGATTGTCGAACGGCTGCAACGTGGCGAGCTCGGCGACGCCCCGGTCGACGTCCCCGACGAGGCCGCCGGAAAAATTGCCTCGGACGCCGAGTTCACGCGGACGGCTGCCGGCCACGATGTGCCGGCGGAAGCGCCCGAGCAACAGCAGGAAGGCGAAAGCGATGCGGCGAACAGCGTGCCTTGCTGCGCGTGCGCGCCGATCTGATCGATCGCCTGGTCAATGAAGCCGGCGAACTCTCGATTGCGCGCTCCCGGATTGAAGGCGAAATGCGGGCCATCAAGGGTTCCCTGCTCGACCTCACCGAAAACGTGATCCGTCTGCGCCGGCAATTGCGGGATATCGAACTGCAGGCCGAATTGCAGATGCAGTCACGCACTGCGCTGAGCGATGAACGCCGCCCGATCGATTTCGACCCGCTCGAATTCGACCGCTTCACGCGTTTTCAGGAACTGACCCGGATGATGGCCGAATCGGTCAACGACGTCGCCACCGTCCAACAGAATCTGTTGAAAAACCTCGACGACGCCAACGCGGCCATCCTCGCACAATCACGGCTGAACCGCGAACTCCAGCAAGAGCTGATGTCGGTGCGCATGGTGCCATTCAGCAGTATTGCCGATCGCCTGTACCGAATCGTTCGCCAGGCCGGCAAGGAACTCGGCAAGCGCGCCAATCTGGAAATCAGTGGTGGCCAGTTGCAGCTCGACCGCACGGTCCTCGACAAGATGCTGGCGCCACTCGAACACATGCTGCGCAACGCCATCGCCCACGGCCTTGAAAATACGCCGCAGCGTCTGGCCAAGGGCAAGCCGGAAATCGGCGAACTGTCTCTGAAGCTGACGCAGGAAGGAAACGAGGTCATTGTCGCCTTTGCCGATGACGGCGCCGGACTCGACCTGCAGCGCTTGCGCGAGCGCGGTCTGGCCGCTGGCCTGCTCAGCGAGGAGCAGGGCGCGGACGAAGCGCAGGTCGTGGAGATGATCTTTGCACCAGGCATCTCGACGGCCAGCGGCATCTCGCGCCTCGCCGGGCGCGGCATCGGCATGGATGTCTTGAAGAGCGCCGTAGTCAGCCTTGGCGGCCGTATTGAAGTCCTGTCTACGCCCGACCAGGGGACGACCTTCCGCCTTTATCTGCCACTGACGCTGGCGGTCACCAAGGCCTTGCTGGTACGCTCCGGCCAGCGCGAGTACGCGATTCCGGCGGCAATGATCGAGCAGGTGCTCGACCTCAAGGAAAAGGGGTTGACGCGTATTCGCGAAGCCAATGCCGCGTTGTGGAGCGGTAATCCCTATCCCTTCCACTATCTGCCGCACCTCCTCGGCGAGCCACAAGCTCTGCCAGAAAGACATAGCCAGTACTGGGTCCTGCTGCTGCGCAGCGGCACCCGCAGAGTGGCGCTGCAAGTCGACGAAGTGCTGGGGAATCAGGAAGTGGTAGTCAAGAATATCGGTCCACAGCTGGCGCGGGTCATCGGCGTGTCGGGAGCGACGGTGCTCGGCAATGGCCAGGTGCTGCTGATCCTGAACCCGGTTGCGCTGGCCAGTCGCCCGCGTACGGCGATTCCCGTTTCGCCGCTACCGACGCTACGCCAGGCGGCGACTACCGGCAGCGTCGCCGCCACCCTGCCAACGGTGATGATCGTTGACGACTCGCTGACCGTGCGCAAGATCAGCAGCCGCCTGCTGGCCCGTGAAGGATACCAGGTGATGACTGCCAAGGATGGCATCGATGCCCTCGAACAACTGGTGGCGATCATCCCCGATGTGCTGCTGGTGGACATCGAAATGCCACGCATGGACGGCTTCGAGTTGACGCGCAACCTGCGTGCCGACGAGCGCTTGCGGGGCGTCCCCATTGTCATGATCACCTCGCGGACGGCCGAAAAGCACCGTCACTACGCCTTCGAGCTGGGCGTCAATCACTACCTGGGCAAGCCTTATCAGGAAGAGGAGCTGCTGCGCCTGGTGGCCGCGCACGTCAAGGCGCAGCGAGGCACTTGACGACCGCGTAGCGCTGCAGGGTCAACTGCCTGGCCTGCTGATGGTCGACCAGCGGTGCCGGCGTGTCGCGTCCGATACGCACTCCGCAAGCGGCCTGCTCAGACAGGCTCATCCGCCATGGCGCGTGGATGAAGCGGTCGGGGACGGCAGCCAGTTCCGGCAGGTAGCGGCGAATGAACTTGCCGGCGGGGTCAAAGCGCTCCGACTGCAGCAGGGGATTGAAGATCCGGAAAAAGGGCTGCGCATCGCAGCCACTCGAGGCCGCCCATTGCCAGCCGCCGTTATTGGCGGCGAGATCGAAATCATTCAGCTGGGCGGCAAAATAAGCCTCACCACGCCGCCAGTCAATACCCAGATCCTTGCTCAGAAATGAAGCGGTCAGCATGCGCAGGCGATTGTGCATGTAGCCCGTGCCATTGAGCTGGCGCATCGCGGCATCGACGAGCGGGTAGCCGGTACGACCGGCGCACCAGGCGGCGAAGGCCCGCTCGGCAGGCGGCCCTTGCTCCCAGGCAATGGCCTCGTAGGCCGGTTTGAAAGCACGCTCGGCAACCTGCGGGAAGCGATCGAGAATCATGAAGTAGAAGTCGCGCCAGACAAGCTCCGAAAGCCAGGTTGCAGCGCCCTCATGGCCGGGCCGCAAGGCGCCCGCGGCGATCGCCGCGGCGACCAGCTCGCGAATCGAGAGGGTCCCGAAACGCAGATGAACCGAGAGGTAGGACACGCCTTTCACAGCCGGAAAGTCACGCTGCTGCCGGTAGCGGGAAATTCGCCGGACAAAATCGGCCAGCAATTGCCGGGCGCCCGACATCCCCGGAACAAAGCCCAAGGCGCGCAGGTCGGTGGCGGCAAAGCCGAGTTCCGCCAGCGAAGGCAGCCGCTGCGCGCTGGGCGGCATGACCAGGGTCCCGGCCCCTCCCTCGCCGGGCTGCAGGTCGTCCTCGGTCAGGCGCTTCAGCCAGGCTTTCTTGTACGGGGTAAACACCGTAAACGGTCGCCCAGCCTGGGTCAGCACTTCGTCGCCGTCAAGCACCGCCTGGTCCTTGAAAGACTCGAAGGCGATACCGCCAGCGTTCAAGGCAGCGCTTACCGCAGCATCACGGCGCTTGGCTTGCGGCTCGTAATCACGATTGGCAAAAACCGCGGCGACGCCGAGCTCGCCAGCCAGCCGGGGGATCTCCTCAGCAGGCCAGCCATGGCGTACCAGCAAGCCGCCACCGCGCCGGCGCAGAGCGGCGTCGAGCTCAAGCAAGGATTCACGAATGAACTCGACGCGTCGGTCGGCGCGCCTGACCAGGGAATCGAGAATTTCGCGATCGAAGAGAAATGCGCAATGGACGCGCCTTCCTCGCCGCAGGGCTTCGCCAAGCGCAACGTGATCGATGTCACGCAGATCGCGCCGAAACCAGACCAGAATGGAATCGAGCATGGATTATCTTTGTGTCCGCTGCCGCCGCCGATTAAAATAAGGCCATGAAAAGCATCAACCTCACCGACCATTTTCTCATTGCCATGCCGGCCATGGCAGACCCGTATTTTGCCAGGACCTTGGTCTACATTGCGGAACACAATGCGCGTGGAGCGCTGGGTGTGATCGTCAATCGACCGATCGACATGAGTCTGGGAACGCTGCTCGGCAAAATCGACGTACCGCTGGCGAGCGAAGGCTTTGCCCAGCTGCCGGTACTTTTCGGAGGGCCAGTGCAGACCGATCGTGGCTTCGTCCTGCACCGACCGCTCGGTCAATGGCAGTCGACACTGGTGATCAACGAGCAGGTCGGCCTCACCAGTTCGCGCGACATCCTGCAATCAGTCGCCGAGAAAGGCCAACCGCAGGACTTGATGGTCACCCTCGGCTACTCCGGATGGTCTGCCGGCCAACTCGAACACGAACTGGCCCAGAACGCCTGGCTGACCGTCGCTGCCGAGCTGCCGATCCTCTTCGACTTGCCCTACGAGGAACGCCTTGCCTCGGCACTGGACCTGTTGGGGGTCAGCCTTACCAACCTTGCCGACCAAGTCGGTCATGCCTGAGAGAAGCAGCCAAGCAAGCGGCGCCGTGCTCGCTTTCGACTTTGGAGAAAAACGGATTGGGGTCGCAACGGGCGAATGGCAAGTGCGGCAAGCGCACGCGCTGACCACCATTCACTGCGAGGCAAACACGCTGCGCTTCGCCGCCATCGCCATCCTGATCCAGGAATGGCAGCCGCGCTCCCTGGTCGTCGGACGACCCTTGTCCCTGGACGGCGACGAACACGCCATGACCGCTCGCTGCGAACGTTTCGCCAAGCAGCTGCGCGGCCGCTTCGGGCTCAGCGTCGACTACGCCGACGAACGGCTTTCATCGGTCGCCGCCCAGGAACGCCTACGTTCGGCCGGGCACAACTCGCGCAAGGCCAGCAAGCATCTTGATGCCGTCGCCGCCCAGTTGATCTTGCAGGACTATTTCGACAGCCGCAGCGACAGCAGCGACGACAGCGCTGCGCGCCCCTGATACAGCACAGGTCTCCATAGGCGCCAAAACACGCCCTTCCCTGCACACCTACACGCCTTCACCAGCCCCTGACGAGCAAACAGATGCCAGCCATTGAACTCCCCGACGCCGACGTGCAATGCCGAGAACTCGCTGAACTCATCCGCCCCCGGCTGCGACCGGACACGGTCCTGGTCGGCATTCACAGCGGCGGCGTGTGGGTTGCCCGGCGGCTGCGTGATCTGCTCGAACTGAACAACGAGATCGGCCTGATCGATGTCTCCTTCTACCGCGATGATTACGGCGAGAAAGGCCTGCATCCACGCGTCCGGCCAACGTCGATCCCCTTTGATGTCGAAGGTCGGCCGCTGATCCTGGTCGACGACGTGCTGTACACGGGACGCACGACACGGGCGGCAATCAACGAACTGTTTGACTACGGTCGACCGGCGAGCATACAGCTCGCCGTATTGGCCGATCGCGGCCAGCGCCAGCTACCTATTTGCGCCGACTTCTGCACCTGGCAGGTCGATCTCGACCCGACGCAGGAACTGCTGCTCTCTGCGGACGCCGACGCTCAGCTGCAGTGGAGTCTTGCCGGCAATGCATAACCCACAACTCAACGCCAATGGCGAGCTGACGCACCTGCTCTCAATCGAGGGTTTACCGCGCGAACTGATTCATCAGATCCTCGATACTGCGTCGAGCTTCATCGAAGTCTCGGATCGTGACGTCAAGAAAGTACCCTTGTTGCGTGGCAAGAGCGTCTTCAACGTCTTTTTCGAGAATTCCACGCGCACGCGGACCACTTTCGAAATTGCCGCCAAGCGCCTCTCCGCGGACGTCATCAACCTCGACGTGACGCGCTCGTCGACCGCCAAGGGTGAAACCCTGCTCGACACCGTCGACAACCTCATCGCCATGCATGCTGACATGTTCGTCGTACGCCATGCGGCCAGCGGCGCCCCGCACCTGATCACCGAGCATCTGCGTCGCCTCGGACGAAACGACGTGCACGTGGTCAACGCCGGCGACGGACGACACGCCCACCCGACGCAGGGTCTGCTCGACATGTACACCATCCGCCACTACAAAAAGGATTTCAGCAATCTGGTAGTCGCGGTGGTCGGCGACATCCTGCACTCCAGGGTCGCACGCTCGGACATCACCGCGCTGACCACGCTCGGCGCCGCGGAAGTGCGTGCCGTTGGACCGAAAACCTTGTTGCCCGTCGCGATCGAAAGAATGGGTGTGCGCGTCTGCCATGACCTGCGTGAAGGGGTACGCGATTGTGATGTGGTAATCATGCTGCGTCTTCAAAACGAACGCATGAACGGTGCGCTGCTGCCTTCGGCCCGCGAGTACTTCAGCTGTTACGGACTGACGCCCGCGATCCTCGCCCTTGCCAAACCGGACGCCATCGTCATGCACCCGGGGCCGATGAACCGGGGCGTGGAAATCGACTCCGACGTCGCCGATGGACCACAGGCGGTGATCCTGCCGCAGGTGACCTTCGGAATCGCCGTGCGCATGGCGGTAATGGGCATTCTGGCAGGGAACTGAACGATGAACAGGCAAAACCTCCACATCCGGAATGCGCGGCTGATCGATCCCCGGAACGGCCTTGATGAGCCGCGCGACCTGTTCGTCAGTGACGCACGCATTGCGGCCATCGGCCAGCCGCCCGCCGGCTTCTCGGCCGACCGCAGCATCGATGCCAGCGGACTGATCGTCTGCCCGGGCCTGGTCGATCTGTCGACCCGGCTGGGCGGCATCGAACCCGAACTCGCCGCCGCCGTCGCTGGCGGCGTCACTTCGCTGGCCTGCCCGCCGGACAGCAAGCCACCGCTCGACGAGCCGGGGCTCGTCGAACGCCTGGTACGGCGCAGCGAAACGCTTGGTTTAGCGCGCGTCTATCCGATCGGCGCTCTGACGCAGGCCTTGGCAGGCCAGCGGCTTGCAGAAATGAACGGCCTCGCGCGTGCCGGCTGCATTGGCTTCTCGCAGGCCAACCAGCCGATTGACACGCAGTTGCTGCTGCGTGCGATGCAGTACGCGGCCACTTTTTCGTACGCGCTGCGCCTGCGACCGCAAGACCAGTTTCTCGCCCGTGATGGCGTTGCCCACGATGGCGAAGTCGCGTCACGGCTGGGGCTGACCGGGATACCCGTGTCGGCGGAAACCGTGGCCATCGCCACGGCGCTGCAACTGGCTTCCGAAACCGGGGTCCGCCTGCATCTGTCGCGACTGTCCTCGGCTGCCGGCGTCGCACTGGTCCGGGCAGCAAAGCGTTCGCAGCTGCCGGTCAGCTGCGACGTGGCGATCCACCACCTGCACCTTTCGGAAATGGACATCGGCTACTTCGACAGCAACGCTCGCTTCGACCCGCCGCTGCGTGCCCACAGCGACCGTGACGCGCTCCGCGCCGCCGTTCGGGAGGGCCTCGCAGCCATCTGTTCGGACCACACCCCGGTCGATGCAGATGGCAAGCAACTGCCGTTCGCCGAGGCTACCCCCGGGGCCACCGGCCTGGAGCTCTTGCTGCCACTGACGCTGCTTTGGGCGCAACAGGTGCAACTCCCGCTGGCTGAGGCGCTGGCCCGCATCACCTGCGATCCGGCCGAAATCCTCGGCATCGACGGCGGTTCGCTGAACGTCGGCAGTCGCGCCGACATCTGCATCTTCGACCCTGACGAAGCCTGGCGCGTTAGCCCGGAGGCCTTGCGCAGCCAGGGCAAGAACACCCCCTACCTGGGTTACGAAATGAGCGGCAGGGTGCGCATGACGCTGGTCGGCGGACGCATCGTTTTCGAGGCTTGAGCGTCGCTCACTGTCCGAGAAGGCGCCGTAGCGTGTCCGCCGACACGCCGCGCAAGGTCAAGACCTTGCGCCGCGAGTTGTGGCCGCTCTTCAGCTCGACCAGCGACTTGGCCAGCCCCAGCCGCTGCGCCAGAAATTCGAGCAGCGCGGCATTCGCGCGACCATCGATCGCAGGCGCCGCCAGGCGGACTTTCAACGCGTCCCCGTGCAGGCCGACGATTTCGCTGCGCTTTGCTGCCGGCTGAACATGGATGCTCAGGGTGAGCGCAGCGCCGCTCTCGCGTAGCCAGTCGACCACCGTTAATGTGAAAGTCGCGCACGCGACTCACGAATCTCCCTTCGCCCCCCCGCGGGAGAAGGGGCTGGGGAAGAGGGGGCGGTCATGACTTCCATGACCCTGGTTCTCTCGACTGTCATGACCGTCAAAGAAACATCAGCACTAGCTGCGCCAGGACGATGGCGATCAATGGCGACAGGTCGACCATCCCGATGCGTGGAACGAAACGCTGGATGGGAGCCAGAAAAGGCCGGGTCAGCTGCCCGACAGGCTGGCTCAGAGGCGAATACGGACTGACCCACGACAATACGGCCTGTACCAGCAGAGCACCAATCAGCAGATAGATACTCATGCGCAGGGTAGCCAGCACGCCCTGCCAGAGCAGAACCGGCAACAGGTTCAGCGCTGACCAGGCTTCGCTATCGCTTTGCAGTGAAACCACGGCAACGACAAAAACAAGCTGCAGCAGATACGCCGGCAAGAGGCTCGCCAGATCGAGTCCCCACAGGCCGGGCAGCGCTTTGCGCAGCGGCTTGACCAGCCAGTTGGTCAGGTCGACAACAAAAGTGCCGACCTGATTGTTGAACGACACCCGAAAAGCCTGCATGTAAAAGCGCAACAGCAGCGCAACGCTCAGCACCCCGGTGACCACCTGCAACAGAAACAAAACCGCTTGCCCCGCCATCAACTATCCTTTCCGAGCAGCGCGCCCAGTTCACGACTGCGCGCGTTGGCCGCTTGCACGCCAGCGATGAAGCCTTCCCTGACGCCGCGTTCTTCCATCACTTGCAGGGCGGCTTCGGTCGTTCCGCCTTTCGAGGTGACACGCTCACGCAGCACGGCGGCGGCTTCATCTGACTGCACCGCCAGCTTGGCGGCACCGAGTACCGTTTCGATGGCCAACTGGCGCGCCTGGATTGGCGTCAGACCGAGCTCCGTCGCGGCTTGCTGCAAGGTCTCTATGAACAGGAAGACGTACGCCGGACCGCTGCCAGAAACCGCGGTAACGGCGTCCATTTGCTCCTCATCGGCCACCCACAACGTACTACCCACGGCCTGCAGGATGCGCTCGGCACCCAGCCGCTCGGCCATCGAGACGGCCGGCAGCGCGCACAGACCGGTAATGCCGGCACCGATCAGTGCCGGGGTATTGGGCATTGCGCGCACGATCTTGCTGTAGCCGCCGAGCCAGCGGGCAATGTCTGCCAGGCGCAAGCCGGCAGCAATGCTGATGATCAGTTGCTGCTTGAGGCGCTTGGGGAGCGACGCACAGGCATCATGCATTTGCTGCGGCTTCACCGATAGCAGCAGCGCATCGCAGTCGAGCGCAGCGGCGGTCGGCGCCTCGTAACAACGTATCCCGTACATCAGGCGCAGCTTGGCCCGCCCCTGCGCACCGACCTCGATCACGGCGATGTCGGCGGCCGAGAATCCGGTTTTCACCAAGCCACCGATCAAGGCGTTGGCCATATTGCCGCCACCCAGGAAAGTAATTCTCATGCTTCGTGTCTCTCACCAAAAATCGCGGTACCCACACGCACCACGCTTGCTCCCTCGGCGATCGCCGCTTCCAGATCGTGCGACATACCCATCGAAAGCGTATCCAGCGCCAGCCCGTCGGCTTGCAGTTGTTCGGACAGTTGACGCAGCATGCGGAACGGGCGGCGCTGTTCCAGAAAGACGTCACTGCGCGCAGGAACGGTCATCAGGCCACGCAAGCGCAAGTTTGGCAGCACGGCAACCGCCTGCGCCAAGGCCAAGGCTGCGGCAGGCGAAACCCCGCCCTTGCTGGCCTCGCCGCTGACATTCACCTGCAGACAGACCGACAGCGGCGGCAGTGACGCGGGCCTTTGTTCGGAAAGCCGTTCGGCAATTCGCAAGCGGTCCACAGAATGCACCCAGTTGAAATTCTCGGCAAGCAAACGGGTCTTGTTACTCTGCACGGCACCGATAAAATGCCAGTCCAGCCGCAGTGAAGCTAGTGCCTCTACTTTATCCAGTCCTTCCCGGACAAAGCTCTCACCAAAAGCAGCCTGCCCGGCAAGCGCCACCTCACGAACGCATGCGGCAGGCCAGGTCTTGCTGACCGCGAGCAGGCGAACATCGCCAGGGTCACGTCCGTACTGCCGCGCAGCGCTGGCGATTCGCGCGAGAACGGCTTGCAGCTTGGCGGAGAGTAAGGTCATAATCGGGAGCTACGCAGGTTACCGCGAGTATAGCACCGCGCCCTGCCCACCGCCCGAGGACCGAACCGGATGGACATCACCGAACTACTGGCCTTCAGTGTCAAGAACAAGGCTTCCGACCTGCACCTGTCATCGGGCCTGCCGCCAATGATCCGGGTCAATGGCGATGTGCGCCGCATCAACCTGCCGGCGATGGAGCACAAGGACGTGCACGCCAGGGTGTACGACATCATGAGCGACGGCCAGCGCAAACAGTACGAAGAGACGCTGGAATGCGACTTTTCCTTCGAAATCCCGAATCTGGCACGTTTTCGCGTCAACGCCTTCGTACAGAACCGCGGCGCCAGTGCCGTCTTCCGGACGATTCCGTCGAAAGTGCTGACCCTCGAAGAACTCAACTGTCCAAAAATCTTCCAGAGCATCTCCGAGTTTCCGCGTGGCATCGTGCTGGTCACCGGCCCTACCGGCTCAGGCAAATCAACTACCTTGGCGGCGATGGTCAACCACGTCAATGAGAACATGTACGGCCACATCCTGACCGTCGAGGATCCCATCGAGTTCGTTCACCAGTCGAAGAAGTGTCTGATCAACCAGCGCGAAGTCGGACCGCATACGCTGTCATTTCAGAATGCGCTGCGCTCGGCGCTGCGCGAGGACCCGGACGTCATTCTGGTTGGCGAAATGCGTGATCTGGAAACCATCCGTCTGGCACTCTCCGGCGCCGAAACCGGACACCTGGTATTCGCCACCCTGCACACGTCGAGCGCGGCCAAGACCATCGACCGCATCGTCGACGTGTTCCCGGCTGCCGAGAAGGAAATGGTTCGCTCGATGCTCTCCGAGTCGCTGCGTGCGGTGATTTCGCAAACGCTGCTCAAGAGCAAGGATGGCCTGGGACGGGTCGCTGCGCACGAGATCATGCTCGGCACGCCGGCAATCCGCAACCTGATCCGCGAGAACAAGGTGGCGCAGATGTACTCGGCACTGCAAACCGGTCAGCAACATGGTATGCAAACCCTTGACCAGAACCTGGTCGAACTCGTCCGGCGCAATATCGTTTCGGCAGCGGAAGCCAAGAGCAAGGCCGCCAACAAAGACACCTTCGCCAACGTCTAGACCCGCTTCGCGAGCAGGAGAGAAAGCATGGAGCACGACCAAGCGCTGAAGTTCATGCACGAACTGCTGCGGCTGATGACGCAGAAGAACGGTTCCGATCTGTTCATCACCGCCCATTTCCCGCCGGCGATCAAGATCGACGGCAAGGTCATGCCGGTATCGAACCAGCCGCTACTGCCGCAGCACTCTGCCGAGCTTGCACGCTCGATCATGAACGACCGTCAAGCGACCGAGTTTGAAGAAAAAAAGGAATGCAACTTTGCCATTTCACCGTCAGGCATCGGTCGCTTTCGTGTCAATGCGCTGGTGCAACAGGGGCGCGTCGCGGTGGTCTGTCGGACAATCAACCTGGTGGTGCCAACCCTGGACGAACTGGCCTTGCCAGCAGTCCTCAAGGACATCTCACTGACCAGCCGCGGCCTGGTCATCTTCATCGGTGGCACCGGCACGGGAAAAACCACGTCACTGGCCGCGCTACTTGATCACCGTAACTGCAATAGCTATGGCCATATCATCACCATAGAAGACCCTATCGAGTTTGTGCATGAGCACAAAAAGTGCATCGTCACGCAACGCGAAATCGGCGTCGACACGGACTCCTGGGAAGCGGCGCTGAAGAACACCCTGCGGCAGGCACCGAACGTGATCATGATGGGCGAAATCAGAGACCGGGAGACCATGAACTACGCCGTTGCTTTCGCTGAGACCGGGCACCTGTGCCTGGCCACGCTGCATGCCAACAGCAGCAATCAGGCGCTCGACCGGATCATCAACTTTTTCCCCGAAGAGCGCCGCCACCAGTTGTTGATGGACCTTTCCCTGAATCTGCGTGCGCTGATCTCGCAGCGCCTGCTGCCGAAGAAGGACGGTAAGGGGCGAGTACCAGCAATCGAAGTGCTGCTCAACTCACCGTTGATCTCCGACCTGATCTTCAAGGGACAGGTACACGAGATCAAGGAGGTCATGAAGCGCTCGCGCGAACTGGGCATGCAGACCTTCGACCAGGCGCTGTTCGATCTCTACGAAGGCGGTCAGATCAACTACCAGGACGCCTTGCGCAACGCGGACTCGCTCAACGATCTACGCCTGCAGATCAAGCTGCACGGCAAGGAGTCGCAAGACCGCGACCTCACCGCCGGCATCGGCCACCTCGATATCGTCTAAGGTGGCAGGCTGCACGTGCGCCCAATCACTACACGGCTTTCGCCCCGGCCTTGCCGCGGTTGCTGCCGGCGACCATTTTGAATTCGTACAGGCGGCAGTCGAGCGCACCGTTGAACAAGGGCGTCTTCTTGCTCGGAGTCAAGCGCATCATCTTCGGCAAACGGGTGTCGGCGCTGATCAGATAACAGGTCCAGCCGGCGAAGCCTTGCTTGAGCGCCTGGCCCAGCAAGGGGTAGAACGCTGCCAGTTCGTCATCACTGGAGACGCGCTCGCCGTAAGGCGGATTGCTGACCATTATTCCGCTGCCAGCAGGCGCCTCGATGTCAAGCAAATCCCCCGAACGCAGGCTGACCGCGGGTAGCAGCCCGGCACGGTCGAGGTTGGCCAGCGCAGCGCGCACCGCCACCGGCGAAATGTCACTGCCAAAAATTCCGGCATTGGCAAGCGGTTTTTCGCCGGCGCGCGCCGCGTCATAGAGCGTTTTCCAGGCCGCGGAATCAAAATTGTGCAGCTTCTGGAAAGCAAAATCCCGCCTGGCGCCCGCTGCCACGCCAAGCGCTATCTGGGCGGCTTCGATCAGGAAAGTGCCACTGCCACACATCGGGTCGAGCAGAGGGATGCCCGGTTGCCAGCCGCTGAGGCGCAAAATGCCGGCGGCGAGGTTTTCGCGCAACGGCGCTTCGACGCTCTTCTGGCGAAAGCCGCGCTGATAGAGCGGCGCCCCCGAGGTATCGAGATAAAGCGTGCACTCGTCGCTGCTGATGAAGCCCTGAATGCGCACGTCCGGTTGCCGCGTGTCCACGCTTGGACGGCGGCCGAAGTCCCGGCGAAAACGATCACAAACCGCGTCCTTGATCCGCAGCGTCACAAACTCAATGCTCTTCAGGGGGCTTTTAACCGCATTGACATCGACCCGAATCGTTTGCTCCGGAACGAACCATTTTGGCCATGCCGTCTCGAGCGCCAACTGGTAGATGTCTTCCTCCTTCGCATAGCGGCCGTGCGCCACCCGGCACAGGATGCGAGTGGCAATCCGCGAGTGAAGATTGGCGCGGTAGCAGGCCGGCCAGTCGGCGAGGAAATGCACCCCACCGGAGATCTGTTTCAAATCACGCCCACCAGCCGTCAGCAAATCGTCGGCGAGCAGGGTCTCGAGACCACGCGGGCAGCTTGCAAAGAAGGTTTCCACGATTGTCTCCGATCGCTACGAACTAAAAAGGCTTGAAGACGGCGAGATAAATCGCCGCCAGCAGCAAAAGCACTGGCACTTCATTGAACCAGCGGAACCAGACATCACTACGCTGGATGCGGTCATCCTTGAAGCCTTGCAACAGGCGACCACAATATGCGTGATAGGCAATCAGCAACGCCACCAGCGCGGTTTTGGCGTGCAACCAGCCACCCGAAAAACCGTAGCCGAACCACAACCAGAGACCAAAAGCAACCGCCAGAAAGCCGATCGGCGTCATGAAGCGGTAGAGCTTTTCAGCCATCGTCAACAGGCGCTTGCGCTCTTTGTCGCTACCGCGCTCGACCATCGCCAGATTGACAAAAATACGCGGCAGGTAGAACAGGCCGGCGAACCAGCTGACCACCATCCACAGATGCAGAACCTTGGCTAGCAGCACGGACGCTTCCATTCCTTAATGTGAAAGTCATGGCCGTCTGCGGCTGCGGCCACACCGTCCTCGACATGCGGATAGAGCAGCCTGACCCGAAGCTCTTTCTTGACGCGCTGGTTGAGCAGCCGACGTGATTCACTCATGAACGACAGTTGCAGGGCCGAGAGCTGCTCTTGCGCCTCGTCACGCGACAGACGTGGCACTCTGGGCAAAGCAAAACGATCGGCAACGAGATCAAAGTAGTCGCCCATCCTGATCTCTGAATCATCCGTCGCGTTGTAGGCGCGGTTACTGCGGCCGTAGCGCAGCGCGGCACAGGTCATCATTGCCAGGTCATCGGCATGAATGTGATTGGTATAGACATCGTCGGCCTTGCGCAGCGCCGCGACGCCGCGCCGCAGACGTTCGATCGGCAAACGGTCAGCGGCGTAGATCCCGGGCACCCGCAGGATGTTGACGACGACGCCGCGCCGGCCGAAAGCTCGCAGCTGGCGCTCGGCGTCAACGCGGCGGTGGGCGCGGGCGGTGCCTGGGCAGAGTACTCGCGTCTCGTCCACCCGTTCGCCGGAGCAGTCGCCATAGACCCCGGACGTACTTATATACACGATGCGCTGTGGTAGACTCATCCCACTTGCAAGTGCGGCAAGTAGCCAGCGAGTGCGGGTATCGCGCCGATCGCTCGCCCCACCTGTCGGCTTGTACGTCGCGGGCGGCGCCAGATGGATGATGATCTGCGCCAGGCCGGCAATACGTCGCAGGCTGTCGGGTCGATCAAGATCGGCGAGCACGGGTCTGGCGCCCTTGTCGCGCCAGAAAGCGACTTGTTCCGCGTCGCGGACAAGGGCGAAAACGCGGTAGTGGCCAAGCAGCCGGGGCAGGAGACGGCGGGCAATATCTCCACAACCGACGATCAATAGTTTTTGCACCGCGCAATTTTACCGGATTCGTACAGCAGCGGAGAGGCAATGAGTTTTCAGGTCAGCGTTCAGCCAAGCCAGCACAGTTTTCATGCACAGCCAGAGGAGACGATTCTCGATGCCGCACTGCGCCAGGGTTTGTGCCTTCCCTACGGCTGTCGCGATGGCGTTTGCGGCTCTTGTCGGGGCAAAGTGCTGAGCGGTCAGGTAGCGCATGGCAAGGCAGCGCTCGATGTCCTCAGCGAGGCCGACCGCCATGCCGGCGACGCCCTCTTCTGCTGCGCCATGGCGCGCAGCGACCTGGTCATCGAAAGCCGGGAGATCCGCTCCCTCGATGACATTCCCATCCGAACCCTGCCCGCACGAGTGCATAGCCTGACCCGAGCGGCCCCGGATGTAATGATCGTCGAACTCAAGCTGCCGGCCAGCGAGCGCCTGCAGTTTCTCGCCGGACAATACGTGGACATCCTGCTCAAGGAAGGCAAGCGGCGGGCTTTTTCCATTGCCAACGCGCCGCACGAAGACGCTTTTCTGCAATTGCATGTCCGCCACATACCCGGGGGAAAGTTCACCGAGCACGTATTCGAGACCCTGAAGGAGCGCGATTTGCTGCGCCTGCGTGGGCCGCAGGGTAGCTTTTTCCTGCGCTCCGACTCGCACAAGCCGATCCTACTGGTCGCCGGCGGTACCGGCTTCGCGCCGATCAAGGCCATCGTTCAACAAGCGATTGCGGAAAAGAACGAGCGCCAGATGGTCATTTATTGGGGTGGCCGGCAGCCAGCAGACCTCTACCTCTTGGCGCTCGCCGAACAGTGGCCGGCGCAGCATCCACAGTTGCGCTTCATCCCGGTACTCTCTGACGCGCCCGCGGACGAGTGCTGGAACGGCCGCCGTGGCCTCGTTCATCAAGCCGCGATGGCAGACTATCCCGACCTGTCCGGCTATCAGGCCTACGTTTGCGGCTCCCCGGCGATGGTCGCCGCCGCCAGGCAGGATTTCCAGACGCTCTGCCACTTGCCGGCGGAGGAGTTCTTCGCCGACTCTTTCGACTTTGCGTCCGACACCCTCGCGGCGATCGATACCATCAATCCTACGGACCAAAAGGTCGGCCAATATGAATAAGGTCTTCATGTCCCGCCAGCCGCTGCTCAATCGTCAGAGCAGGGTCATCGCCAGCCGTTGGACACTCCACCTAGGCAAGCACGCGCACATGCAGGATGCCGCGAATGCTCTTGGTGCCCTGGACGACATCTGGACGCGAAGCGAGAAAACGGTGTTCATCAGCTGCGGCGACAGCAAATGCGACGCCGGCTTGCTGGACTGGTCGGCCCCCGACAACGCGGCCATGGAACTACCCGCCGCAGCACTGCTCGGTGCCGACGGACCTGACCTGATTGCTGCCCTGCAAACCTGGCAGCCGACCGCCTGTCTGCTTTTTGATGCGCAGGCCACGAAAGCGCTAGCGGTCGATGTGCCGTTTCGCTTCATCGCTTTTGACGCCAGGCAGTTCACGCTCGCGCAGCTGAAACTGCTGGCGGCGCGCACCAAAAACTACGGCATTGGGATCGCTTTGAATATCGAGACCAGTGAGGATTTCCGGGCCTGCATGGATGGCGGCATGACCGCTGCCGCCGGATGGTTCTTCACCAGGCCGACCAGCCAGCTCGCCAAGACGCTCAGTCCGGCGCAGACGAACATCGTACGGGTACTCAATCTGGTCCGCCAGAATGCTGATATTCGGGAAATCGAGGCCGCGCTCAAGCACGACGTAGCGATGTCTTACAAGCTGCTGCGCTACATCAACTCGGCCGGCTTTGGCCTGTCCTGCGAAATCCAGTCCTTCAGGCACGCCGTCAACATGCTCGGCTACGACAAGCTCAATCGCTGGTTGTCACTGCTGCTGGCGACCGCCAGCAAGGACCCGATGGCACCGGCGCTGATGTACACCGCCCTGCTGCGAGGCCGGCTGATGGAATTGCTCTCAGCCGGACTGGTCGACAAAGCGGAGTACGACAACCTCTTCATTACCGGGGCTTTCTCCTTGCTCGACGTGTTGCTCGGCGTCGGCATGGAGCAGGCACTCGATGCCATGCGCCTACCCGACGCGATCTGCGATGCGCTGCTCGGGCATGGCGGCCGCTATCTGCCCTTCCTCGAACTGGCACTGTCCAGCGAAGGCGATCAGGGCGAGCTGATTGCCGAACAGGCGGCGATGCTCGGCCTGACGGCAGACCAGTTCAATCGCGCGCAACTGCAGGCACAGGCATTCGCCGAAGCGGTGGAGTTCTAGCAGGCAGGTGGCGACTGTTCGGCTGTCGCCGCAAGCGACAGCAATAGCGTCGCGATTAGCGCGGCTCTGCGACTCTGCGGCACTACTCGCCGAGGTAGGCGGCGCGTACCTTCGGGTCGGCGAGTAGTTTCTTCGACTCGTCGGTGATGGTAATTTCGCCGCTCTCCATGACGTAACCACGCTGACTGACCTCCAATGCCAGCTTGGCGTTCTGCTCGACGAGCAAAATGGTCATACCCTCCAGTGACACCGTACGAATAACCTCAAAAATCTTCTGCACCATGATCGGCGCGAGACCCATCGAAGGTTCGTCGAGCAGCATCAGCCTGGGTTTGCTCATCAGTGCGCGACCGATGGCCAGCATCTGCTGCTCACCACCGGAAAGGGTCCCGGCGATCTGTTGGGCGCGCTCCTTGAGGCGCGGAAAGTGCGCCAGAACGTGCTCGAGATCGCGTTCGATTTCGGCCTTGTCAGTGCGGGGATAGGCGCCCATGCGCAAGTTTTCGAGGCTGCTCATGCGCGGAAAAACACCGCGGCCTTCGGGCACCAGCGCGATCCCTTCGCCGACCAGCTGATACGGCGGCAGGGAGACAAGTTCCTTGCCACGATAGCGAATACTGCCACCGACAGGATCGAGCAATCGTGCCAAGGCGCGCAGGGTACTGCTCTTGCCGGCGCCGTTGGCACCGATCAGAGCGACCATCTCGCCCTCATTGACGTGAAACGTGATGCCGCGAACGGCCTGGATCCCACCGTAGGAAACGCGTAGTCCGGTAACTTCAAGCATTATTCTTCTTTTCCTTCAGGCGACCGAACCACCGAGGTAGGCCTCGACGACGCGAGGATCCTTCTGCACCACTGCGGGCACGTCCTCACAGATCTTTTCGCCGTAGTCGAGTACTGCCACCCGTCCGCACAAGCCCATCACCAGCTTGACGTCGTGCTCGATCAGCAAGACCGTCACGCCATCCCGGCAAATGCCTTCGACAAGGATCCGCAAGGCTTCCGTTTCGGTGCCGTTCATCCCCGCAGCAGGTTCGTCGAGCGCCAGCAATTTGGGTTCGGTGGCCAGGGCGCGGGCAATCTCGAGCCGGCGCTGGTCGCCGTAGGAAAGGTTCTTGGCCAGATCGTGCGCCCGTTCGTGAATACCGACGTAGTGCAAAAGCTCCTCGGCGCGACGAGTAATCGCCGCCTCTTCGGCCATCGTCGCCCGATTGCGAATGATCGCACCAAGCACGCCCGCATGCGTACGCAGATGCCGTCCGACCATCACGTTCTCGATCGCCGACATGTTCCCGAACAGGCGAATGTTCTGAAACGTGCGGGCAATCCCGACTTCGGCCGCCTTGTGCGGAGCATCGGCGGCCAGCTTCTCGCCGTCGAAGACGAAATGGCCGCTCTCGTTCTTGTAGAGACCAGTCAGGCAGTTGAAAAAGGTCGTCTTGCCGGCCCCATTGGGGCCGATCAGGCCGTAGATCTCACCTCGCCGAATGGTCAGCGAAACGTCGTGCAAAGCTTTGACGCCGCCAAAATGCTTGGCAACATCGTGGGCTTCGAGAAGAATCTGTGGTTCGCTCATGGTCAACGCGTGCTTTCGGCAAGTTCGCGACGGCGTTGTGGCGAAGGCCACAGACCTGCCGGCCGGAAGCGCATCACGAGCACCATCGACAGGCCGAAGATGAGCATTCGCAAGCTTTCCGGATCAATGATCATGCGCCCGAAAAGCGCATCCTGCAGCGGCTCGATGCCATAGCGCAAGACCTCGGGAAGCGCGGTCAGCAGGATCGCCCCGAGAATGACACCGGGGATATGGCCCATGCCGCCGAGAACGACCATCGCCAGGATGGTGATCGACTCCATCAGCGAGAAACTCTCGGGGCTGACGAAGCCCTGCATTGCCGAAAACACGCCGCCGGCGATGCCCCCGAAGGAGGCCCCCATGGCGAAAGCCAGCAGCTTGATGTTGCGGGTGTTGATTCCGCAGGCTTTAGCGGCCACCTCATCCTCGCGAATCGCCTGCCAGGCACGACCGACCCGAGAATTCTGCAAGCGGACATTGACGATGATCACCATGATCGCCAGCGCCACCAGCAGGTAGTAGTATTTCTGGGGCCCCGAGATTTGCAGGCCAAAGATGGTCGTTGTGTCGGCAAACGAGAAATCACCGATCCTGATCGGGTCGATCAGGGTAATCCCTTGCGCACCATTGGTGACGTTGATTGGCGCATTCAGATTGTTCAGGAAGATGCGCACGATCTCGCCGAAGCCGAGCGTGACGATGGCCAGGTAGTCACCCCGCAACTTCAGCGTCGGCGCACCGAGCAGCATCCCGAAGAGACAGGCGACGCCGGCACCCAGCGGTAAAATGACCCAGAATGGCAAGTGCAGCCCGAAGTGTGGCGATGCCAGCAAAGCATAGACGTAGGCGCCGACCGCGTAAAAGGCAACGTAACCGAGGTCCAGCAGGCCGGCGTAGCCGACGACGATATTCAGGCCGAGCGCCAGGAAAATATAAAGAATCGCGAAATTCGCGATGCGTACCCAGGCCTGGCCACCCAGTGCGGCAACGAAAGGCACGGCCAGCAGGACCACGGTGATCAGCACCACAGCCAGCCAATGCCGCTGCCAGGGAACAGATGTCTTCACTTGGCCGTTCATGCGCGATCTCCCGTACGTTCGCCAAAGAGACCCGAGGGACGAAACATGAGAACCACGATCAGGACCACGAAGGCGAAGATATCCTGGTAGTGGCTACCCAGAAAATCACCCGTCAGTTGCCCGATGTAGCCCGCGCCGAGGGCCTCGATCACGCCCAGCAGAATACCGCCGGCCATGGCCCCGGCGAGGTTGCCGATACCGCCCAGAACGGCTGCCGTAAAGGCCTTCAGACCGAGCATGAAGCCCATCTGGTAATGCGCGATTTCGTAATACGAACCGACCATACAGCCAGCAACGGCACCCAGCGCCGAGCCGATGATGAAAGCCATGGCAATGACGCGATTGATATCGACGCCCATCAGGGAGGCCACCTGCGGGTTCTGCGCCGTTGCGCGCATGGCCATGCCGAGGCGTGTACGGTGCACCAGATAGATCAGGCCGGACATCACCAGCGCGGCGATGGTAACAATGGCGACCTGCACGTTGGTGAAAGTCGCACCGCCGATATGGAAAATGTGCTTCTCGATCATCGGCGGAAAGGTAATGTAGTTCCGGCCCCAGATGATCATGGCCACGTTCTGCAAGACCATCGACATACCAATCGCGGTGATCAGCGGCGTCAGCCGCGGCGCACCACGCAGTGGGCGATAGGCCACCCGTTCCAGGAACCAGCCGAGCACCATGCACACCAACACCGAAATCAGCAGGCCAATGCCGAGAATGAGTAGCGGCGGCATGCCGGAACCGGCAAGCGAAACAATGACCGTGAAAGCGACCATCGTGCCGATCATCACCACTTCACCGTGCGCGAAGTTGATCAGGCCGATAATGCCATAGACCATCGTGTATCCGAGAGCGACAAGCGCGTAGACCGCGCCGAGAGTAAGGCCGTTGATCAGTTGCTGGAGGAGAGTGTCCATGGTCGAGCTTTCCGCAACAATGTGCGTGGGGCGAACCGCAGGTTCCGACTCAGGGCGCCAGGAATCGGGCGTGCGGGCGCAAGGCCCGGCTCATGCTGAGCGGATGCAGGTAAGCGCGGGGACGGCAGCAAAGCTGTCGTCCCCGTGGTGCCGGTTGCCAGGTTTACTGCTTGGCTTCCGTGGCGGGAGCAGCCGCGGGAGCAGCCGCAGGCGCAGCCGCAGGCGCAGCCGCAGCTGCCGGCGCAGCGGCAGCCATGGCGCCGCCTTCACTCTTCAGAGTGACCAGCTTGCCATCCTTGATCTCGAAAACGGTGATTGCGCCGTTCTTGATGTCGCCTTTTTCATCGAACTCGACTTTGCCGGTCACCCCCTCGTACGAGGTCTTGCCGACTTCCGGCAGATACTTGACGGGATCGACCGAATTGGCGCGCTTCATGGCGTCGATCAGGACCATCACGGCGTCGTAGCTGTACGGCGAGTAGATCTGAATCTGCCCATATTTGCTGGTGAAGTCGGCGAGGAATTTCTGACCATTCGGGAGTTTATCGGCGGGCAAACCGGCCTGCGTACAGATGACGCCTTCGGACGCCACACCGGCAAGCTTGATCAGCTCGGGCGAGCAACCGCCGTCACCGGTGGTGAACTGTGCGTTGATGCCCAGCTCCTTCATCTGCTTGAGCATCGGGCCGCCGACCGCGTCCATGCCGCCGAGGAAGATCACGTCGGGATTGGTTGCCTTGATCTTGGTGAGAATGGCCTTGAAGTCGATGGCCTTGTCGTTGGTAAACTCACGCGCGACGACTGTCGCGCCGTTGGCCTTGGCAGCCTTCTCGACTTCGTCCGCCAGACCCTGCCCGTAGGCCGTACGGTCATCAATGATGGCGATGGTCTTGGCACCCAGGTCCTTGGCGGCGTAGGTACCGACCACCGAGCCCTGTTGAACATCATTGGCCATCACCCGGAAGGCAGTATTGAAGCCCTGCTGGGTGTACTTCGGATTGGTCGCCGATGGCGAGATCTGCGGCAGGCCAGCCTGGTTATAGATGGAAGAAGCAGGGATGGTGGTCCCCGAATTCAAGTGACCGACGACGCCGACGACCTTGGCGTCAACAAGTTTCTGGGCAACGACCGTGCCAGTCTTCGGGTCGGCCTGGTCATCCTCACCGAGGAGTTCGAACTTGACCAGTTTGCCGTCGATGGTGATTTTTTGTGCATTGGCATCGTCGACCGCCATGCGAGCACCGTTCTCGTTATCCTTGCCGAGGTGGGCAATCGGGCCGGTCAGCGGCGCAACGTGGCCGATTTTGACAATCATTTCCGCCGGCGCCGGCGCCGCCGCAGTGGCTGCCGCAGGTGCCGCCGCCTTGGGTTCTTCCTTCTTGCCACAACCAATCAGCGCCACAGACGCGGCCAGAGCGATCAGAACGCCAGGCATATGTACTTGATTCATAGGTGTCATCTCCAATATTGTGTTTTTAATGGGGTAGCGAACGCGCGATTGTCCAAGCACATCATGAGCTTGTCAACATGCATATCTGTTGTCGAGATGCATGGCGCTTGCTCGGCTGCTCCAAAAAAAGGAAACCGGCCCTGGGCCGGTTTTTCTTCATGCAGTGATCACTTCAGGCTGAGGATCCACTTGGCCAGGGTGTTGGCCTCTTCGGGCGTCACCTTGTTCGGCGGCATAGGCACCGGGCCCCAGGTACCCTTGCCACCCGAAATAATCTTCGCGGCGAGCATGGGCTCGTCCTTGGCGGTGTACTTGTTCGCCACGTCCTTGTACGACGGACCGACGACCTTCTTGTCCACCTGGTGGCAGGTCATGCAGTTCTTGGACTTGGCCAGGGCCGCTGCGTCTTCAGCCTGGACGGCACCGGCAGACATTACGCCGGCAGCAGCCAGCAGGCTCACGTAGATCGCTTTCATACTCTTACTCCGTTCAGAAAGATGGTTTGGTACGCCGCGATATTATTTCAGTTTGGCCCGCTTGCAAAGCCCGTTGATTCGCGTTACCGGTGGCGCAAACGTAAGCGCACATAACGCATTGGCAACACGGAGCGTTGACATCCCCCGGCAGTCGCTGCCCGCCTCGCGGCCGCCACGGCCAAGTGTCAATGCCTGCTCGAAGCGCCGAGGAGGATTCCTGCGGTGATGAAAAAGCCACCGAAAAGACGATTCTGGGTCCTCAATGCGCGCGCGTCGCGCAGCCAGCGGCGCAGTCGCGACACCAGCAGCGCATAGCCGGACATGACGAGGATGTCGACCGCACACATGGTGATCCCGATGAGCAGGAACTGCGGCCACTGCGGGCTTCCCGCGTCGACAAACTGCGGCACCAGCGCGGCGATGAAGAGAATGGCCTTCGGATTGCTCAGATTGACCAGCAAGCCTTGCCAGAAAAGGCCGTTGGCAGGTGCCGGCGCAACACCTGCCTGATCGATCCCCGCTATCGGCGCCCGCCATTTCTCGATGCCCAGCCAGATCAGATAGGCTGCACCAGCGAGCTTGACCAGATCGAAGACGAACGCCGAAGTCGCCACCAACACGCCGAGCCCGGCAGCGACGACCATCAGCTGTATCAACAAAGCGGCCTGCAGACCGAGGATTGCGCGCAAAGCCAGCCAGTAGCCGTAGTTTAGTCCGGCACTCATGCTGGTCACCGCTCCCGGGCCGGGAGTGATCGAGATCACTAGCGACGCCAGCAGAAAACCGAGCCAGAGGTCAAGGGCCATTGGCGCTCCCAGATCAGCGCTTCTTCAGCTGTTCCAGATCACGCACGGCGCCGGTCGCCGCCGATGTCGCCATCAGCGCATACGCCTGCAAGGCTTTTGAAACCACCCGCTGACGCGTGCTTGCCGGCTGCCAGGCAGTTTCGCCGCGGGCGTCCATGTCGGCACGACGCCTGGCCATTTCGGCTTCCGTTATGGCCAGGTGAACGCGGCGACCAGGAATGTCGATTTCGATCACATCCCCCTCTTCGACCAGGCCGATCGCTCCGCCTTCAGCGGCCTCGGGTGAAGCGTGCCCAATCGACAGACCGGAAGTGCCGCCGGAAAAACGGCCGTCCGTGAGCAGGGCGCAGGCTTTTCCCAGTCCCTTGGATTTCAGGTAGGAAGTCGGATAAAGCATTTCCTGCATGCCCGGACCGCCTTTCGGCCCTTCGTAGCGGATGACCACCACCTCACCCGCCTTGACCTGATCAGACAGAATCGCTTGCACGGCATCGTCCTGACTTTCGAACACCCGCGCCTTGCCGGTGAATACCCAGATGCTTTCGTCAACGCCCGCAGTCTTCACGATGCAACCGTCGGTCGCCAGATTGCCATACAGCACGGCCAGGCCACCATCCTGCGAGTAGGCATGCTCACGGTTGCGAATGCAACCGTTGGCGCGATCCACGTCGAGCTCCGGATAGCGCCTGTTTTGCGAAAAAGCCGTCTGCGTCGGAATGCCGCCGGGTGCCGCCCGGAAAAACTCGATCAGCGCCGGGTCCTGGTTGCGAATCACGTCCCAGCGGTCGATCGCCTCGCCAAGCGTTGTCGCGTGCACCGTCGGCTGCTGGCGATGAATCAGGCCGGCGCGGTCGAGCTCGCCGAGAATCGAGAAAATTCCGCCGGCACGGTGCACATCCTCGATATGGTAATCACGTGTCGCCGGCGCCACCTTGGCCAGGCACGGCACCTGGCGCGAAATGCGGTCGATGTCGTCCATGGTGAAGTTCACCCCGCCCTCCTGTGCCGCCGCCAGAATATGCAACACGGTGTTGGTCGAGCCGCCCATCGATACGTCGAGCGTCATGGCGTTCTCGAAGGCCTCGAAACTGCCGATCGAACGCGGCAGCACCGAGGCATCCTCTTGCTCATAGTAGCGACGACACAGTGCGACGATCTGCCGGCCGGCCTCCAGAAAAAGCCCCTTGCGATCGGCGTGCGTGGCGAGAACGGTACCGTTGCCGGGGAGCGAGAAGCCGAGCGCCTCGGTCAGACAGTTCATCGAGTTGGCCGTAAACATACCGGAACAGGAACCGCAGGTCGGACAGGCCGAGCGCTCGAAGCTGTCGACTTCGTCGTCGGAACAATTGCTGTCGCCGCCCTTGACCATGGCATCAACCAGGTCTATGGCAATGACTTTGCCACCCCAGTCAACCTTGCCGGCTTCCATCGGGCCGCCGGAGACGAAGATCGTCGGGATGTTCACCCGCATTGCCGCCATCAGCATCCCCGGCGTGATCTTGTCGCAGTTCGAGATGCAGACCATGGCGTCGGCACAATGGCCATTGACCATGTATTCGACCGAGTCGGCGATCAAGTCACGCGAAGGCAGCGAATAGAGCATGCCGTCGTGGCCCATGGCGATACCATCATCGATGGCGATGGTGTTGAATTCCTTGGCGATCCCGCCAGCGGCCTCGATCTCGCGCGCCACCAGTTGCCCCATGTCCTTGAGGTGCACGTGACCCGGAACGAACTGGGTAAAGGAATTGACGACGGCGATGATCGGCTTGCCGAAGTCGCCATCCTTCATGCCGGTTGCGCGCCACAGGGCGCGGGCGCCAGCCATGTTGCGACCGTGGGTCGAGGTGCGGGAACGATAGTCAGGCATTGCCAATCTCCAATCCGGAACGCGCCTGAGGGTGGCGCGATATAATGCGAATTCTATCCGAAAGCCTCCGAGTCCTCGCGCCGTGTTGATCCATCCCCAGTTCGACCCCGTCGCGCTTGCGCTCGGCCCACTGAAAGTGCACTGGTACGGACTGATGTACCTGGCCGCCTTCCTGCAGTTCTGGTGGCTGGGTCGGCAGCGCATCCTGACTCATCCACAGCTTGCGAACAGCGGCTGGACGGTGCGCCAGCTCGACGACCTGCTCTTCTATGGCGTTCTCGGCGTCATTGTCGGCGGCCGTCTGGGCGAGATTCTCTTCTATCAGCCGGACTACTACCTGCAACACCCACTCGAGATTCTCGCCATTTGGCGGGGAGGCATGTCGTTTCATGGCGGCTTCCTCGGCGTCCTCGTGGCGATGGCCTTGTACGCCCGCAAGATCGGCAGGACCTGGTTCGAAATCACTGATTTCATTGCCCCGCTGGTGCCGCTCGGTCTCGCCGCCGGACGCATCGGAAACTTCATCAACGGCGAGTTGTGGGGCCGCGTGGCGGACCCTGCGCTGCCGTGGGCGATGGTTTTTCCCTGGGTAGACAACTTGCCGCGCCATCCTTCGCAGCTCTATCAAGCGGGCCTCGAAGGGCTGGCCCTGTTCGTTCTGCTCTGGTGGTACTCGGCGCGAGCGCGACCGCGCGGTGCCGTTTCAGGTGTCTTTCTCATCGGCTACGGCAGCCTGCGCTGGCTCGCCGAGTATTTCCGATCTCCTGATGATGGTATCCTTGGCCTGTCATTTACCGTCAGCATGGGGCAGTGGTTGTCCCTGCCGATGATTCTTTGTGGTCTGCTTTTGCTCGTCCTCGCCCATCGCCAACGCATCTAAGCTGGACGCGCGGCTTGCCGCGGGACGGAGGAGAAAAGGATGTCAGAGGGCTTTGTTGTCCGGGGGCTGCGCCGGGTGCGCAAACTGCTCGAGAGTCCCGGCCCGCTCGAGCTGGAAGGAAAACCCCTCGGTCGCGTTCGCGATCTTTTGCGCGAGTGCGCCAGTGGCGTCGGCGGTGAAGTCTCGGTCCGCCAACGCGCCGCCGTGCTGGCTGAAACCTATCAGCACCTCAATGATGATGGCCGTGCCACTTTCCTGAGCACCATCGCCAATGACTTTGGTCCCGACCCGCAGTCGGTCGCCAGGGCCCACGCCGACTATCAGGCGGCCATCGGTAGCGATCAGCAGTGGACAGCCGAATCGGCCCTGCGTAACGCCATGCGCTCGTCGCGACTGCGCATCCTCACGCAATTCAACGCCCTGCCGCAGGGCGTCAAGTTTCTCGTTGATCTACGCGCCGATCTGCTGCGCTTTCTGGACAAGGATCCCGCCCTGCGTTCGCTCGACCGCGAGCTCGAGTCCCGCCTGAGCGCCTGGTTCGATGTCGGCTTCCTCGAACTGCAGCGCATCACCTGGAACTCGCCGGCAGCGCTGCTGGAAAAACTGATCCAGTACGAAGCGGTGCACGAAATCCGCTCCTGGAGCGACCTCAAGAATCGACTCGATTCCGATCGCCGCTGCTACGCTTTCTTTCATCCGCGCATGCCGATGGAGCCGCTTATTTTCGTCGAGGTCGCCTTGACCGAGCACCTGGCCGACAACGTTCAGGCCCTTCTCGACGAGCACGCGCCGGTATTCGATGCGCAGCGTGCCAGCACGGCGATCTTCTATTCGATCTCCAACACCCAACCGGGCCTGCGTGGCGTCTCGTTTGGCAATTTCCTGCTCAAGCGGGTGGTCGACGACCTGAAGCGGGATTACCCGAAACTGACCAGCTTTGCCACGCTTTCGCCGCTGCCCACTTTCAGGCGCTGGGCCGAGAGCCAGCCCGAAGCCTGGCCAAAAGCATTCACCGACGCCGACCTGGCCAAGATCAAGCGGCGGCTGCCGCCGGAGATGGCGCCAGTTGTTGGCGCGTCCGATCTTGCAGCGCTGTTTTCTGCACAGAACTGGGCCGCGGACGAGCAGCTGGCCGCCAGCCTGCAGCACGGGCTGACACGCCTCGCCGCACGTTACCTGCTCACAGCCCGCAAGGGTGAGCACCCGTACGACCCGGTCGCCCGTTTTCACCTCGGCAACGGCGCACGCATCGAACGCCTCAATTATCTGGCCGACACCTCCTCGCGCGGCGGCCAGCAGTCGTACGGACTGATGGTGAACTATGTCTACGACCCTGATACCATTGAAGAGAATGTCGAAGCGTTTTCCCGCAGTGGTGAAATTGCAGCCGCCACCGCCATACGTCGTTCCGCTCGCGACTGAGGTCGCGCAGCGAGCGCTTTTTTTCCTTCCGCCACAGAGAAAGAACTCCTATGAGCCAACGCCCCTTCAAAGTCCTAGGTATCCAGCAAATCGCCATCGGCGCCCCTGACAAGATGAAACTGCGCAAGTTATGGATCGACATGCTTGGCCTCGAAATCACCGGCAACTTCGTCAGCGAACGCGAGAACGTCGACGAAGACATCGCCGCGATCGGTTCCGGCCCGTTCAAGGTCGAAGTCGATCTGATGCAACCGGTCGACCCGGAAAAGAAACCGGCCGTGCATGTCACGCCACTCAACCACATCGGCCTGTGGATCGACGATTTGCCGAAGGCAGTCGAGTGGCTTTCGGCCAACGGCGTGCGCTTCGCACCGGGCGGAATCCGCAAGGGTGCGGCCGGCTTCGACATCACTTTCATGCATCCGAAAGCCAATGACGAATTCCCGATCGGTGGCGAAGGCGTCCTGATCGAAATGGTCCAGGCCCCCCCCGCAGTCATCGAAGCGTTCGCCAAACTGGCCTGAGAGCCAGGCTTCACCCAAAGCCACTTTTCCCGCAAATTGTTCGCCGACAGCAGCTACACCGGCCGACGGCTGGCGCAGAGAAAGCGAGCCTGAGCACAGCTTCCACCTGCTCTCCGAACCCCGCGAAAAGATCGACGAGCGCCAGCCCAGCTGGCGCTCGTTTTATTTTGCCTCTCTGTCGAACACCCCGCCAGGACGACGATCGGTGACAACTGACGTCGAACTTTTTTGTAGTTGCAAAGACCAATTGCACGTTTCGTGCGCCACAATGTTCATCTCTGCGGAAAAATGCATGATAATTGCCGGCCATGGTCGTTCAGGCGCAACCATGAAAAGAAGCATGCCAGCAATTGAAAGTCGCATTGATCTATCTTTTCCGAGGCAGCGAAACCGCTGCCGTCGCTTGGCGCTGCAGTTCGCGGTTTTCCGGTTGCCGCGGTATCGGCAAGGGAACAGCACATCCCCATAAACTGCAGCACCCGTGCCAAGGACACGCTTTCATCTCCAATCCGCTTTTCAGCCACACCAAGGAGGCATCAATGAGTGAAGTCAATACCGAGCAAACAGAGGCCGTACCAGCAAGCGATCAAGCCACCACCGAAAGCGTGACCGTGGACCAGGCCGCGCCTCCGGCCAGCGCTCCAGCCAAGGCCACAACTGCTAAACCGGCAGCGAAAGTGGCCGCAGAAGAACCGAAGAAAGCGCCGGTAAAGGCCAAGGAGGAGAAAGCCGTGAAGACAGCTAAAGCGAAGCCGGCAGCAGAAAAACCGGCAGCAGAAAAGCCGGCAGCCGCGGCGGCAAAGGAAGTGGAAAGCGTCAAGAGCACGCGCAAGACGCCGCTGAAGACGAAGAACTACGAGAAAGCACTGGGGAAACTGCAGGTCGAACTCGTCAAGCTGCAGGAGTGGATCAAGTTCAAGAAACTGAAAGTCGTCGTCCTCTTCGAAGGACGCGACGCCGCCGGCAAGGGCGGAACGATCAAGCGCATCACCGAAAGCCTCAGCCCGCGAGTCACGCGCGTCGCCGCCCTGCCGGCGCCCACCGACCGGGAAACCGGGCAGTGGTATTTCCAGCGTTACGTGCAGCACCTTCCCGCCGGCGGCGAAATGGTGCTCTTCGATCGCAGCTGGTATAACCGGGCCGGCGTCGAACGGGTGATGGGTTTTTGCACCGACGAGGAATACCGCGAGTTTCTGCGCAGCTGCCCGGAGTTCGAACGTATGCTCGTACGCAGCGGCATCATCCTCATCAAGTACTGGTTCTCGGTCAGCAACGAGGAGCAGGAGCGCCGTTTCCAGAAACGCATTTTCCATCCGGAAAAGCACTGGAAGCTCAGCCCGATGGACCTGCAATCGCGCGCGCGCTGGGTCGAGTACTCGCGGGCCAAGGACAACATGTTTGCCCATACCGACATCAAGCAAGCGCCCTGGTACGTCGTCGACGGCGACGACAAGAAGCGCGCCCGCCTGAACGTGATCACCCATCTGCTGAACATGATCGACTACGAAGATCTGACGCCCGAGCCCATCGTCCTGCCGCCCCGGCAGGAGGAAATCGGTTACGTGCGGCCGCCAATGTCGGACCAGACTTTCATTCCGGAAGTGTACTGAGCGACTGAGCGACCGAGCGACGGCGCTGCGGGCGTGCTTCCTGAGGAAGCCAGTCAGCATCGCCCGCACAAGCCAGCTTGCTGCCGGAACGCTGCAGGCCACGCAAAAAGAACCCCGCCGTAGCGGGGTTCTTTTTGCGTCACGCCAATCACGGCCTGACGCCAGTGGCACGCGATCTCGTGAGCCCGACGGCAGGAACTCTACTTGTAATAGCCGACCGCGCAGACCTGGTCGCCGACCTTGGTGACGTACACCACCTTGTTCACCGGATCGGTCTGTCCGGGACGCGGCCACATGTAGGAGACTTCGACGATCACTCCATCCTTGGCAGCCGCGTAAACCTCGACACCGAGCGGTTTGCCGGCCTTGTCCTTGAGATCCTTCAGGCTCTTGCCGACCAGTGACGGATGGGCAGTGAAATTGCCGTCAGGCCCACCGCAATAGGGATACAGGTCGCGGTCCTTGAAACCGCCCTCGCCCTTGGTAAACATCGCCAGGGCCTGGGCCTTGTCGGCGTTCACCGCGGCGACCGCTTTCTGGAGCATGGCTTTGGCTTCGGCCGGCGTACCGTACTCGCCTGCCCAAGCGCTACCTGCTGCTAAAACCGCGAATGCTGAACCTATGGCTAATTGACGTAGCATCGAAACTCTCCTTGAAAAATTAGGGGATAACGACAAGCAACTGCGACAGTCCTGCAGGTGAGGGAGAACACCCCTCAATGGACATGGTAGCTCAAAACACCCTCCCGGTGACTGGCGTCGTGCAGCAAACCCTATACTGCACGCAACGATCTCGGGCGGGTGCCGGTGATCGCCGTCGAGACCGCCTGTGGCGCCAGCCTGGCGTTGGCCTGGCGTTGGCCTGCGAAGGCTCACGGGCGCTCGCCGGCTTTTCTCGAGTGCTGTTCAACGTCTGCGGCGGCGCCACGGCGACCATCGATCAGATTCGCGAATGGTCGACGACGGCAGCGGCGGGCCGGGAGGACCTATAATCGCCGGCCTGAGCAGCTACCTCTCATACGAAAAGGTCGACACATGAATTCTCTGGATCCAAGCACCACCGAAACCGACAAGGACCTTCCCCTGCGCGAGGACGTTCGGCTGCTGGGCCGGATTCTCGGCGACACCGTCAGTCAGCAGGAGGGTAGCGAGGTCTTCGACGTCGTCGAAAGTATCCGCCAGAATTCGGTGCGCTTCGATCGTGATTTCGACGAGCACGCCCGCGCCGAGCTGGAGAGAATCCTCGCCGAGCTGCCACGCGACACGATGCTGGCGGTCATCCGCTCCTTCACCTATTTCCTGCATCTGGCCAATATCGCCGAGGACGAGCACCACGTCCGTCGCCGGCGAGCGCACGAAATGATCGGCTCGCCCGCACGCGACGGAAGCCTGGAGCTGGCGCTGACACGCCTGCAAGCCGCCGGCATCGACGCCGAAGGCCTGCGCGCATGCCTCGAACAGGCGCTGATCTCGCCAGTGCTGACCGCCCATCCGACCGAGGTCAGTCGCAAGAGCATTCTCTTCTGCCAACACGAAGTCAGGGGCTTGCTCGACGACCGCGATCGGCTGCGCCTGACGCCGAGCGAACTCGCCGACAACGAGGTCGCGTTGCGCCGTGCGGTGCTGACGCTGTGGCGGACACGCATGGTGCGTTCGACGCGTCTGGCCGTGATCGACGAGGTCAAGAACGGCATCAGCTACTTCGACGAGACTTTCTTCGTCGAACTGCCGCGCCTCTACTGCCAGTTCGAAGACCAGCTTCGGCAGGCCTTTCCTGGCCAGAAGTGGGCACTGCCCAACTTTTTCCGGGTCGGCTCGTGGATCGGTGGCGACCGCGACGGCAATCCCTTCGTCACCGCCGAGGTGCTGCGTGAAAGCATGCGCCGGCAGTCGATTGCCGCTTTCGACTTTTATCTGGGCGAGATCCACGCGCTCGGTCGCGAGCTGCCGCTGTCACACACCCTGGTCGAAGTTTCCGACGCCCTCGCAGCACTCGCCGAAGCTTCGCCGGACAGCGCGCCACAGCGCCTCGACGAGCCCTACCGGCGGGCACTGACCGGCATCTACGCGCGCCTCGCAGCGACCTCCAGCGCGCTCGACCAGCACGAGTCGCCGGAACACGCCGTTGGCATCGCCGAAGCCTACGCCACTCCCGAACAAATCGTCGCCGACTTGCAGGTATTGGTCGATTCGCTGATCGCCAACGGCGCCGAGCTGATCGCCGCTGGCCGCCTGCGCAGCCTGATCCGTGCGATCGGTGTTTTCGGCTTCCATCTGGCGCCGATCGATCTGCGCCAGAATTCCGAGGTGCACGCCCGTACGGTCAGCGAACTGCTTTTGCGGGCCAAGTGCTGCGCCAACTACGCCGATCTCGACGAGGCGGCACGGATTGCCTTGTTGAGCGAGGAAATCACCAGCCCGCGACCACTCTACTCGCCGTACATCGACTATTCACCCGAAACGCGTGGCGAACTGGCGATTTTTTTCGCCGCCCACGAGCTGCGTCAGCGCTACGCTGCCAGCGCCTTGCCAAACTGCATCATCTCGAAAACCGACGGCGTCTCCGATCTCCTTGAAGTAGCCCTGCTGCTCAAGGAAGGCGGTATGCTGGTGCCCGGCGAAACGCCACGACTGGCGCTCAACATCATCCCCCTGTTCGAAACCATCGATGACTTGCAGCGCGCGCCGGCGGTAATGCAGCAGCTCTTCACGCTCCCCGCCTACCGCGCCCTGGTCGCCGCGCGCGGCGACGAACACGAAGTCATGCTCGGCTATTCGGACAGCAACAAGGACGGCGGTTTCCTGACCTCGGGCTGGGAGCTGTACAAGGCCGAAATCGGCTTGACGCAGGTATTTGCCGAGCACGGCATCCGCCTGCGCCTGTTCCACGGCCGCGGCGGCAGCGTCGGCCGTGGCGGCGGACCCAGCTACGACGCCATCCTGGCGCAGCCGCCGGGAGCCGTGGCCGGCCAGATCCGGATCACCGAGCAAGGCGAAGTAATCGCCTCGAAGTACGCCAATCCCGAAGTCGGCCGCCGTAACCTCGAAATACTCGCCGCCGCAACGCTCGAAGAAAGCCTGCTCGGCGTCGACCGCGACGATCTGCCGACCGCGGCTTTCCATCAGGCAATGGAAGAGCTGTCGACGCTGGCTTTCCAGACCTACCGCCAGCTGGTCTACGAAACCCCCGGGTTTACCCGCTACTTCCGTGAATCGACGCCGATCCTCGAAATCGCGACACTGAACATCGGTAGCCGGCCAGCCGCGCGCACCGCCTCCGAACGGATCGAAGACCTGCGGGCGATCCCCTGGGTTTTCTCCTGGGCACAATGCCGGCTGATGCTCCCCGGCTGGTACGGCTTCGGCAGCGCCGTCAAGCGCTGGCGTGCAGAACGGCCCGACGGTCTGCTACTGCTCCAGGAAATGTACCGCCATTGGCCGTTCTTCCGGACGCTGTTGTCGAACATGGACATGGTGCTCGCCAAGTCCGACCTGGCGATCGCCTCGCGCTATGCCGAACTGGTTAGCGACGCCGAATTGCGGAGCAGCATCTTCGCGCGCATCAGCGAAGAATGGCATGCCACGCGCGAAGCGCTGCTGGCGATCAACGGTCAGGACGAGCTGCTCGCCGACAACCCGCTGCTACAGCGTTCGATGCGCAACCGTTTCCCCTACATCGACCTGCTCAACCACCTGCAGGTCGAACTGCTGCACCGCCTGCGCGCCGGCGACGACGACATCCGCCTCAAGCGCGGCAGCCTGATCACCATCAACGGCATCGCCGCCGGGCTGCGCAACAGCGGCTGAGCAATGGCGCGGGAGGGCGGGGCAGCGGTACCCGTAGCAGCCTCGCTCTCCCGCTCTCCCGCTCTCCCCGCTCCCCCCCCACTCACCTGCAGATCACGGAGTTCCTTCAACGCCACGTCTTTACCTGTCTTTGCAAACCACGACGGCGGTTAACCCGCCAGTGGCAATAATGTCGGCTTGGTCTCCAGAAACGCGATTGATGATTGATGGCTCAGCCACTGCTCGACCCGGCCAGCCGCCATTGCGCAAAGGCCGAAGCCGGCGGCGAGAACCCTTGCCGCGGCACGCGGCCTTTGCCAGACATGCGAACACACCCGCCCAACGCCCGTCTCACTGAAATCCGATGCCCTCCTCTTCTCCCTCCAGAACTCGCCTGACCACCATCCTCAGCGTCGCCGTACTCGTGCTCGGCGCGGCCTTCGCTGCCTTTTATTTTGCCTCTGAGCGCAGCCACAGCGGCAGCGGCAACGCCAAGGCCGCTAGCGCAACGCCGACTTCTCCTGCCAAGCGCACGGCGCTGGCGGTGAGCACCGTACAAGCGCAACAGACCACCTGGTCGCAGCAACTGAGCGTCAGTGGTGGCGTCTTCCCGTGGCAGGAGGCGGTGATCGCCGCCGAGACCAGTGGTCTGCGCGTGGTCGAGGTCGCCGTCGACGTCGGCAGCGTCGTGCGCCGTGGTCAGTTGCTCGCCGAGCTCGCGCGCGACAGTGTCGACGCCAGCCTGGCGCAGCAGGAGGCGAACCTGGCAAGGGCCAGGGCTGCCGTCAGCGAAGCCGAGGCCAACGCCAACCGCGCGCGCCGGGTCAAGGGCAGTGGCGCCATGTCCGAGCAGCTGATCAATCAATACCTGATCGCCGAGCAGAGCGCGAAAGCGTCGGTCGACGCAGCGGCAGCAGCGCTCAAGAGCGAGCGTGTCCGCCTCGCGCAGACGCGCATTGTCGCCCCTGACGACGGCGTCATCAGCAGCCGCAACGCCACGCTGGGCAGCGTGGTGCAAGCCGGCAACGAACTGTTCCGCATGCTGCGCGGCAATCGCCTGGAGTGGCGTGCCGAAGTTTCTGCCGAGCAATTGCCGCGCGTGGCGCCCGGCCAGACGGCCAGGCTGCATCTGGCCGATGGTGCGCAGATCAATGGCCGTGTGCGCATGCTGGCACCGACGCTCGACCCGACGACGCGCAAGGCGCTGATCTATGTCGATCTGCCGACCGGCAGTGCTGCCCGCGCCGGCATGTTCGCCAGCGGCGAGATTCTCACCGGCAGCAGCTCGGCAAACGCGCTGCCCTCTTCGGCGGTGATCCTGCGCGACGGTCACAGCTACGTCTTCCAGGTCGACGCGCAGAATGTCGTCCGCCAGATCAAGGTCGACACCGGTCGCCGCCAGGACGGCCAAGTCGAAATCCTCGCAGCGCTGCCGGCCGACGCACGCTTCGTCGCCAGCGGCGGCGCCTTCCTCAACGACGGCGACGCGGTACGCGTCGAAGCGGCAGCAAGCGCCGAGGCGGCAGGCGCAGAAGCGCCCCAGCAAGGGCAGGCCAGGCCAGCAACGCCGGCCGCCGAGGCGCAGGCAGCAACGCAGCCGGAGGCGGCCAGATGAACTTCTCTGCCTGGTCTATCCGCAACCCGGTTCCGGCAGTGCTGCTCTTCGCCCTGTTGACCTTTCTCGGCATCAGCAGCTTCCGCTCGCTGGGCATCCAGAACTTCCCCGACATCGAACTGCCGACGATTACCGTCGCCGCCACTTACGAAGGCGTTGCACCGGCGCAGATGGAAACCGAGGTGGCGCGCAAGATCGAGGATCAGGTCGCCTCGCTGGGCGGCATCGAACACATCACCACCACCCTCACCGACGGCTCGGCATCGATCAAGGTCGCTTTCAATATCGACAAGAACGCCGAGATCGCGCTCAACGAGGTGCGCAACGCGCTGGACACCGTGCGCGCCGACCTGCCGGCGGCGATGCGCGACCCGGTGGTCTCCAAGGTCACCACTTCGGGCAGCGCCATCCTCACCTACGCCGTACATTCCGAGCGCAGCGACGAAGAGGCGCTCTCGTGGTTCGTCGACAACGACGTCGCCAAAGCCATGCTGGCGGTGAAAGGCGTCGGCAAGGTCGCCCGTATCGGCGGCGTCGACCGCGAAGTACAGGTCGATCTGGACAGCGCCCGCCTGGCCGCCCTGGGCGTCAGCGCCGGCGACATATCGACCCTGCTGCGGCAGGTGCAGCAGGACGCCTCGGGCGGCCGCGGCGACATCGGCAGCGGCATCCAGTCAGTGCGCACGCTGGCGGCGGTCGGCACGGTCGCCGAGATTGCCGCGCTGAAGATTCCGCTGTCCGGCGGGCGCAGCGTCCGCCTCGACGAGGTGGCGAAAGTCCGCGACGGCGTCGCCGAACGCAGCACCATCACCCTGCTCGACGGCCAGCCGGTGGTCAGCTTCGAGGTCACGCGCATCAAGGGCGCCAGCGAAGTCGCCGTCGCCGCAGCGGTACGGCAGGCGGTGCTCAAGCTGCAGGCGCAACACCCGCAGTTGCAGATCGAGGAAGCGTTCAATACCGTCGCACCGGTGCAGGACAACTTCGACGGTTCGATGGAACTGCTCTTCGAAGGCGCTTTCCTGGCCATCCTGGTGGTCTGGTGGTTCCTGCGTGACTGGCGTGCGACGCTGGTGTCGGCGGCGGCGCTGCCGCTGTCCATCATTCCCACCTTCGCCGCCATGTACTACTTCGACTTCAGCCTCAACACGCTGACCCTGCTCGCGCTGGCGCTCGTCGTCGGGATCCTGGTCGACGACGCCATCGTCGAGATCGAGAACATCGTCCGCCATCTGCGCATGGGCAAGACGCCGATCGAAGCGGCCACCGAGGCCGCGGACGAGATCGGCCTGGCGGTGATCGCCACCACCTTCACGCTGGTCGCGGTCTTCCTGCCGACCGCTTTCATGGGCGGCGTGCCGGGCAAGTTCTTCAAGCAATTCGGGATCACCGCAGCGGTTTCGGTGCTCGCCTCGCTCCTCGTGGCGCGCCTGCTGACGCCGATGATGGCCGCCTACTTCCTCAAGGCGCACGGCGCGCAGCCAGCCGACAGTCGCCTGATGACCCGCTTTCTCGCCTCGGCAGCCTGGTGTCTGAAGCACCGCAAGACGACAGCGCTGGCCGCGATCCTGTTTTTCGTCGGCTCGCTGTCGCTGCTGCCGCTGCTGCCGACCGGTTTCGTTCCCGCTGCCGATCGCGCGCAGACCAAGGTAAACATCGAGCTGCAACCGGGCAGCACGCTCGAGGAGACGCTGGCCGTCGCCGCGCAGGCCCGCCGGCTGCTCGAGGAAATGCCCGAGGTAACGCGCGTTTTCAGCGCCGTCGGGCGCAGTTCGGGCGGCAACGACGGCCCGTTTGCGGGCACTGGCGGTAGCGATGTGCGCAAGGCGACCCTGACCGTGAACCTCGTCTCGCGCCACGACCGTGCCCAACAGAAAGTCATCGAAGCCGACATCCGCAAGCGCATGGCCGCCCTGCCCGGCACCCGGGTATCGGTAGGCGCCGGGCAGACCGGCGAAAACCTCAAGCTGGTGCTTGCCGGCGAGGACCCCGAAGCCTTGCGCCTGGCCAGCCAGGCCGTCACCTCCGAGCTACGCACGCTCAAGGGGATCGGTAACGTCACTTCCGGCGCCAGTCTGCAGCGCCCGGAAATCCACATCACGCCCGACTACGCCCGCGCCGCCGACCTCGGCGTCACCGCCGCCGCCATGGCTGAAATCATCCGCATCGCCACCGCCGGCGACTACGACGCCAAGCTGCCCAAGCTCAATCTCGCGCAGCGCCAGATCCCAATCCGCGTCCGCCTCGACGAGGACCTGCGTCACGACCTCGACGCCGTGCGCCAGTTGCGCGTACCGGCCAACAAGGGTGCCGTGCCGCTGGAAGCGGTGGCCGACATCCGCCTGGGCAGCGGCCCGGCGCAGATCGACCGCCTCGACCGCCAACGCAACGTGACCATTGACGTCGAACTCGGCAGCCGCGACCTCGGCGCCGTCGTCACCGAAGCCAACCAGTTGCCCGCGCTGAAGGGCCTGCCGCCCGGAATCAGCCGCCCGCCATCAGGCGACGCCGAGCGCATGGCCGAGCTCTTCGGCAGCTTCGGCTCGGCGATGCTGATCGGCGTCCTGTGCATCTACGTCGTGCTGGTCCTCCTCTTCCACGACTTCCTCCAACCGGCGACCATCCTCGCCGCGCTGCCGCTCTCGGTCGGCGGCGCCTTCTTCGCCCTGCTGGTAACCCACAACAGCTTCTCGATGCCGTCGGTGATCGGCCTCCTGATGCTCATGGGCATCGTCACCAAGAACTCGATCCTGCTCGTCGAATACGCGGTGATGGCCCGGCGCGAGCACGGCATGGCGCGCTTCGAAGCCCTCATCGACGCCTGCCACAAACGCGCCAAACCGATCCTCATGACCACCATCGCCATGGTCGCCGGCATGACCCCGATCGCGCTGGGGATTGGCGCCGAACCGAGTTTCCGCTCGCCGATGGCCATCGCCGTTATCGGCGGCTTGCTGACGTCGACGGTGCTGAGCCTGCTGGTGATTCCGGTGGTGTTTACTTATGTAGATGATTTGCTGCTGTTGCTGAAGCGGCTTGCCGGAAGGCTGCATCGGGCGAATCATGGGGTGGGGACGGCAGGGTCGTGAACCAGGGGCGGGCAGTGCCGCGTTGGCGAGTAGCCGTGACAGCCTGAAGGACATTGGCGACGGTTTCGGCTTACACTACGCTCGTTTCAACAAGATCGTAAGGGTGACGGGACAAGCGGGCAGCGAGGCGAAGGAGAAGCCCGCGCGCGTGCTTAACGCAAACGCTAACCAACAGGAGACAGCGTGGCCCCTACAGTCGTCCGCGATGGCCCATACCAACTTTTCTTCTTTTCGCGGGAAGAACCGAGAATGCACATCCATGTGGCCCATCCGCATGGCGAAGCCGAGTTCTGGCTACAACCCGGCCTGGAACTTGCCAAGCACACGGGGCTGTCCGGGCGGGAATTGGCCGACGCCGAGCGAGTCGTTGCTCGCCACCTTGAGGAGATCGTCGATGCCTGGCACAAACACTTTGGCGGTTGAAGTCACCCACGTCTCGAAAAACGGTTTTTGGCTGCTTCTCGGCGATGAGGAGCTTCTCTTGCCGTTCTCCGAGTTCCCCTGGTTCCGACAGGCCACCATCCAGCAACTGACCACCGTCGAATGGCCAAGCCAGGACCACCTGTATTGGCCACTGCTGGATGTGGATCTGTCCGTCGAGTCCATCCGGCACCCAGAGAGCTTTCCGCTCCTTTCGGCGAGTTGGACGAAGCCGCTACGCGGAGGAAACGGCGGCGCTGTAGTCGTGTTGAAGTCAAGATGTCACCTCGCCCCTCATCCGAGGGATGTTCATGATGAATGCGAGGTTACCGCAAGATGGAAGACATATCCGCTGTCGCAACGACGAATTTTGACACGAACTACGAGCTCCACCAGAAGCACCTGACGCTCAAGGGCTTGCAGCCGAAGACGATCGAGGCGTATTCGCGCGCCGTGCGCCGGGTGGGAGACTACTTCGCTCATCAGATCGACGATCTGAGCGAGTCCGACCTGTTGGATTACTTCGCCGACCTGCGTGAGACGCACTCCTGGAGTTCGCTCAAGCTCGATCTGTACGGGCTCAAGTTCTACTACGAGCACGTGCTGAAGAAACCCTGGGTGGCGCCCGGTCTGATCAAACCGCCGCGCTCGCAGCGCCTGCCGGACATCGTCACGGTCGAGGAGACCGAGCGGATTTTTTTGGCCACGCAGGTGCTCAGTTACCGGGTCTTCTTCTTCACCCTCTACAGTCTCGGCCTGCGCCTGGGCGAAGGCTTGCGGCTGACGGTCGCCGACATCGACGGCGCGCGCGGGCGTGTGCATATCCGCGATGCCAAGGGCAACAAGGATCGCCTGGTGCCGCTGCCGACGGCCACCTACCAACTCCTGCGCCGTTTCTGGCAGCGCCACCGTCATCCCGTCCTGCTGTTTCCCAATCGCCGCGGCGGCTCGGCGGGAGCACGCACGGCCAGGACGCCGCTCGACCGCGGCGGCGTTCAGAAAGCACTGAAAGCGGTGGTCGAATCCTGCGGGCTAAAAAAAACATTTCGCCACACAGTTTGCGCCACGCTTATGCCACGCACCTGGTCGAGGCCGGCGTCGAGCTCACCGAGGTGCAGCGCATTCTCGGCCATCACTCGATTCTCACGACCGTTCGCTACACCCATCTGACGGATCAAACCAGGCATCACGCCATCGAGCGCATCAACGCGCTGATGGACGGCTATCGCGTGGGCAAGGGGACGCCGCGATGATCCGCTTCGGCTCTGTCATCGCCCAGTTCGAAGCGGACTTCATGACGCAATTTCGCCACCGGCTGAGCTTCGAGCAGCTTCGGGCGCTCTCGGCGATGCGCGATTGCCGCAGCCCGGCCAGCCCGATGATGCAGGTCCAGTGCGAAGGCTGCGATCACCAAAAACTCGTTCCGCATTCCTGCGGCCATCGCCTTTGCCCGCACTGCCAGCACCACGAGAGCCAGCAATGGCTGGAACGTCAGATGCAGCGCCTCGTCCCGGCCGACTACTTTTTGCTGACCTTCACGCTGCCGGCTGAATTGCGTGGGCTCGCTGCAGCGCACGCCGACGTCGTCTTCGATTTGTTGATGCGCTGTGCCTGGGAAACGGTGCACCGCTTTAGCCAGAACGACCGGCAGTTACAAGGCACGCCGGGGGCGATCGCGGTCCTGCACACGCACTCGCGCCGGCTCGACTTCCACCCGCATGTCCATCTCGTCGTCCCTGCGGCGGCGCTCGATGCAGCGAAGCAGCGCTGGCGACGCAAGCGGCGCGGCAAGAACGGCGTCTATCTGTTCAACGAGAAGGCGATGGCCAAGGTGTTCCGGGCAAAAATGCTGGCGGCGATCGAGGCGGCCGGCATTTGCTTGCCGGCGTGCTATCCGCGGGAATGGGTGGCGCACTGCCAATCGGTGGGCAGCGGCGAGAAGGCGCTGATCTACCTCGGTCGCTACCTCTACCGCGGTGTCATCCGTGAACAGGACATCCTTGCCTGCGAGAATGGCCGGGTGAGCTTCCGCTATCGCAACGCGAAAACCGGCAAGTCGGAAAAGCGCTCGCTCACCGGTGCTGATTTCCTCTGGCTGATTCTCCAGCACGTGCTTGCCCAAAGGCTTTCGCCGCGCGCGCAATTTCGGCTTCCTGCACGCCAATTGCAAGCGCCTGATCGGCTTGCTGCATCTCTTGCTGAAGTTCGATCCCAGCCGCTTCACGCCACCGCGCAAGGAGCGGCCAGCGATGCTTTGCTCGTGCTGTGGCGCCGTGATGGTGATCGTCAGGACGCGGATTCGATCGACGTCGTCCGGTGTCGTTGCTGTGCCACCGGTCGTTGCGGTCGCCATCTGATCATGTAATCCGCCTTCACAGCGCTATCTGGCCGCGTTCGGGACTTCAGTTTCCCCAAGCTGATTGATGCGGTCGCCCGGAGTTCGGTGGCCGGGACGCCAAAACGGCCGGATTCGCAAGATCTTCGTTGCCTGTCCAGCAGCGCGCCGGGACTTCTCGCTCCCGGCCCTCCGGCGTTTATGCCTGCGTGGTAAATCCAAAAAAGATATTTGCAGAAGGGGCGCTCAGCCCTCCGGCCCGGGCTCGTCCAACAAACGGATCAGATCGTGGCTGCGCACGATCTATCCTTATTCGTTAGGCTAGCCCTTCGTTCCAGCGAGACGCGCTGCAAGCGGTGCGTCCTGGAGCTGACTACAAGTGCTTCCCCGATGACTAGGCCACTTAGACTCGAAGTCGTGGGCACACTTTATCAGAGGCAAATGGAAAGACCTGACCCCGAAGTGAAAGGATTAAAAGAAGGATTAAAAGGAGCCAGGGTCGATTTTCCTAAAAGTCGGTACTGGCGAGACGGCAAAGGCGGAACAACAGACTACGGTTTTTAAGGTGTAAGTATGGAAAATCCACTGCCATCGGTCTGCGTTGAAACCTCCATCGTGAGCTATCTTTCTGCAATTAAAGTGCAATTAAAGAATTAAAGGGGCCAGGGTCGAATTAAATGCAAGTCAATAGCCTAAAGCAATTAAAGCAGCAATTAAAGGGGCCAGGGTCGAATAGCAATATAAGGGCCCAGGCTCGATTTAATTGGAAGAGCCTGCCATCCTCAACGACATGCCCGTCGTCCCCGCATTCATCTCCCAGGTTTTCCCCTGCACGTCGTTCAGCGGGGATATAAGCGCGACGCCTGCTTCTTCGCTGAGGAAGACTACCTCGCCTACCGCGAATGGCTGGGCGAGGCGTGCCAAGCCACCGGTTGCGCGCTGCACGGCTACGTCCAGATGACCAAGCACGTGCACGGCTTGCTGTCTGCGCCGGAATCCGAGGCTGTCCCTCGGCTGATGATTTAGGAAGAAAGTAGGAAGAAAGGGGCCAGAGAAGAAAGCAGAAGAAAGGGGCCAGGGTCGATTAAATGCCTAATTTTTTAGGCTCATTATGGATTCCAGGTTGGTGCGCAACGAAAGCGACGTTAGAGGCGCACTAGACAACGCCCAAGGAATTCCGTATGCTCTCCTGGGAAGGAACACCTAGGAGAAAGGGGCATGTACACGACGCACACTGCCAGCACTGGGCTGGTTAAAATCCAGGACCTTATCAACGATGCCAAGTGCTTCGAAGTCGTTCGGGACCTGCGCTGGCCAGAGGGTGTTCGCTGTCCGCATTGTGCGGACGAGCACGTTATCAAGTTTGGTCGCGATGAGACCCAGGAACATCGCCAGAGGTACCGCTGTAAGTCCTGTGAAAGGTACTTTGACGACTTAACCGACACGATCTTCGAAGGGCATCACCTACCCTTGCGCACTTGGATCTTGTGTTTGTATTTCATGGGGTTGAACCTGTCGAACACGCAAATCGGCAAGGAACTGGGCCTCAACAAGGACGACGTTCAGAAGATGGCGACCCAACTTCGAGAAGGGGTAGTCAGTCGCAAGCCCGCCCCAGCGCTCCAGGGAACCGTTGAGTGTGACGAGGTCTATGTGGTGGCGGGGCACAAGGGACATCCTTTGGCAGTAAAAAAAACACCGTAAGGGCCGCAGAAACCGCCTGAAGGGGGCTCGCGGTCGCGGCACGCTTGCCAAGGAGAAGCCTCCGGTTTTCGGCATGATCCAGCGCGGCGGTCAAGTCGTCATCCGCATGCTCGAAAACGTCCGCCAAGTCATGATACAACCGCTGATCCAGGCCACCATCGCGCCGGGCACCCTAGTGCTGACCGACGAGTATGACATCTACGGCCGTCTGCCTGAGTGGGGCTACAATCACAAGACCGTCTGCCACAGCGCCCGCGAGTACGCCCGCGATGAAGACGGCGACGGCTTCCATGAGGTTCACGTCAACACCATCGAGGGCTTCTGGTCCTTGCTGCGCTCCTGGCTGCGGCCTCACCGCGGCATCTCCCAGGAAAGTCTTCCTCTCTACCTCGGCTTCTTCGAGTTCGTTCACAACGCCAAAAATCGCGGAAAGCGACTTCTCGAATCCCTCTTGGGGTTGCTCCTCAGCTAACAACCCGAAACCCATAATGAGCCTTGTTTTAATTATACTTTCTTATATTAGCTCTTGTGCATGCCCCCAAACATGCCCCCATCGAACCAACGCTGCCCGCGTCTTGCGGAGGAGGCCATCTGATCAACGCGAGCAAGTTGCTCTGGGTTGATTTCTGACAACACGGACGGCCCAGAGTAGGCCACTTCCTTATCCGTGCCGCAAGTGCCGTGCAAACTAGCCCGGAGTCTCGTGGTACATGCACAACTTCTACGTCAGCGCAGAGCACACGCGGATCTCGGTATACCGCTGCAGCGAGTTTTGGTTGATGGGCAGATCAGATCAGCCGCGTTCACCTAAGCCGGCAACAGCACCCTCCGCTGGAGGGCAGTGCTAGCACATCGCCCGATTGTTCGGGCGACAGGTCACCGGCTCCAACCGACTCGCCTGGATCTGTTCGCTAATCCACAACTGCACCTCAGCCTCGACCCATCCCGACGAGCGCCCGAGCTTGATCTGTTTCGGAAATTCGCCCCTTTTGATCTTGTCGTAGATTGACGATCGGCCAAGCCCCACCATGGACTTGACTTGGGGAAGACGTATCAACCGTTGATTCATAGCATCACCTCACGTTTCATCGGACAGACCGGATTCATCCGCGCCAAGCGTCGATTCCATGAGTCGACTTTAGTACGGCGACGAGAGGATCACGGTGCTGAAATGCGAACTTTTCGAGCGCATTTCGCACGTCCAGGACGCTGGTAGTGAATTGTGGAGGGCAATTACGCTACGAGGGATGCGGTCGATCGAGCAGCAGCGTCGTTGCCGACTACTCGCAGCCAGCGTCATTTGATGGCGCCAAGCGAGGTCGGCAATCGATCCGTAAAGCCAACGACACGTCAGCGTCTGACGTCGCCTAGAACTCACTCTCAATGCAAAGACCGCGACGCTCGCTGATCATTTCTTCCGCACATCAGCTGGCCACGGTGACACGCGAACCGTCTAGCCGTTATTGGCTTCGCCCTTGCCGGCCACTGCTTGCTTGAATACGGCACCCGCAGAAAACTTGGGCACCGTCGTGGCGGCAATGCTGAGCTTCTCGCCAGTTTTCGGGTTCTTGCCTTCGCGAGCCGCGCGCGGTGCCGCTTTGAAAGAGCCAAAGCCCACCAGCGTCACCGATTCGCCGTTGGCGACGGCTGCCACGATTTCTTCAAGCAGAACATCGACGGCACGGCCCGCGGCCACCTTGGACAGATCAGCTTTGCTCGCCAGCGCTTCAATCAGTTCAGACTTGGTCATCGAGTTACTCTCCGTTTGTTGGTCAGTGACGGCCCGATTCTCTCATCATTGCCGGCGCGACTCACCCGACAGCGCCCGCGACGCCGCATCGAGATCGATCCCTTCACTCGGTGGCTGCCCGTCACGGCACAGATTGAGTTCATAGCGAACGGCAAATGGGACCCGCTTGCCATCCTTCGTCGGCACGTCGTCCTGGATCAGCGTCGCCTCCAGGCGAGCACAACCGGCTTCGGCAAACTTCCTCAATGTTCTGACCTGAACCCGCACCGGCGCAGACGAGCGCGTCTGCCCCTTCAAAAACTCCGCCATCCGCCCACTTATATCGCCATCGGATCGCCCATCGGGCGCATCGATCGCTGCGATCAGAACCTGCTTCAGGTCAGCGACAAGAACATCTCTGCCGCCCAGCAGAGCCACGATGCACACCGCCATTGCAAGAGCTTTCGGAGCTGCTTTCATTCCCTCTCCCCGAGAGTAGCCACGCCATCCAACTGTCCGAGGGCATCGCTGCCTCGCCCGGACAGAAAAACGTGCTCAGTCATCGCCGGTTGTAGTAGCTATTGACGCGCTGCTCGACGGTGCGCCGGACGTTCTGCCTGATCGACGACGCAGTGGGTACGCGCACGCTGGCCGTGACTTCCGCGATGAACTCACCCAGGTCGATGCGCGAAAAATCGAGCCGTTCGAATTCTTCGGGGGTGAATCCGGAACAGTCTGGATGCTTGCCGCTGCCCCAGCCTTTGCCGACCTGCGCCCTGCCCTGTTCATTGATCAATCGGGCCAGGCGAGAGTTGAAACAGCAATACGACTGGGTCTGCTCGATGCACGTCCTGATGATCGGCACCCGGGCCGAGCTGAAGGACCGCACCGCGACACAGAGATTGGCATCGCGGTGCATCGCCAGCAGTTGCTCGGTCTGGTCGCACGAAAGCAGGTCCGAGAGCAGTTCGAGGGCCACCGCCACGGCCAGCGAGTAGGGAAGAAATTTGATTACGCTCCACCTATCCTGCCAGAAGTCCGCCCGGCTGTCTAGCCGTCTTGCGCGAAGGTTTTTTCTTGCGACGCACCCCCAGGCCTTGAAAATACCGGGCTGCAGCATTCATGCTTCAGGGCTGCACGGTGGACAAGGCTCACGCAGGCGTCCTTCTGCTATTGGATAACCGAGAAACGTTTCACCGATCCCGAAGCTATCAAATCGGCGGACAGCGTTGACGAAGGCCTGAAACGTATCAAGACGGCGCTTGCTTCTGCCTTGTGATGGGGCTCAGCTCAGGAAACGGAAGAATCGCACGCTAAGACACCGGCACTACCGTTAAGCCTCGCCGTATACATAGCGGCCGGAATTTGCCCTGCTCGACCTGCTTGTTCTGCCGCCACAGATAGTCGCCGGTCAGGTTGATGTGCTCCCAGCCCAGCGGCGAGAGGTGCGGTAGCGGCCAATAGTCTTACCGATGCCATCGACACCAGCACTTCTTCAGTTCGTTTCTTCGTCCACGTCATGGCCCGCCTGGCAGAAATGGAACGTGACCTGACGATAGAGCATACCCGTGGGTGAAAGTAGGGCCTCCGCACTCGGACGACATAATCCCCATTGTCATAGGCGGGCAGAGAAAAATCGTTAACCTTTATATGGTTATGCCAAAGGCCTGTAAACCTCTCCGTAATTAGGTCTACTCTCGTCTATTGGGCGACCCAAATAACTTGACTACTACACTTGCCTCTACACTTGCCCGTCCGCTCAGCGCGGATCGGGGAACGGCGTGGTCTCATCCTGCTGATAGTTCGCGATCAGTTCATCCAGCAGCAGGTTAAGGTTGGTCTGTGCGTCGGCGTTGGTTCCATTGAGCGCGTCGTTAAAGACATCCACGGATGCGTCGACAATGTTCGGATATTCCAGATCGGGAATTTCTCCACTCACGTATTGGTACAGGCTGTACTGGGGATTCATGGTCTCATCGAAATTCAATTTATAAGCCGCGTTGCGAATCGTGGCCCGGTTGCCGCTGTTGGTGTACCACTGCGAAAAGTTGAAGGCGCGCACGATATTGAGGATCGGCGGCACGATCACCGGTGGCCTAGTTGGAATGCCGCCGGGCCGGATGACTGGTGGCTTGATCGCCGGACGGATGATTATGGGATTTTTGACGACGCCGCTAAAATCCTTGGCGTCCATGTCGCTCGGGAAGGTATTGGCCGCCGGGTCGGTCAGGCGCACGATGGTGGCGTAGAGATCGGTCACATGGATCATCTGTGATGCTGTCGCATTCACGCGCGAGGCATGCAGGAAGCGCGGACTGATCGCCTGTTCGTTGATTTCATTCATCAGCGCCTGGCCGTCGGTGATGATCATCGGCACACGTACGCCGCCTTCGTAGATTTCTGTCTTGTGTTCTTCCAGCGAAACGCCGGCCGGAGTGCCGTTGTCGCCGATGAAAATAATAATCGTGTTCGACAACTGATCCGCAGCAATCGGCGGGAAATAGCGCAGTCCGCCCGGCTGGCCCGAAGTCCCGATCAAGCGGCCGATGTTGCCGTCCATGTTCTGCACCATCAAGTTAAACAGGTAGTCGTCGTCAGCGGGATTGCCTGCCGTTGCCGCATCGTATCCCCCGGGCGGTACGTGGAACGGATCGTGCGGCGTGTTGAAGGCGATCGTGGCAAACCACGGGTCTGCGGCATTCGCATTGATCCACTCTGTCGCGTCCCGCGCGGTGCGCAGCGTGGCGTACTGCGTGACGTCTACATTCGCATCCAGCGCCACCGGCGTGTAGCCGGTAGCCGAATCGACAACCGACCAAACGTAGTAATCGGGCAGTACGCCACCCAGCGTGCCGATATGGCGACCCCATCCATGGTCTGTTGGCGTTGCCGCGTCGCTCACGCCGCCAAGGTGCCATTTGCCAAACAGGCCCGACACATAACTGTTAGGCAGAAGATTCGGCAGGGTTGTAAGCCCGGCACTAGAATCCAGTACCGGATTACCCATCGGACTGCCGACGCCGTGTTTCCAAGGGTGCAGTCCGGTATAAATCGATGCGCGCGTCGGCGAGCACGCCGGTTGCGCCCACGCGCCGGAAAAATACAAGCCGTTGCGTAGCAGCAGACTGGTGTTGGGCATGGCACCGACAATGTCTGTCCCGCTGTTGTCGACGTTATGCACTTCGATCGTGCGCGTGGCGCCGCTGCCGGCTATCGTGACGTTGGCTTCGCCGAGGTCGTCGGCAATGCAGAGCAGAATGTTCGGTGTGGCTGAGTTGGTTGACATCGCTATGTGCTCCTTAAAAGTAACGCGATAAGCTGCGAGAGAACCGGAGTGGCGCCGTGCTCGTGATACGTAGCGCGACCGTTGGCCGCAACCAAAAAGGGATGTCGCCCCTGATACCGCCGGACTTAATTTGCGAGGACAATATCGTCAACCACACGTAGAAGGTAGACCACCGCACGGCAAGGGAGGCGACATGGACCGTTTTCTCAATAAGCACCAAGAGTCAACCCTGGGTGTTCTCAAGAGGTTTGACCGGATTATCTGCAATGGGTGCCTGACCTCAATGTTTCCAGATGGCGCGTTTGGCCGCTACCTGTCCGAGCGGGCCGTGCTGCTCAAGGATGCCGGGAAATTCTTCGAGCGCGAAACCGAAAGCTCATATACGCTTGATGGTACCGTTGGATTTCCTATCCTTTGAAGGAGAACCACCATGGGCCTGAACGTCGACCTCGCTCTCGAGATGCTGTGCCTGTGCGACTTGGCTGAGAGGTTCCGCGGCGCGCAGTTCGACACGCTTGCCGAGCCGACTTCCACCTTTCTGAACCTGAGGACAGGAAACCCGGCGAAGCCGGTTCGCGTGAGGGGCTCCCCGATCCGCGCGCCCAAGGGGTTGGTCGCGAACACCGGGCGCGCCGACACCGAGTGTTTCGTCGCGCGCACCGACGCCGGCGACGTGGTCGTCGCCTTCCGTAGTTCGGAGACCCGGCTGTTCGGCAACGAGGGGGCTTTCAAGGACTGGTTCCTGACTGACCTGCAAAGCACACGAGTCCACTATCCGCCCGCACCGGGTTCCACAGGCGACCGGCGCTGGGTGCACTCGGGCTTCTGGCATGCCTACGATCCGCTGCGCAGCCGGCTGCTCACCGAGGTCGCGCGGCAGGCCGACCGCGGCGGCAAGGCGCGGGCGGTCTACGTCACCGGCTTCTCGCTCGGCGGCGCGCTGGCGGTTCTGGCTGCGCTCGACATCGCCGATGCGCTGCGCTCGACCGACGTGCATCTGGTGTCGATCGCCGCGCCACGCACCGGCGACGCTTCGCTGAACAAGCTGCTCGACGAGCGCGCGAAGAGCGCATGCAGCATCGGCTTTCGCAGCGACCCGACGGTGCACGTTCCGCCGATCGGGCCGAACCTGCCGCTAACCTTCACCCATGCGGTCAAGATCGACATCGGCAGCGTGCAGCTCGGCCTCGGCCGGCCGGTAGTTCCGCAGTTCGCTCAGCAATACCGCACCCCGGGTGACGTGTTCTACATCGACGCCGACTACGTGCTGCACGAACGCTGGCCGGCAATTCAGTTGGCGCTGAACTTCCTTGACCACAACTTTGCGCGCTACCGCAACGCCCTTTACGCGGTGCGCCACGACCGCCGCGAGGCCGAAGTGGCGATCGCGGCGGCGCCGCGCGACGGCCGCATCGACGGCGTGCTGCAGATGATGTTCAGCGGCGCGCCCGCCTGAGCCTTTTCGTTCCCCCACCACCACCGAAGGAGCACGCCATGACTATACGAGTCGTCACCGGCCGCGTCGCCAAGCTGTCCGTCAACGACGCCAGCCTCATCTTCTATCTCGGCAGCGACCCGGCTTCGATGTCGGTCTCAACGATCGAGAAGAACTACAACGCGATGGCCTCGGCGGTGTTCCTCGCCACCGCGAACAACTTCGAGATCACCGTGAAGACCGACTCCGACGGGCGCGGGGTGAGCCTTCTGACCGTCGAGACTTGAGTTCGGGGTGGACGGCTCGCGCCCTGCAGCGCGATAGTGCCGCGGCGGTGCCACCTGTTACGTCCTGCGCTGATTTAGAGCCCTCGGCCCAAGCTTTTCGAGGTTGAAACGCTGGCCGAGTCCCACGCTGCGACGGGAACATCTATCCCGGCGGCAGCGTGGGATGAAGGCGCTACCGAGGCGGCAGCGGCGTGGTCCGCCAGGGGGCTTCGGGATCGTACAGATTCATCTGCCGCTGGTGGTAGCGGCGCAGCTGTACGAAGTAACGGCTTTCGCATGCGACGGCGAGCTGGTTAAGGAATTCACTGAGCACTGCCGCGCTTTCATCGGAGAGCCCATCGGGGAACAACGGGAGAGCAGAGCGGCGGCTCATCGCAATTCCTCGATCGCCAACTGCAAGAGATCGTCCGGCAGATGATTGAGGCCGCGTGGTACCGCCAGGCGCATCGCCGTGCGCAGAATTCTCCCGGCGTGCCGCGGTAGCCCCTTGCTGGCCTGCCGCAAGATCTCCAGACCCGAATCGCTGAGCAGCGTATGCGTGCAACCGGCGCTCTTCAGGCTGTGCTGGATCAGTTGCGCAAAGCGCTCGCGTTCGAGCACCGGTTTGAGCTGCACGCGTACCTGAACGCGCCCGGCCAGCGCCGCATACGGCGCCCGCTCCAGTGTTTGCGCCAGTGCCGGATGGCCGATCAACCAGACCGACATCACATCGCGTGTATCAAAAGCGAAGTTGAGAAAGGCCGGCAAATCGCGGAAGAACTCCAGCGGCAGATTCTGCGCCTCGTCGATGATCCATACCGGCACCAACTGGCGGCCATCGACCAGTTGCAGGATGCGCTCCTTCAGATCGCGCCACAGCTGCGCCCGCCGATAGCCCGCTTCCACTCCCAGAGCGCGCGCCAGACCGCGATAGATATCGAGCCGCCCGAAATCCGTCTCCGCCTGATAGATCACCAGGTGGCGATGCGGATTCAGGCCGCGGGTCAGCTGGCGCAAGGCGGCCGTCTTGCCCACTCCCGGTTCGCCGGTGATCAGGCCGACTCCGGGCGAGTGCAACAACCAGGCGAAGCGCTCCGCCAACAGCCCCAGCGCACCGTCATCCCACAACTCGGCCGCTTCCTTGCCCAGCGGCGAATGCCGCAAACCAAAGTGTTGCAAGTCCATTTCACTCCCCCTTGCAGTCGTAATATTGCTGATAGATCAGCTCGATCAGATTCGGGCCGCTCTTCGTCGGGGGCGCTGGGTCAGTGTTCGCCGGGTCCGGCTGGCGTCGCCGACGTGTGGCGTTGGCCAGTGCATCGAGCGGCGTCGCCGCGCCGATCGCTTTCCCTTCCTCGTCCTCGACGCCGATCACTACCTCGGTATGCGGATCGACCACCAGAGACACCGTTTGACCGGAGAGCTCGAACGGCACCTCGAAGCGTTTGCCGTGATACGACACCGTGCCATCCTTGCGCACCAGACGGCTGACGCGATGCCGGAACAAGAGATCGAGCTTCGCCGCCAACGGCCCGAGCGGGCGAATCCTGGACAGGTCCTGCTGGTAACGTGCCAAAGGGCTGATGCCGTCCAGACTGGCATGCGGGCGGCGGTGATAAACCTGCTCGAGCCAAGCCCACAAACGCGCGTTGAGATCGTCCAGGCTGGCGATATGGCGCTCGTCGAGTTCGCTGAGAAACTGATCGCGGCAGGTACGGTGCCAGCGCTCCAATTTGCCCTTGCCCTCGGGCGCGTACGGCCGGCAGTGAATGAGATGGATGCCCAGCCGGGCGCAGATCCCCTGCAAAGTTTCGGCGCGATAGGCGGCGCCATTATCAACGACCAACTTGAGCGGAATGCCGCGCCTGAGCACCGCCTGCTTGAGCACGCCTTCGATGTCCAGAGCGGTCTCGCCAGGGCAGAAGGCGCTGTGCGTGAGCAACCGGGAAGCGTCGTCGAACAGTGAGACGAGATAGCTCTTGGCGAGTTTGCCGCCGATCGGGACGCGTGGGCCGTGCATCACGTCGCCATACCAGATCGCCCCCGCGGTCGCGGCGACAAAGCTGCGTTTCTCTTCCGGCAGGCTGGCCGAGCCGCTGATTCGTGACAGACCGTGCTGCTGCAGCAGACGGTGAATGGTCGAGCGGGCGAGGCCGCCACGGGCGACGGTGCCGGCCGCTTCGAGCAATTGGCGAATCTGGCACAGCGAGCGCCGCGGGTTGTCGCGCTTGGCGGCAAGAATGGCGGCCTGGGTGGCGGCGGAGAGCTTCGATTGCCCGCGGTCGGCGCGTACCTTGGGCGTCAGCCCATCGAGCTTGTGGAGGCGCCAGGCGTAGTACCAGGCCTGAATCGTCTTCTCGCTCAGATGCCGCCGACGGGTGCCGGGAATGGCGTATTCGCGGCTGGCCAGCTCGCGCAGAATCTGTTGCAGTTCTCCCCGCTCCAGCCGCTCGCGGCTAATCAGCGGACCCAGGACGAACAGGCGAAACAGGGCTTTCGGATCAATCGGGTTCATGACCACTCCTTGTGATAAATCGGAGAGGTGATCAAACCAGAAGGACCCGGATAATGACAGGAGCAAACTGTGTGGGGACCCCGCCCGGGCGGGGTCTGCCCTGTCCGCCGCTCGTTCAGGATCAGGACATCACGGGATGTTCAGCTCTTGATCAAGGAGGGTCATGGCTTGCACCAGGCCCATGGATTCGAATACCCGACGCCAGAAAGCGCCGAAGTCGGCGGCCCGCCCGAGTTCGGCACAGCGGGCGCGCAGGTGAAACTCGAACAGCAGGCTGCTCTTCTGTAGCCAGTCCCACCAGCGACCGGCGGTACGCCGGTCCGGCAGGCTGCCGAGTGCACGGCGCTGATCGGAGCGTTCGCTCAACTGCCGTTCGAGGTGGGCTTGCTGCACCGACCAGTCATACCAGCGGCGCGGTGCGATGCACGCCGGCAGACGTGAACAGGTGCGCCGACAACCAGAGCAACGGTAGCGGCAGATCGGTATCGGGTTGAGGGAAACCTGCCCGGCTCGGCGGTCGGCCTTGCGCTCATAGTGCCCGTGTGGTCAGAGGATCTTGAGCCCGCAATGCGGGCAGCACGGCGGCCGATACACTTCGGGGTTTGCCTGACGGCCTCAAGATGCCGCTCGATCGTGTCGATGCCGGCTACAATTCGCTGCATGGGCTGGGCTCTCTTCTATCTCGGTTGTCTTGATAACTTCCCACGATAACAGAGGTGTCCCGGCCCATCTTTCGTTCACGTCGTCCCAGCCTCGTTCAGGCAGCACGCCTTCCTTCGCTCTCGCCGTTCATGGGATAGGCGACGCCGTCAGTTACTGGAGAGCGGCGGACGTAACACCACCGATGAACCCGAGCTTCGACCTCGACCCTGTGCGCATTGGGCACGCCTGCGAACGCTGCTCGATGCGGCGCTCTCGCTGCCCGAGTCGCAGCGCGAGGCGTGACACGATACCCTCGCCGAGCCCGCAGCCGTGCGCTCGCGCCGCGGCTGCGCGCGCTGCTTGCGCATGCCCGCGGGGGCAGTGCCGTGGCATCAGCGCATTGCCTCGTAGGTGCTGGATGGAAGTAGCCATGCGCAAAGGTCCAGACTGAAGCAAGACGAGTTCTCATCGCCCCTCGTGGGAGGATTCGTTCCTGTGGTAATCCGCCCGGCCGGGCGGATTACCACAGGCACTGAGCGGGGCGGGATTCAGATGACTTTTCACGGGCCACCGGCGCGAAATTCGAGATTGACGCCCCGTGATGGAGGCTCATATACCCTTGATGGGGTCGTTGGATTTCCTATCCTTCCTTGTGAGCCTCCCAACCCCGCGCGCGGGCCAGGCGTTCGCGAAGAAACAGGGTTTGTGGTGCCCAATTGCGCTACGTGGCAGTTGCCCCACATGGTTAGCGGCAGCACCGATATGACCGACCTACCATTGGTGTGAGCTCAAGCGAGCCCGTTTGTGAGCATGCTCTGGGAATCGTCGGCGACAGTGGTGAGCGCAGCGATGTGCATCCCGTTTAGGAGATCGAGTCGAATTTCGACGTTTCCCCTGGTGCTGCCATTCATTAACCTATTTTCCTCAGTTGCCAGCTCGATAAGTGTTGCAAACTCAGTCCTGACGAGGGCTTTTTCGGCGAATGATGGTCACCCAATGGGTGAGATGAATTTTGAGCAAAAAGGGATCGTCAAGGCGGTGGATAGTGCTTTGCAAGTAGCGGCACCAGCGGCGACGGAGATGCGGGTGGCGACGCCCGGCGGCCGGTTTCACGTGCGCTGAGACGAAGGGGGCAGATCATCTGCTGATCAAGGAGGATCATGGCTTGCGCCAGGCCGATGGATTCGAATACCCGGCGCCCGAAGGTGTCGAAGTCGCCGGCGCGTCCGAGTTCGGCGCAGCGAGCACGCAGGTGAAACTCGAACAAGAGACTTTTCTTCTGTAGCCACTCCCACCAACGACCGGCGGTGCGCCGGTCGGGCGGGTTTCCGTGCCCACCGTGGCGATCGGGAAATCCGTTCAGCCGCCGTTTCATGGCGTCTTGCTGCACCGACCAGTCATACCAGCGGCGCGGTGCGATGCACGCGGGCAGACGCGAACAGGTGCGCCGACAGCCGGAGCAGCAGTAGCGGCAGATCGGTATCGGATTGAGTGAAACCTGCCCGGCTCGGCGGTCGGCCTTGCGCTCATAGTGCCCGTGTGGTCAGAGGATCTTGAGCCCGCAATGCGGGCAGCACGGCGGCCGATACACTTCGGGGTTTGCCTGACGGCCTCAAGATGCTGCTCGATCGTGTCGATGCCGGCTACAATTCGCTGCATGGGCTGGGCTCTCTTCTATCTCGGTTGTCTCGATAACTTCCCACGATAACAGAGGTGTCCCGGCCCATCTTTCGTTCACTTCGTCCCAGCCTCCTTCAGGCACCCCGCCTTCCTTAGCTCTCGCCGTTCATGGGATAGGGGACGCCGTCAGTGGAGAGCGGCGGATGTAACACGAAGCCATAGCGGACCTCCAAGGTGCTGAAGACGGTTCTACGGCCTGCATGTTCGCCAAGTTCCTTTAAGAACCCTCTATACCGAAGGCTTCAGCCGTTTCGTTACGTCCACGACTGTTCCAGTTGCTACCGGCCGGAGCGAAAGTTGCCGGGCGGGATTCGCACCCGCTGGAAAACAGCGCCTTGGCACGGCGCACAGGAATTTAGGTTCAACGCCGCCGCCAGGTGAATCTGCGCGCGCAACTGGTCGCACAGCTTGCTGTTCGCGACCACCGCGTTGTCGACGTCGGCATAGGCGTTGCGGATCGGCAATTGCTAGCTGAGCAACGCGGCCCCTTGGGCAGCCTCGACCTACGAGACCTGGCGGCTGATTGCACGGAAGGTGACGAGCGGCTCGGCGAGCGAAGCGGCGCAGATCCACACCCGGGCCGGGTGACGAAGCCCGCGGGAAAGGTTCAAACGGGTGCGCTCTTGGCGCAGAATACGGCGTGTTCCGTTCGAGAGAGGATAGCGACGTGGCAGCGAAAAAAACCGCACAGCGCAACCGGAACGCTGACAATCCCCGTCAATGGCCGTCGGGACAAACCTTCCTAGTGCTCTTTCTGCTCGCCGCCATGCTGATCGTTCCGGCGGCATTGACGCTGTCGAGCGTCGAGCATCCGGGCGTGCTCAGCGTGGCTTCGGACAACCCGACGCCCTACGGCTATACCTGGAGCCTGCTCCTGTTCATCGTCCCGGTGACGGTGCTCGTCGGCTGGTTCGCGCACCGGCCGGATCTGCCTTTCCCGCGCCAGGCATTCTGGCGAACCCTCGCGGTGCTCGTGCCGCTGGGCTTCGTGCTCGACCTGGCTTTCGGCAATGCCTTCTTTGTCTTCAGCAATCACCACGCGACGCTGGGGATAATGGTTCCAGCCGTCGGCGGCGCGCTGCCCGTAGAAGAGTTCGTGTTCTATCTCACCGGGTTCATGGCCGCGCTGTTGAGCTACATCTGGGCCGACGAATACTGGATGAGTGCCTACAATGTGCCCGACTACCGCGCGCAGGTACGCGGCATCGAGTGCATCGTGCGCCCGCATTATCCGTCCGTGCTCTTCGGAATCGCACTGATCGCCGCCGCCGCCGTGTACAAACGCTGGTTTTCCGACTCGCCGGCTGGTTTCCCCTGGTATTTCACCTATCTCACGCTTGGCGCCCTGATTCCCTCGGCGGCGCTCTTCCACACCGCCAGATCGTTCATCAACTGGCGCGCGTTCGGTTTTACCTTCTTCCTGATGCTGCTTATCAGCCTTCTCTGGGAGGTGACGCTGGCCTTGCCGTACGGGTGGTGGGGCTTCCGGCCGGAAGCTATGATCGGCGTCCACATCGACGCGTGGTACAGACTGCCGATCGAGGAACCGCTGGTCTGGATGGCTGTAAGCTACGCAACAGTGATCGTGTACGAGGTAGTCAAGATCTGGCTCGCACTCGGCGACCGGGCGTGGCAGGTGCTTTTCGGGACGGGGGAAGCGTAGGCGAGTTCGCGAGGTGGCGCTCTTTCGATCCGAGCGGGCAGTAAGTAGGTGGTCGGCGTAGCGGTTTGAACACTGGTCGCCCATTGAAGCGATATCGTGGCGGTGGATTCGGCGGGTACCGACCATCAAGAGACATTGCAGCAGAGAAATTTGGTCCCGTCTAAATTGCGGGTAGCCGATCCTGAACTGGTCGCTGGATAGTTTTCGGGGCCAAACAGTTCGTCGGCAGTTGCGGCCGGCGGCGTTGGGTCAGTTGAATGAACGGTGCCGCCTAGCAGCCTGTCGGGCTTTCCCGACGCCAGATCCAGGTATGATATAATCATACCTCTTCGAGCAACCGGGTCGTCGCATGTCCAAGTTTATCGTCGCTGACCGCCAGACCGACTATCTGCTACCGCCGTCGGTAGACGACTGGCTGAACCAGGATCACCTGGCGCGATTCATTGTTGAAGTGATCGACCAGCTCGATCTCTCCAAGCTGACGCGCGAGTACGCGGGGCGCGGATCGAAAGCCTACCATCCGGCCACCCTACTGGGGATTCTGGTCTATGGCTACATCACGGGTATTTTCTCCAGCCGCAGGCTGGAGCAGGCAACCTACGACTCGATAGCCTTCCGCTTCATCGCCGCCAACCTTCATCCCGATCACGACAGCTTGGCCACTTTCCGCCGACGGTTCCTTGACGAACTGAGCGACCTGTTTCTGCAGGTCCTGAAAATGGCCACGGAAATGAAAGTGCTCAAGGTGGGTAACATCAGTCTTGATGGCTCGAAGTTCGAAGCCAACGCCTCGCGGCACAGTGCGCTATCGCACGGGCACATCGAAAAGCTGGAAGTCCAACTCAAGGCCGAGGTTCAGGAATTACTGGCGCTGGCAGAACAGGCAGATCAAGCCGATATCCCGACGGGAGTCAGCCTGCCCGAGGAACTCAAGCGTCGCGAAGATCGGCTGGCCGCCATGGCCGCCGCCAAGGCCAAGCTTGTCGCTCGGGCCGAGGAGCGCTATCAGCGCGAGAAAGCCGAGTACGACGAGAAAATGGCCCGCCGTGCGGCCCGAGGCGACCGGCAAGAAGCCCGGTGGCAAGCCCCCCAAGGCTCCCGAGCCTGGACCACGGACCGTGATCAGATCAATCTGACCGACGAAGAGTCCCGCATCATGCCGGTCGCCGGTAGCGGCTTCGAACAGGCCTACAACGCCCAGGCGGCGGCCGATGCGGCAACGATGCTGATCGTCGCCACCGGGGTCACGCAGGCTCCCAACGATAAAGAGCAGGTCGAGCCGATGCTGGCCACCCTCAAGGCCCAGGCCGAGGTGCTCGGCGCCGTGGAATGCCTGATCGCCGACAGCGGTTACTGCAGCGAGAAGAACATCAAGGCGTGTGAGGCGGCCGGTATCGAGCCCCTGATCGCCGTCGGACGCGACGACCTCGCATTCAGAATCTCCAAGGTTACTGATAGGCACCCACAGGAAACAGGGCCGGCGCCGCGTCCAACTACGCACGCCACCACAAGGCACAATTACCACGCGAGCGGTTTAGTCCGGTGACGACGGCACGACGGGGTCTCTTCCCTTGCCGGCCTTGCCCAGATGCTTCAGCCACTCGCTGAAGCGGTCGAGGTAGAGGTAGATCACCGGCGTGAAATAGAGGGTCAGGAACTGCGAGAAGAGCAGCCCGCCGACTACCGCCAGGCCCAGCGACTGCCGGCTGGCGCCGCTGGCTCCGAAGGCCAGGGCGATCGGCAACGTGCCCAGCAAAGCCGCCATAGTGGTCATCATGATCGGTCGGAAGCGCACCTGGCAGGCCTCGTAGATCGCCTCGCGCGGCGGCTTGTCGTGGGTGCGCCGCGCGTCGAGCGCGAAGTCGACCATCATGATCGCGTTCTTCTTGACGATGCCGACCAGCATGATGATGCCGACATACCCGTACATGTCGAGTTCCCGCCCGAAAATGGCCAGGGTGACCAGCGCCCCCAGCCCGGCGGTCGGCAATCCCGAGAGGATGGTGAGCGGATGGATGGTGCTTTCGTAGAGGATGCCAAGCACGATGTAGATGACGAACACCGCCATCAGCAGCAGGATGCCCATGCCGGCCAGCGATGACTGGAAAGCCTGTGCCGCGCCCTGGAAGCTGCCGAGCAGCGTTTCGGGGACGCCAAGCTTCTCCTGCATGACGTGGACCTCGGCGATGGCGGTGGACAGCGACACGCCCGGCGCCAGGTTGAACGAGAGCGTGACCGCCGGCACCTGCCCCTGATGGTTGATGGTCAGCGGTGCCACGCCGGTACTCAGGCGGGTGACCGCGTTGAGCGGCACCAGCGCTCCCTTGCTCGAACGGACGTGCAGCAGCGCCAGGGCTGCCGGGTCGGTCTGGAATTTGGGCTCGACCTCAAGGATCACCCAGTATTCGTTGGTCGGCGTGTAGATGGTCGACACCTGGCGCTGGCCATAGGCGCTGTACAGCGCATCCTCGATCTGCGCCGGCGTCACTCCCAGCGCGGCGGCCTTGTCGCGATCGATTTCGACCGCTACCTTGGGCGTGCGGATCTGCAGATCGCTCGCGATACATCCTGCAGCCCCGGCAGCCCACGCAGCTTTTCCTCGAGGATCGGCGCCCAGTGATGGAGCTCGTCGAGGTCGGCATCCTGCAAAGTGTATTGGTACAGGCTCTTGGTCAGCCGACCACCGATGCGGATCGTTGGCACGCTCTGCAGGAAAACCTTGATCCCCGGCACCTCCGTCAGCTCGGGCCGCAATTCCTGAATGATCTTCTCAGGGCTGACGCGCTCGCCGTAAGGCTTCAGGACGATCAGCATGCGCCCCAGGTTGAGCGTCTGTGAGAAGCCCGAGGTACCGATGAAGGACATTACCGTGGCGACGTTCGGATTGGCCTGCACCAGCCGCGCCACCCGCCGCTGCTTGTCCATCATCGCCTCGAATGAAACATCCTGCGCCGCTTCGGTAAAGGCGAAGATCTGTCCGATATCGTCGCTCGGCAGGAAGCCCTTGGGCGTATGGATGAACATCGCGGCAGTGGCCACGATCACCAGCAGGAAGGTCGCCATGGTCGTCCGCGGGCGCGCCAGCACGCGCAGCAGGCTGCGTTCGTAGGCGCGTCGCCAGGCGTCGAAGAGGCGCTCCGAGGTCTGATACAGGCGGCCGTGCCGGGCGTGATCGGTCGGCTTGAGCAGGTGCGCGGCAAGCAAGGGCGTCAGCGTCAGCGAGACGAAGCCGGAAACCAGCACCGCGACCATGATGGTCACCGCGAACTCATACAGGAGACGGCCGAGAATGCCGCCCATGAACAGCACCGGAATGAACACCGCGACCAGCGACAGGGTCATGCTCAACACCGTGAACCCGATTTCCTCGGTGCCATTGAGCGTCGCTTCGAGCGGACTCTCGCCCATCTCCATATGGCGGGTGATGTTCTCGAGGACAACGATGGCGTCGTCGACGACCAGGCCAACACACAGGGTCAGCGCCATCAGCGAAATGTTGTCGAGGCTGAAACCCAGCAGGTACATCACCGAGAAGGTGCCGATGATCGACATCGGCAGTGCCAGGCTGGGGATCAGCGTCGCCGAGACATTGCGCAGAAAGAGGAAAATGACCATCACCACCAGCGCCAGTGCCAGCAGCAGGGTGAACTTGACGTCCGCCACCGAGGCGCGGATCGACTGCGAGCGGTCGTACATGACGTCGATCTTGATGCCGGTCGGCGCCTGCTCGCGGAAGGTCGGTAGCAGCTTGCGAATGGCGTCCACCAGCTCGACGGTGTTGGTTCCCGGCTGACGCTGGATGGCCAGGATGACCGTCCGTTCGTCGTTGTACCAGGCGGCGTACTTGTCGTTCTGGACGCCGTCGACGACCCGTCCCAGCGCGCCCAGCCGGACCGCTGCGCCATTGCGGTAGGCGACGACCAGCGGCCGGTAGGCGGCGGCGTCGTTGAGCTGGCCAGTGGCCTCAACCGAGAAGGCGCGCTGGCTGCCGTACAGAGTTCCCGTCGGTTTGTTGACGTTATGGCTGGCGATCGTCTGTTGCACTTCGTCGATACCGATGCCCCGCGCAGCGAGCAGATTCGGGTCGAGCTGCACCCGAACCGCATACTTCTGGCTGCCGAAGACCTGTACTTGGGCAACTCCGGCAATGGTCGACAGGCGCTGCGCGATCCGCGTCTGCGCGTACTCGTCCACCGCTGACAGCGGCATCGTCTCGGAGCGGGCCACCAGATAGAATACCGCCGCATCCGCCGGGTTGACCTTGCGGAATGATGGCGGCGAGGTCATCTCTGGCGGCAACTGCCGCAAGGCCGTCGAGATCGCCGACTGGACGTCCTGCGCGGCGGCATCGATGTTGCGATTCAAGGAGAACTGCAGGGTAATCGACGTCGTCCCGACAGCGCTGCTCGAGGTCATCGATTCGAGCGCCGGAATGGTCGAGAATTGCTTTTCGAGCGGTGTCGCGACGGCGGCAGCGATCGTCTCGGCATTGGCACCGGGCAGGTTGGCGCTGACCGTGATGGTCGGGAAGTCGACGTTGGGCAGGTCGGAAACCGGCAACAGGCGATAGGCGATCAGGCCGAAAACGAGAATCGACAGCATCACCAGCCCGGTCATCACCGGGCGAAAGACAAAGGGCCGCGAGATGTTCATCAGGACTTCCCGGCGGCATCCCTGATTACTGTCGGGCTGCCCGGCAGCAGCCGCGACTGGCCGTCGACGACCACCGTTTCTCCCACCGCCAAGCCCTCGGCAATCAGCGCCTCGGCGCCAGCGGTGCGCTCGACCACGACGTCACGCAGTTGCGCCTTGCCATCGGCGCCGACGACAAACACGTAGCTGCCCCTCGGGCCGGTCTGCACCGCATCCGCCGGGACGATCAGCGCATCGGCCCGCTCACCAAGAGCCAGCACCGCGTGCACGAACTGTCCCGGCCACAGACCGCTATCGCGGTTCGCCACGCTGGCGCGCAGCTTGACAGTGCCTGTGGCGGGGTCCACCGCGTTGTCGACGAAGGCCAGCGTCCCGCTGGCTTCCACCGCCTTGCCGTCGGTATCGGTGGCGACGACTTTCACCACCCCGGTCCCGGCACTGCGCACCTGCGCCAGATATTGTTCGGGCACCGAAAAATTCACAAAGATCGGGGTCAGCTGGTTGATCACCACCAGCGGATTGCCGTCGTTGGCCTTCACCAGATTGCCCTGCTGGATCATGATCCGACCGGCCCGCCCGGCGATCGGCGCGCGGATGGTGCAGTAGTCGATCTGCAGCCGGGCGCTATCGACCGTGGCGCGAGCCGCTGCCGCATTGGCCAGTGCGCTGTCAAGGTTGGTCTTGTACTGCTGATAGCCATCGGCAGAAATGAAGCGTTGGCGCAGCAAGTCCTGGTAACGCGCATCCTGCGCCCGCGCCCGCGCCAGCAATGCCATGTCGCTGGCCAGCTTCGCCTCGGCCTGCCTGAGCTGCGCGAGCGCCGGACGGCAATCCATCTCGAACAGCACCTGCCCGGGCTTGACATCGTCGCCGTCCGCGAAAGCCACCGTGACGATCTGCCCGTCAATACGCGACTTCACTGCCACGCTGGCTATCGCCTCGACCGTCCCGATGCCCTCGACGCTCAACGGCACCGTCTTGCGCTGCGCCTTGACGACCACCACGGGAACGCTCGCTTCGCTTGCGATAAGCGCTTTGCCGGCGGGCTGCTGGTCGGCGCCGCAGCCACCGAGCAGGCTGGCAGACAGGGCGATACTGGCGACGACGAACCAGGAGCGGGAACGGGCGCTGCGACAGGGAGTGGAACGGTGGATGATGGCCATGTCTCTGACGAGCCGGGTAAGGTGCTGGCTGGAAAGCCTGCGAGCATAGCGCCTTGCGCGATCGTTGTGCACCCGCGGCGCACAAAGGCCGCGAACCACTCGGCGAAGCGCTCGGCGAACCGCAGGTAGCCGCTCTGTGTCTTGTCGGTGAGCGTGCGCTGTCGCGACCACATGTCGTCAATCATGTGTTGCCGCAGCGGCGCGACGTGCGGAGTCGAGGGGGTCATGGCTCTGCTCATATCGTGGACGAGGCGGATTGCCTCAATCCACACCATAGCAAAGAGGGCCAGCGCTTCACCCAACTGCACACACCAACCACCACGGAGCACGATTACTGCGCGAGCGGTTTAGTCCAGAAGTGCCAAGTGGTTGTTCGAGCTGGTTTCCGACCCTACGACCGGTAAGCTATTTATTACGGCCGCTGGACGCGCCGTATCCCAATGACCGTTGCGGCCGAGTAGCGGGCGGCGCTACCACAGGGCCGAGCGGCTGGTGTCTGATAAGGCAGCTGCCGTTCGGGGTGCTCGATCATTCGAGCCTGCTACGGCCGCTTCAACGCCGAGAGCCGCCATGATGCTCGTCGAAGCGCTCTACAAAACCGGTCGTCGACCCGTCGTTCGGCCGAGCCGCCCACTCGCCCGCCGACTTGTCGCGCACCAGAGCGAACAGAGAGGCGTTTGTGAGGAGCCGGGCGATGTTGACGCCCATTACCGGGGAACTGCGCTGGCGGCAACGAGCGCACATCCACATCGTGTTCGGTCATGCGGTGATTGCTTCACAGGAAGAAAGCTTTTCTCGACCCGCGATCCCTCTTTGACTTTCCCGGCATGTATACCAAAATAGGTCACAAACGACTTTAACTATTTGGTGTAACAGGCTGTAGAATTACGGCATTGCTTTCTGCGTGGACAGGCTGCGATGCTGAGACTGACATTTACCCAGGCGGAGGCGGAAGCCTTGGAGCACGAGCGCTTTCACCATTCGCATCCGCACGTGCGACGCAAGATGGAAGCGCTGTGGTTGAAAAGCCAGGGGCTTGCGCACCAAGAAATTGCGCGGTTCGCGGGCGTGAGCGGCAAGACGCTTCGCACTTACCTCCAGCAGTGTGCGGAGGGCGGCGTCGCAGGGCTGAAGGAACTGCATTTTCGTCAGCCGCAGAGCGAACTGGTGGCGCATCAGGATACGATAGCGGCTTATTTTCTAGCCCATCCGCCGGCTTCGATCAATGAGGCAGTTGATGCGATCAGAAAGCTTACAGGCTTGAGCCGCTCGCCGACGCAGGTGCGCCTTTTCCTGAAAGAGAAGTGCGGGATGAAGCGCCTGAAGACCGGCACCCTGCCGGCCAAGGCGGATCCGGAGGTCCAGAAAGCGTTTAAAAAAAACACCTTGAACCGCGTTTGGCGGAAGCCCAAGAGGGCCAACGTGCCGTGTTCTTCGTAGACGCGGCGCACTTTGTCTTGGGAGCCTTCATGTCGGCGGTGTGGTGCCTGGCTCGGGTCTGGATCAGGGCGCCCTCGGGGAGACAGCGCTTCAACGTGTTGGGTGCCATCGATGCCGTGACCAAAGAGGTCATTACCGTCGTCAATTCCGCCTACATCAAGTCGCTCAGCGTGTGCGCCTTGCTGGAGAAACTGGCCTCCTTGCGGCCCACGCTGCCCATTACGGTCGTACTGGACAATGCCCGTTATCAGCGTTGTGCGTTGGTGCAAACCTGCGCCGACCAACTGAAGATCGAGTTGCTCGTTCTGCCGACCTACTCCCCGAATTTGAACCTCATCGAGCGTTTGTGGAAGTTCGTCAAAAAGCAGTGCCTCTAAGCCAAGTACTACCCCGACTTCCATTCCTTCACTACCGCCATCGAACGCTGCTTGCAAGATACCCACACCATCCACGCCAAGGCGCTACAGTCTCTATTGACCTTGAACTTCCAAACCTTCCAGAAGATTCAATCGTGACCGCTCACGGTATAGCAGCGCCACCCACACCGAGTTCATCGCCAGCAGATCGATTCCGGCGGTGCGCTTGCACATGGTCACGAACACCGAAGTGAACGTAGCGCCGAAAAGGTGCCGCCATTCGTTGCCAGCCGCAGGCGGCAACTCTTTCATTGCCACTCCGAGCGGTTGACGTCGTCGCCAGTCTTTCCGGCGCGTCGAACGCGACCCGGACAATACCTGTGCTGGAATATTGATTTGCGAAGACAATACGCCTTCCAAAGGACGAAGACCGATGCCCGAAACCCCTGAACAGGCGACCGAACGCTACCTTCGTAGCGGCGAGCACGACGCCCACTTTCGGGCCTGGCCGGGCAGCAACTTCCTCGCCCGCATCCACTGCGGAGACGCCGCGCTGCGCTCGGCACTGATCTCCGCGGTCCGCAGCCGAACCCTGGACGTCGCATTCCCCGAAACAGTCGCCGACGACATCGACGTCGTCGCCTTCACGCGCGGAAAAGTGGCACCGATGGTGCGTGGCCTGTTCCCGGCTTGCGAGCAGGCGTTGGTCCTCAGTCTGCTCGAACGCTCGGTCATTCTTCTCACGCCGGCCACCATCGACGCGCTGCTGCAGAACACGCAATGCCTGGCTACCGCCTGGAATCTGGCGAACCTCTATCTGGCGGGACTGGGCGCGGACCTGCTTGCTGAGAGCGCTCCCGGCCTGCTGGGCCTGAGCGAGGAGACAACCTGCTATCTGTCGGCAGCCTCTTTCGACGCGGCCGGTCGCTTCGAAGACTTCGTTGTGCACGAGGCGGCGCACATCTTCCACAACTGCAAGCGCGAGACGATCGGGCTACCGGAAACCCGAACACGTGAGTGGCTGCTGGAGATCGATTTCGGCAAGCGAGAGACGTTCGCCTACGCCTGCGAGGCCTACAGCCGCCTTCAGGCGCTCGGCAACGGCGCGAGGGAGAGACAAAGGCTGCTCGCGGAACACGAGCAGGGATCGATGCCACCCGATGAACGTGTGAATGCGGTCGAGTACGTGGACATCCTGCGTGAGGCCCTTGCAGCCCGCAACGGTTGGAAAAGGATCCTCCAGCGCTGTTCGCCTCCGCGCGTGGCGCGACGAGCTCGGTTGGGAGCAGCGTGATGCGATTGCTCAGGGAAGGGCCGCGCCCTCCTCTACTTCAGGTGGAGGCCGCAGGATGACCAGCCGCATCACCAACCTGGAAATGCTGCGAAAGGCGCTGCGAGGAATGAGCCGCGGCGATCTGCTGATCATCGCCGAACGGGCAATAGAGCTCGTGCCGAGGGAGACGTTGAAGGCGCTCGTGGGCGGCTACGTGCTCGTCGATGGTGTGGCTGATGCGAGCGCAGCAAATGCCTTGCTCGACGAAGTGCAGAAGTTCCAAGTCGATAGCCTGGCCGGTCGCTACTTCGAAGACTTCGAGGTGAATTCCAGGAACTGCACAGAATATTCGCGGGGCACGGATGCCTTCATCGCCGAGTTCAAGCGGCTCCTGTGCGGTGGCATCGGTGCCTCCGACACCGGACAATACGGAGTCGCCCGCCACACTTTCGAGCTCCTTTTCGCGCTGCTTCGGCATATCGACGAGGGACACGACGACGTGATCTTCTTCGCCGACGAGGGCGGTTCCTGGCAACTTGGCGTCGACTGGCACAACGTGTTCGCCGCCTACTTTCGGTGCCTGGCCGAGACAGCTACGGCCGCTTATTTCGCGACCAATGTCGACCAGACGATCGAAGACTTCGCCGGACATGAGCGACCACAGCACCTGCGAACGGCACACGCGGTGGCGAACGCGGCGCAGCGAGCAGCGCTCGATCCGTTGGAACGGCGTGTCGCTGACCGCCGGCGTCGCTGACCACGGCTCTTGGGCAAGACGCTGCCTTCGGCTCGTTGGCGACCGCACGCGGATCCAGGCTTCTTGAACATAATGATCGGGATCATCCCCGCTCGGCCCCGCGACCACCCATCCCGCCGCTTTCCCGACCTCATCTGTAAGCGCCGCCCCGGCATCGTGGCCTCGCGCCACATGCGCGTTCGTCGAGAATTACCGCATGGGGGTTGCGTGGTCTGATCGCAGGGCCTGTCCTTGTGCCGACACCACTCGCTCGCGGCAGGAGACGAGCTCAAGAGTGGCGCGGCGCGCTGTGCTCGCGCACCCATCGCGCGAACATCGCTTCATCGATCTGGCCCGATGCGACGGCGAGCACAGTCAGCGTGGCATCGGCCTGGCTTGCCACGAGGCGCCGGCCGTTGAGCGCCAGAAACAGGCCAACCGCAAGAAAAGCGACGCGCTTGTTGCCGTCGACAAAAGGGTGGTTACGCGCCAGACCAAAGCCGTAGGCGGCAGCCAGGTCGGCCACATCCGGTTGGCCATAGGCAGCAAGGTTCAGCGGCCGCGCGAGTGCGGAGTCGAGCAGACCTTCGTCACGCAGCCCGCTCGCGCCGCCATGCTCGGCCAGGCTCTCGTCGTGCAACAATTCGAGCGCGCGCCGGTCGAGCCAGCACCAGCTCACTTGGCGAGCTGGTGGAAGGTGTCGCGGTACTCGTGCATGAACTCGCGCCCGATCTCGAGTTGCTGGTCCAGATCAGGGTCGTAGGGCGTCAGCATCACGCCATTCGCCGCCTCGGTCACGAATACCGTATCGCCCTTCTGCAGCTTGAGTCGCGCCAGCACTTCCCTGGGCAGGATGAGGCCAAGCGAGTTGCCGATCTGGGTAAGCTTGAGGGTGGTCATGGAAGGCTCCACACGGTCGATGTTATAACTGTCGTTATACCAACACAGAGGGTGCAGGGCAAGTGGCGCGCAACTCGGGATCAAGAGAGCCTCTTGCAAAACTCCCCCGCGGGAACTGCTGGGCCGCGGGATTCGCTCTCTGGGAGCGATTTTTGTCGCGAGGGAAGTTGCCGTGGCCGAGCGGCGAACCTGATGGCATTATTTGTCTCATTGGGGGCGACGACCGCCCTGCATCATCGGATGCACAGCGGTCGGAGAGGAAAAACGGGTGGTCATTCTCGTAATCGCATCAACTGGTCGGCGGTCAGCGCCAGGATACCGAACATCAAGTGCGTCATCACCTTGGCGTCGCCCTCGACCATGATGGTGTTGCCGCCGAATTCGTCCTTGAGCCGCGCGTTGCTGCGCTCGGCGACGGTACGTTCGTTGTAACGAATAGCCTCGGCCGGTGCGAATTCGATCTTCTCGCCGCGACGCGGATTGTGATCGATCAGCGGAACGTGGCAGAGACTCCGGCAGTGCTCACGCAATTCGGTGCTGCAATAGGCCGCATCCATGACATCGTAGAGGTTGGTCACCCGCTCGGCACTGATCAGTGATAGCGGAATGGCGGCACGGCTGTCGTGCATCGAGGCGCTTGAGAGCAGCGCCGCGATGGGCACGCCACAGTCGGCGGTGTCGAGATGCAGCTTATAGCCGTTCCAGCTGACCTTGTAGCCTTGGGCGTTGCACTTCGTGCCGCGATCACACGCCGTCGGAATCTCATCGAGCATTTGCGCCAACGTCTGCCCGCGTTGGCGCTGGATCGGCGACTCCTTCGCGGGTGGTCGTGTCTCGCCGCGCCGGGGGCGGCCACGTTTCTTCGCCGCTGGTGGCGTTTCTGGCACTGGCGCACTCGCTTCGGAAGGGCTCTCTTCCTTCGGGAGCACCGAGGGCTGTGCCGCTGGGACCTCTTCGGCCACGGCCGCCTCGCGCCGGGACGGATGTTCGCGTGCTTCAATGGCCGTACCGTCGCGGCTGATATGTCCGATCAGTTCATCCCCGAGATGGGCCTTGACGAGGGCTTCATGCACCCGCTGGCCCAAATCCGCTTGAGAAAACTCGTCGAAGGCGCGCGAGAAGGTGGCTTCAGAAGGCAGTTTCTTGCACAGAGGAAAGCCACAGATACGTCGCAGCGCACGGTCTATCGTCAGGCGTTCAATCAGCCCTACCGTGGTATTGAGCCCCAACACCGACTTAGCCACAAAAGCGTTCGCCAGCCACGCCCGCTCTACCGGCGGACGCCCCACGCCACACCAGTTCGATCTCGTGAATTCCTCAATGCGCACCCATTCCAGAATGTGCACGACCTTCTCCAACTTCGGTGTCAGCGGACCTTCAGCCCTCAACTCGGGCAGCAGTTCGTGCTGAATCACGTTCCAGCGTTGCATGATCAGTTCGCGTTGGGTAGTATCCATTTTGCGGGCGTTATGATGTTGGTCTTGAGAAACCCATCATGCCAGAAATGGCCGCCTGCGTCCTCCGCTTTCGCCCCCAGCGACGAAAAACTCAGCCCTGCAGTGTCAGTTTTGCAAGAGGCTCAAGACTTCTGAATCAAGGCTTCTTCTTCCCGGCCAGCGTGTCCCGAACATACTGACCGGGATCATCCCCGCTCAGCCCCTCGACCACCCGCCCCGCCGCTTTCCCGACCTCGCCGACAACCGCCGCGCCCTTGCCTACCGGTGACACCGGTTCCAGCTTGCTGAAATCTGTGGGTGTCGCGTTCTCCTGGTGCGTCTGCGCCGCTCCCTCCTTGCGGTCCCGTATCGCATACGCGTTCGTCGAGAATTCCCGCATCGCCGTATGCGCGCTCTGATCACTTAGGCGCCCCTGGGCCGAGACCCCGGCGCCTGCCGCCCTGCCCGTCACCTGGCCACGGTAGCCGGCGCCCGCCTGCCCGACCGCAGCGGCACCGGGAACGCTGCTTCGATCCGCCTCGTGCCGCGCGCCGACTGCATCTGCCCCCTGCACCTGGCCGGCCATCTCGCCAAGCATCCGGTCGTAGTTCTGCGCGGTATATTCGGCGATGTACGGGCGCAGCTTGGGATGCTTGCCGGTCTTGATCCGACCGTACTGCCAGGCGAGGAGCGCGCCGCAGACCATCCCGGCCAGCATGGCCCCCGAGATCACGCCCGTCCCCATGATCAGCAGGAAGAGGATGGCCTGATCGAAGTCCCACCACAGGAAACGCTCCTGGGCTTCGAGTGACTTCGGGATGTAACCGATCTCGTCCACGGCGCTCTCCGGATTCAGATCGTGGCGGTGAGGATGCCGGTCGAAATCGTCGGTGCGTATTGCAGGAACACCGCGAACGCGACCCCGGAGAGAATCGGCATCGGGTTGAGACGCGCCAGCGAGAAAAGCGCGCCCAGGCCGATCGCGGCGATCGCAGCCGCCTTGCCGAAGTAGCCCTGGACCATGCCGGTCAGCCAGGTATAGAGACTTTGAAACTCGGTGCCGGTGTTTCCCGCCAGCGCACCGGTGGCGGCGGTCAACAAGACGAGCGCCAGGGCGCCCTTGATCCAGTTACGACGGCTGTACATGACGGTTCCCTTTGAGATCGACACAAGACTTGATGAGCCATCCGAGGCCGAGGCCGACGGCGATGCCGCCCAGATGGGCGTCGAATCCGCCTTCGATCGGCGAACCCGGGGCGAGGATGCCGATGGCGATGAAACCGCCGGCGATGACTACGTCGCGGATGAAGCTGTGGGTGTGCGGTAATTTCACGTCACTGCGCTCCTTTGCGGTTGCTTTTGCGGTGGGTGCTGCGGTTGCGGTCATTGAGCCCGCCGCGCGGGCCTGAAAGGCGTACCTCGACGCGGCGGTTGCTCCGGCGCGCCGCTTCGGTGGGTGCCGGATCGAGGTAACAGCACAGGCCCTCGGCACGAACCGCGATCTCGGCCTCGACGCCTCTGTCGAGGAGCCACGAGCGGACGGACTCGGCGCGCCGTCTGGCGAGACGGTCGTTGTAGGCTTTGCCGCCGACGTCGTCGGTTCGGCCGTATAGCTCGATGCGTGAGTAATTCGCTGCGATGGCTGCCAGGCGCTCCAGCTCCCGTTGCCCGTCGGCGGTGGGAGTGTCCTGGCCGTACTCGAAGAGGATGGTGGCGGTTGCCAGCTCGGCAGCGGTGGCGACTGGAGAATCAGAGGCGACCGGTGAGGGGCTCGGCTGAACCGCGGCAACGGCAGGCGCTGGCTCGTTTGTGGCCACGGGAAGTTCGACGATCGCCAGCGTCTTGCGTGTGGGCATCGGGCAGGCGGTGCCGCTGCAGGTCTTGAACTGGTGTTCGATCCAGGCGATTCTGTGTGCCGCCGTGGGTTTGGGATTTGCTTCGGGAAGCGCTTGCGGCAGCGCTTCGGGCAAGCTCTCGCACCCGACCATCATCGCGGTCGTGAGAAGCAGGACGGCGACCGGGTTCAGGAGCGCCATGGATTTACCTGCGAGGCGACCTTGCGGGCATAGGCCCGGCGTTTGTCGGGAGAGACGGCGTTGTAGGCCCCTACGGCTTCCCAGCCATAGCCAAAGCGGCGGATGTTCTGCGCGAGAATCCAGGCGCCGATGTACGTACTGGTGCAGGCATCAAAAAGCTGATCGCGGCCAATGCCATACGAACCCAGCTTGCGCAGCCAACTGCTGTTGATTTGCATGTGCCCGAGGTCCTCCGAGCCATCGCGGTTGCGATGGCGTGCGGCGGGGTTGGCGTTGGACTCGACGGCGGAGATTGCTTTGAGCAGCGATGGCGGAATGCCATAGCGGCGACCGGCTTCTTCGAAGCAGGCAGCGTGCGCGGAAAAGGCCGCGGGCAACAGGAGGATGGTCAGGAAGGCGCGAGTCATGGCTGCCATGGTAGGAAGCCAGACGGTTCCTGCGTCGCTGAAATGTGACCGTTAAGGGTGCATTTCGGTTAGCGGAGGGTTGGTACTTGAGCTTGCGCGGCTTCGGACATTTCCTTGCCACGGGGAACTGATGTCCACGTCATTCGTCGGCGACCGACCGCTGCGCCGGGTACAGCAGCCCTTCAGAAATGCTCGCTGGAGGACGGCAGTTCGGCCAAAGCGGCCGTTGGCGGCAGCCGGCGTGACCGGCCGGTCTGGAATCCTACAGCAGCCGTTCATGGCGACAGGTAACCGGTAACCGGCAAGTTGTCGGCCGAAACAGTCGTTCATGTGCCGCCGGCCGAACCGCTGGCGTGCGCTCCGTGGTTGCCGTTCATCACGCTCGACGGTTGAACGTTAGCAGGTGTAGGTTGCGCTGACGCAGGCAGCCGATCATGCACCGTCGTTCCATTTCGGCAGCGGCCGCACACATCAAGCGCCAGTTGCGGGCGGTGGCGGTTGGATGTTGGGCTTCCTGCGTCAGCCCAACCTACGCTTGCTGCGGGAAGTGGAGAATGATAAGCGTCGACGCTGATGCTCACAGACCAGCGTGATTACAGCTTACTTGCCGCGCAAACGCTGAAGCGCGGCAAAGCTGCGGTGCTTGATTGCCGCCGGACTCTACACCTGTTCGACGCCTAGCAGCTATGAGACTCGCAATGCTGATGCCCAAGAGAAGCATTGAACCTGGTTCGGGGACAGCAGCACCCGAGTTAAGGGTACGATCGTAGATTTCTTGAATTTCGATACTACTCAGAGCACTATCGTAGGTTCCGACTTCGTCAATAAACCCGTTAAAGCGATTAACAGGAACTCCAGCAGAGCCGAACATCCCACCGACAATGAACTCTGCAGCATTGTCCGCATACCCGGCGGAACCGACACCGCTGAGATTTCCGTCGACGTAGATGCGTGTTGTGCCGCTGTCGTACACTCCCACTAGCTGATGCCACAAACCATCATTTATTGGCGGACCTCCGACCGCTGTGTGGTAAGGGCCGTTGGCCGAATAGAAGCCCTCGGTATTCTGCCGGGTAAAACCGTCGTAAATATCGTTTATCGCCAAAAAATACCCTTGCATGATGCCTTCCCAATGCTTTGCGACGGGAGTCATACCTGAAACGTCGCCAGAGTTGAGTTTTACCCAGGCCTCGATAGAAAAGCTGGAAGTTGCCGGAAAGTTGTTTCCCATTGTGACATAGCCATTTGTGATCTGAACCGAGCCACCTTTAACGCCACCCGTTGTCGTAAACGCGGCCCCACCAACGAGAGTACCGTTTACGCTTCCAAAACTATCGAAAGCGGTTGCCCCACTCATCTCATCAAACCCCCAATGCCCCACGATCGCCGCATTCGCGACGCTTTCCATGCCAAGGACAAATACTCCGGTTGCCAACCCAAGAAAGATTCTATTCGTTTTCATTTTACTCACTCCCATTTAGTGACTCAAGAAGGCCTTTCCCTAGCAGCGACGACAAATCGTGCGAATAACAGCTCACCATGCAATAGTCAGTAACAAATTGAAAGCAAAATAACATAATCGAAGCACAACTCACTGGTCTGGATAAAAACAAACATAGCTCTATGTAATCGCTGACCAACTGACTGCTGACGCACTACCCACCCCGTGGCAGCGACTTTTTTCTACCACTAGCCGAAGTTTTGGTCAAAGAGAACCGAATCCCCGCGCTTCTCTACGCTTCTCTGCCCATTTCCGGGCCTTTCGTCCACATCAAGACGCAACTTGACCGTTGGGCGCCAATAGGCGCCGCTTGGCAATCATGCGATTGGCCAACCCACACAGCGTGTGGAGTTGCGCTGTGTCCTTTTTCAAGCCCTTGTAACGCATCGCTCGGTAGTGAGGCATGTTCTTCACGATGAGGAGGGGATGCTCTACCTTGGAGCGGATGCTGGCTTTCAGCAATTCCAACTGGCGCAGCAATTGGCTGACCAGGATATCCTCCGGGAGGGCTCTGAGCTTGCCGCGCTTCATGGCAATCTGCTAACTGATTTTCTGCGTCTGGTCGCTGTGCAGCGGATGCCCATTCTGGGTGACGTCAGCCTCGTTCACTTGCAGCTTCAGAGCTGGGCAGCTGAGCTTTCACCCAGTTCGTTCAGCTCGTAGTCCGTCGTCTCGAAAATGCTGCGCCGGTGGTAACCGTCATCTGGCTTCGAGCCGCTGACTCCTTTCGCGTCGATGTCGTGGAGAAATGGACCGTCATGATCGCTTTCAGGCAAAACCTCCCGGACGTCGTGTCTCGTATTCGCAGGTTGAGTCATGACGCAGACCTCCCTCCCGATCTGACAACCTCTGCCGGTTGGTACGTACTACCAAACGCCACAAGTATACTATGACAGCGTTAGGGGTATTTCAAGATCAATTTGAAGCCTCGCGCCTCCATCGCAGTACCTCCTTCACTTCCATCGCCACCTAATCGATCGCTGCATCCCGATTCTTCTCGATGAAGTTGAAGACCCAGCGCACGGTCGCCCATCCCGGCAGACCACAGCCGAAGTTCAGAGTAACTTCCTTTCTGACGTCCGGTGAAGGTTCCATACCGGCCATCCGCGCGATGTGGCGTCAACGGCCGCTGCGGCCGAACACCTGCCCCAGATGCAGCACCGCCAAATGTCCCCTTGAAAGGTGGTGTTACGTCCGCCGCTCTCCAGTAACTGACGGCGTCGCCTATCCCATGAACGGCGAGAGCGAAGGAAGGCGTGCTGCCTGAACGAGGCTGGGACGACGTGAACGAAAGATGGGCCGGGACACCTCTGTTATCGTGGGAAGTTATCAAGACAACCGAGATAGAAGAGAGCCCAGCCCATGCAGCGAATTGTAGCCGGCATCGACACGATCGAGCGGCATCTTGAGGCCGTCAGGCAAACCCCGAAGTGTATCGGCCGCCGTGCTGCCCGCATTGCGGGCTCAAGATCCTCTGACCACACGGGCACTATGAGCGCAAGGCCGACCGCCGAGCCGGGCAGGTTTCCCTCAACCCGATACCGATCTGCCGCTACCGTTGCTCTGGTTGTCGGCGCACCTGTTCACGTCTGCCGGCGTGCATCGCACCGCGCCGCTGGTATGACTGGTCGGTGCAGCAAGCCCACCTCGAACGGCAGTTGAGCGAACGCTCCGATCAGCGCCGTGCACTCGGCAGCCTGCCGGACCGGCGTACCGCCGGTCGCTGGTGGGACTGGCTACAGAAGAGCAGCCTGCTGTTCGAGTTTCACCTGCGCGCCCGCTGTGCCGAACTCGGGCGGGCCGCCGACTTCGGCGCTTTCTGGCGTCGGGTATTCGAATCCATGGGCCTGGTGCAAGCCATGACCCTCCTTGATCAAGAGCTGAACATCCCGTGATGTCCTGATCCTGAACGAGCGGCGGACAGGGCAGACCCCGCCCGGGCGGGGTCCCCACACAGTTTGCTCCTGTCATTATCCGGGTCCTTCTGGTTTGATCACCTCTCCGATTTATCACAAGGAGTGGTCATGAACCCGATTGATCCGAAAGCCCTGTTTCGCCTGTTCGTCCTGGGTCCGCTGATTAGCCGCGAGCGGCTGGAGCGGGGAGAACTGCAACAGATTCTGCGCGAGCTGGCCAGCCGCGAATACGCCATTCCCGGCACCCGTCGGCGGCATCTGAGCGAGAAGACGATTCAGGCCTGGTACTACGCCTGGCGCCTCCACAAGCTCGATGGGCTGACGCCCAAGGTACGCGCCGACCGCGGGCAATCGAAGCTCTCCGCCGCCACCCAGGCCGCCATTCTTGCCGCCAAGCGCGACAACCCGCGGCGCTCGCTGTGCCAGATTCGCCAATTGCTCGAAGCGGCCGGCACCGTCGCCCGTGGCGGCCTCGCCCGCTCGACCATTCACCGTCTGCTGCAGCAGCACGGTCTGTCACGAATCAGCGGCTCGGCCAGCCTGCCGGAAGAGAAACGCAGCTTTGTCGCCGCGACCGCGGGGGCGATCTGGTATGGCGACGTGATGCACGGCCCACGCGTCCCGATCGGCGGCAAACTCGCCAAGAGCTATCTCGTCTCACTGTTCGACGACGCTTCCCGGTTGCTCACGCACAGCGCCTTCTGCCCTGGCGAGACCGCTCTGGACATCGAAGGCGTGCTCAAGCAGGCGGTGCTCAGGCGCGGCATTCCGCTCAAGTTGGTCGTTGATAATGGCGCCGCCTATCGCGCCGAAACTTTGCAGGGGATCTGCGCCCGGCTGGGCATCCATCTCATTCACTGCCGGCCGTACGCGCCCGAGGGCAAGGGCAAATTGGAGCGCTGGCACCGTACCTGCCGCGATCAGTTTCTCAGCGAACTCGACGAGCGCCATATCGCCAGCCTGGACGATCTCAACGCGCGTTTGTGGGCTTGGCTCGAGCAGGTTTATCACCGCCGCCCGCATGCCAGTCTGGACGGCATCAGCCCTTTGGCACGTTACCAGCAGGACCTGTCCAGGATTCGCCCGCTCGGGCCGTTGGCGGCGAAGCTCGATCTCTTGTTCCGGCATCGCGTCAGCCGTCTGGTGCGCAAGGATGGCACGGTGTCGTATCACGGCAAACGCTTCGAGGTGCCGTTCGAGCTCTCCGGTCAAACGGTGTCTCTGGTGGTCGATCCGCATACCGAGGTAGTGATCGGCGTCGAGGACGAGGAAGGGAAAGCGATCGGCGCGGCGACGCCGCTCGATGCACTGGCCAACGCCACACGTCGGCGACGCCAGCCGGACCCGGCGAACACTGACCCAGCGCCCCCGACGAAGAGCGGCCCGAATCTGATCGAGCTGATCTATCAGCAATATTACGACTGCAAGGGGGAGTGAAATGGACTTGCAACACTTTGGTTTGCGGCATTCGCCGCTGGGCAAGGAAGCGGCCGAGTTGTGGGATGACGGTGCGCTGGGGCTGTTGGCGGAGCGCTTCGCCTGGTTGTTGCACTCGCCCGGAGTCGGCCTGATCACCGGCGAACCGGGAGTGGGCAAGACGGCCGCCTTGCGCCAGCTGACCCGCGGCCTGAATCCGCATCGCCACCTGGTGATCTATCAGGCGGAGACGGATTTCGGGCGGCTCGATATCTATCGCGGTCTGGCGCGCGCTCTGGGAGTGGAAGCGGGCTATCGGCGGGCGCAGCTGTGGCGCGATCTGAAGGAGCGCATCCTGCAACTGGTCGATGGCCGCCAGTTGGTGCCGGTATGGATCATCGACGAGGCGCAGAATCTGCCGCTGGAGTTCTTCCGCGATTTGCCGGCCTTTCTCAACTTCGCTTTTGATACACGCGATGTGATGTCGGTCTGGTTGATCGGCCATCCGGCACTGGCGCAAACACTGGAGCGGGCGCCGTATGCGGCGCTGGCCGGGCGCGTTCAGGTACGCGTGCAGCTCAAACCGGTGCTCGAACGCGAGCGCTTTGCGCAACTGATCCAGCACAGCCTGAAGAGCGCCGGTTGCACGCATACGCTGCTCAGCGATTCGGGCCTGGAGATCTTGCGGCAGGCCAGCAAGGGGCTACCGCGGCACGCCGGGAGAATTCTGCGCACGGCGATGCGCCTGGCGGTACCACGCGGCCTCAATCATCTGCCGGACGATCTCTTGCAGTTGGCGATCGAGGAATTGCGATGAGCCGCCGCTCTGCTCTCCCGTTGTTCCCCGATGGGCTCTCCGATGAAAGCGCGGCAGTGCTCAGTGAATTCCTTAACCAGCTCGCCGTCGCATGCGAAAGCCGTTACTTCGTACAGCTGCGCCGCTACCACCAGCGGCAGATGAATCTGTACGATCCCGAAGCCCCCTGGCGGACCCCGCCGCTGCCGCCTCGGTAGCGCCTTCATCCCACGCTGCCGCCGGGATAGATGTTCCCGTCGCAGCGTGGGACTCGGCCAGCGTTTCAACCTCGAAAAGCTTGGGCCGAGGGCTCTAAATCAGCGCAGGACGTAACAGGTGGTAGCGGCCGTTCAGAACTCTCGTTTCTTCGCTGAGACGATGACCAGGTCGCGGTGGAGGCTGCGCGAACGCACCAAGACGCGTCGCCTTCGACCGGCCGTCACACCCACAGCCACAGATCTCGATGGATAGACGTTCCTCAGGGCCGCTTCTGTGAATTACTCACCCACAGCTTGTGGGAAATGCCGGGCTCCGAGCCCTGCGGTATCGACCCTCAATTTCAACCGGCGCCAGACTGAGATTTCGATCAGCGGATCCCGTGGTAGTCAGCACTATCCAACCAGCCAGCATCGCCCGCTAGCAGCCTGTCGGACTTTCCCTGCGCCAGATCCAGATATGATATAATCATACCTCTTCGAGCAACCGGGTCGTCGCATGTCCAAGTTTATCGTCGCTGACCGCCAGACCGACTATCTGCTACCGCCGTCGGTAGACGACTGGCTGAACCAGGATCACCTGGCGCGATTCATTGTTGAAGTGATCGACCAGCTCGATCTCTCCAAGCTGACGCGCGAGTACGCGGGGCGCGGATCGAAAGCCTACCATCCGGCCACCCTACTGGGGATTCTGGTCTATGGCTACATCACGGGTATTTTCTCCAGCCGCAGGCTGGAGCAGGCAACCTACGACTCGATAGCCTTCCGCTTCATCGCCGCCAACCTTCATCCCGATCACGACAGCTTGGCCACCTTCCGCCGACGGTTCCTTGACGAACTGAGCGACCTGTTTCTGCAGGTCCTGAAAATGGCCACGGAAATGAAAGTGCTCAAGGTGGGTAACATCAGTCTTGATGGCTCGAAGTTCGAAGCCAACGCCTCGCGGCACAGTGCGCTATCGCACGGGCACATCGAAAAGCTGGAAGTCCAACTCAAGGCCGAGGTTCAGGAATTACTGGCGCTGGCAGAACAGGCGGATCAAGCCGATATCCCGACGGGAGTCAGCCTGCCCGAGGAACTCAAGCGTCGCGAAGATCGGCTGACCGCCATGGCCGCCGCCAAGGCCAAGCTTGTCGCTCGGGCCGAGGAGCGCTATCAGCGCGAGAAAGCCGAGTACGACGAGAAAATGGCCCGCCGTGCGGCCAAGGAAGAGGCGACCGGCAAGAAGCCCGGTGGCAAGCCCCCCAAGGCTCCCGAGCCCGGACCACGAGACCGTGATCAGATCAATCTGACCGACGAAGAGTCCCGCATCATGCCGGTCGCCGGTGGCGGCTTCGAACAGGCCTACAACGCCCAGGCGGCGGCCGATGCGGCGACGATGCTGATCGTCGCCACCGGCGTCACGCAGGCTCCCAACGATAAAGAGCAGGTCGAGCCGATGCTGGCCACCCTCAAGGCCCAGGCCGAGGTGCTCGGCGCCGTGGAATGCCTGATCGCCGACAGCGGCGGTTACTGCAGCGAGAAGAACATCAAGGCGTGTGAGGCGGCCGGTATCGAGCCCCTGATCGCCGTCGGACGCGACGAGCATCATCCGGATTGGCGGGAGCGCCACAGCGAGCCGGCCCCCTTGCCCGACAATGCCACGCCAGTACAGGCGATGTCCCATCGGCTGAAGACCAAGGATGGACGAGCGCGCTACGCCTTACGCAAGCAGACGATCGAGCCGGTCTTCGGGATCATCAAATCGGTGATGGGCTTTCGCCGCTTCTCCCTGCGCGGCTTGAAGAAGGTCACCGGCGAGTGGACGCTGGTTTGCCTCGCCTGGAATTTGAAGCGCTTGGCCGTATTGCGCCCACAGTAGGGAAAATGAGGGGAAATCCATCGGAAACGCCCGAAAACAAGGGAAATCCGGCTTTTTGTCCCATCCGGCTTTTTGTCCCACATGGTGAAACGCGCCGGCTTTGCCGACGGGTAGTCCGACAGGCTGCTAGGAGAAACTCGCGCCTGGAGCCGCGTAATTACAGAAACCGTCGCTTGCGTTACACCAAACACGATGGCGCGTCCTTCGGGATGTGTTTCTTGCCACCTTCGCACGTTAAGTTGACCATTCACCGCGTCCAAATCCTCCCGGATACTCCCACACCATTGGCATTGAATTTTTCCTATGCTTAATTTCCCATCCTTGATCAGCTCACCATGCTGAGCATCCGGATCACGCGCAATCCGGGCGGACCCTCTGTTGCGGTCGCCCGCGGCGCCACCATTCCGTGGGTCGTTCGCGGCACCTTCCGCGCCGACGGTGACCCGCAGCCGCGGGTCACCGTCACGGCCTTGGGCATCGACTACGCTGCGGTCGTCGACGTCGCGGCACGTCGCTGGCAGGCCATGGTGCAACTCACCGGCCCCAGCCGGGTTTCGCTGCTGGCCACGCTGCATGCGCAGGAGCGAGACGCCACCGGTCAGTTGCACGCACGCGATGTGCCCTCGTGGCGCATGCTGCTGGTGGCGCGAGACCCGCAGGACGACCCTCTCTACTCCCTGAACTGCACGGTGGTCGACACACGCGGCGCGCCGCTCATCGGTGTGCAGGTGACCGCCTTCGATCTCGACCGTCGCTCACGCGCCGACACGCTCGGCCTTTCCACGACCGACGACGGCGGCGGCGTGAGCTTCGTGTTCCGCGAGTCGGACTTTTCCGAAACGGCAGGCGAGGGCGGTCCCGATCTGCGCTTCGTGGTGCGGCAGGGCACGCGCGTGCTGGCGGCCACGCTCGTCGACCGGCGGGGCAACTGGATTCCCAACGCGCCTGTCGATCTTCCGCCCTTCACCCTGCGTGTCACCGGCCTCAATGGTGCGCTGCTGAGTCCGCCCGTGCGCACGAAGTGGCAGGGCACCGGCGGTTCGCGCGGCTTCCTGGGGCTACCGTCTGGCGATGAGCTCCCGCTGGCGCGCGGCGCGCGTGGCGCCCATTTCGCCGGCGGCTCGATCCTCTGGTCGCCCGAGTTTGGCGCCAAGCTAGTCTATGGCCTAATCCGCGCACGCTGGCAGGCGCTCGGCGCAGAAATGGGCGCGCTTGGGCTACCAGTGTCGGACGAAATCGACGACCCCGCCGTAGTTGGGGCGCGGGCCAGCGTTTTTGAGCGAGGCGTGATCCGCTGGCGGCCTGGGCAGGCTCAGGCCGTCGCGTCGGGTCACGACTATCTGCGGCTGCACGGCGCCGTGCGCGCGCAGATTCTCGCGCGATTCTTCGCCGTGGGCCGTGGCGGCCGTCGCAATCACTTCTCTACGTTGAACCGGCTTGCGGCCGAGGTGCCCGCGGTGGGCGGTACCGTCACCCTCGCGGACGCCGACCGCGCGCGCTGGCGCATCACCATGAATTCCGGTGAGAACCCGTTTCTCTATGGCACAGGGCTGGTGGCGACGCTGGCCGTGGAAGAACTGGCCGGTAACGAGGAATCGCGCAAGGCGCTCACCGACTGGCTGGCCACCACGCGCAGCCTTTGCCGTTGGACGCACATCGGCCCGGCAGGTGAGGGGCGCTTGCCGCAGCGCTGGGACGCCGGCACCGAGACTGAAGGCTTCGCGCCTACCGAGCACTTCATCCCTCAGGGCCAAGGCTGGAGCTGGTCGCTGCCAGCGAGCGACATCCACCACTTCGCCTCGCGTCCGCCGGAAACTCTGCAACCTTTGCTGGGGCCGCGGGCCGCGGCCAGGTACTTCGAAGAGGCGGCCAATGGCCTCGGCAATCCGTATCGGCGGTGGGAGCTGTCGATGGACGAACTGACGGGCCTGGTCACGTCGTACTGGTTGATCGCCAAGCTCACCCCCACGGCAGCCCTGCAATCCGAGGTGAGCCGCCAAGCCACCTGGGTGGGCAACTACCTGGCCGACCACGGCTACCTGCTGATCCGTCCTCAGGGCGGCTTTGCCTGGCAGGGTTATGCGGAATCGCTGCCGGCCATGGAGCATCCGATCTCGCGCGCCCTCGAGACCGCGGCCGGTGGGACCACACGCTTCGCCTCCCGCGCAAACCTGCAACAGGCGCTGCAACTGTCCGGGCACTGGGACCAACTCGCCGGTCCCATCACCGGCTGGCAGGCGTTGAGCATCGTGCTCACTGCGGCCACGCTGCCCACCTCCGTCGTGGCGCTGTCTATCGGTCTCACGGCCAGTGCGGCCACGCTCGCCTTCTCCGGGCAGGTGCTCACGCCCGACATGCTCGGTGCAGCCGCCGCGCTGTATCTGCATCGCGACGTCGTGGACGTGCTGCTATCGACGCCGGGGAGTCGGAACAACGCCGGCCTCGCCATCGCTGCGCTGTTCATGGGTGCTGGCAACAAGGCCCTGCTGTACCGCAACCTCACCACGGCAATGGCCTTGGTGGGAAACAAGGAGAGTTGGGCGGTCAATTTCCCGGGCACGCTGTGCCTCACCGGGCTGGACGATAGCGACTCCACGGTGCGCGACACCTTCAACGCGTGGTTCACCGCGCGTCAGGGGCGGCCCGATCTCGAGACCAAGGGCATCGGCAGCCGCACGCTCTGGGCCGAAGCGGTGCGCACCCTGCTGGCGGGCAACGACGCCGCGATCGAAGCCGGGTTGGTAAGGAAGCTCGACCGCGCCGTGGTCGAGCTATTCCGCGACTGTTACTTCGACCCCCGGCTACCCACCAGCATCCTCGATGTGGACCACCCCGCGGGCGGTCAGGAGCCTCACGAGTACGCGCTGTTCCCGTGGTATCGCTATGGTTCGCACCCTGACACGCCGTATGGTCCGCTGGATTTCCTGGGCGCCCACGCGCTGGCATGCTGGCACGCGCGGCGCCGCGCCATGGCCGGCACCCCTGTGACAACGCCGGGCTTCCCGGCCGCGCTAAATGCCACCGCCATGGCTGGCTGGCCCGAGGCGGCCGTGCCCGCGCACTGCCTGCAGGCGCTGAATCAGGCCGGCATCCCGCTCGAGGCGCTACAGGGGGCCAGCCCGCCGCCATTGCTGCGCCAGGGTGCGTATCCAGTCTATTCGCAACCGGTGCCGCGCGCACAGCCAAGGCCTACGCCGTGGCCAAGAGCCAACACGCTGCTGTGCGACGTCGCGGTGGTGGTGGACGCCAGCATACCCGGCGAGCTGGCCACCGGCGTGACACTGCACCCGGGATTCGAGTTCTCAATCGAGGCCAACGGCAGTCTCTGGGCCGGTCGTGTGCTTGATCCTGCCCACGGCCCGGAAGGGCTGCCGCGCGTCGTGCACGACGCGCGCTGGCCACTGCACTCCGGTCTCGATCCTTCAGCCAACGCCTTCTGTCTGCTCGGACGGCTCAATGGCTGGTTCCGCATCGGCGATCGCCTTTCGCGCCGCCCCTGGCGCCTGCCCTACCCGCGAGCGCTCTTCCTGCGCATCAACGACGGTGAGCGCGTGGCCGGCACCGGCGCATGGACTGCTCGCATACGCGTATGGGGCCCGGCTGGCAGCCAGCCCGACCCGCCGGTGCAACGCGCTCCGCACCCGCTGAACCACGGGGCCGTGCTGCGCACCACGAATCCGTTCGACCTCATCGAAGTCACGATCGAGCCCGGTGCGGTGCCGGCCGATCGCGTGCTGTTTGAACTTGCCGTCGCGCCTACCCTGACCGCCCGCAAGGAACTGCGCGTGGACGGCTTGGCCGTGCCTGTAAGCATGGCCACCGAAGGGTCCCTACGCAGCGTCACCGCCGAGGTAAGAGGGACCGATCTGCCAACCTGCACACTGGCACTGAGCCGACGCGTGGTCCTTGGGATGGTGCTGGTGCGGCTTGTCGGCCAACTCGACGTGATTCCTGGCGGAGCGAAGGTGCGCCTGGAGTGGGTGTTCGACTGACTGTGCTAAGAGGCTGGCGGATAGATTCTGTCTCCGTGCGTTCTTTGGTTTTCAAGAGAAGCAGTGTGCGACGCCGGCGTGGTCGTTGGGGAAGTGGTGCTTGCGCAGGTGCAGCAAAGTGCCCAGGACGTGGCGGTCGTACTTGGTAACTCGCCAGCGTCGCGTTCTCGGGATCTTCGTGATCACGCCGTGCGCCTGGAGCCGCCTAAAACAGCGACCAGAAAACAGGCATTCGACGCCTCCCTGTCTGGCCAGCGGCCGGTTTGGTGCTCAAAGCAGCCTGATCTACCTGGCAATCTCAGCGGCCGTTCAGGCCGATGGGCCGTCCCACAACCAGTAGAGTCGAGCGGCTGGTTGTTGATCCGTTAGCTGCCAGTCAACATCGCTATTTTCCGAGCCGTTGGATGACCGGACTTGGCCGATTGCGCCCATCGAGCATCATCGCCGAAAGCGGCCGCACGCCGTCCATCGTGCCCTTGGGCGTGCGGCCGGCTTCCCCCGCTAGATTTCAGTCTGCTCGGAAATCTCCAGAGCGTCATCGACCTCGATGCCCAAGTATCTCACCGTGCTCCCCAGTTTGCGATGGCCAAGCAAGAGTTGCACAGCCCGCAGGTTCTCGGTGCGTTTGTAGATCAACGTTGCCTTGGTCCGCCGCATGGTATGGGTACCGTAGATCGTTGAATCCAAGCCGATCGCGGCCACCCAATGATGCACGATTCTGGCGTACTGCCGGGTCGAGACATGCGGGGAACTCGCGATACGGCTCGGGAAGAGGTACTGCTCTGGCCTCAAATGTGCCCTTTCGAGCCATGCAGCCACGGCCAATCTGGTCGGCTCGGTCAACTCAAACTGAACCGGCCGTTGGGTTTTTCGCTGCACGACCATGGCACGCGGCAGAATCTGGTTGCCGTGGGTGATGTCGCGAACACGCAGGTTGACGAGGTCGCAGCCACGCAGCTTGCTGTCGATCGCCAAGTTGAACAGCGCGAGATCACGAACGTGGTGCGCGTTCTGGAGATGTATTCGGATCGCCCAGATGTCTTTGGGCTTCAAAGGCGGCTTCTGGCCGATCAGCTTGCCTTTGTTCCAGGGTTCCCGGCGTTGAGTGGATTCCATGACAGACTCCTTCGTTGTTGATCGGAGTCTGATTGTTCAGCTGGCGATTCAGAATTCCCAGTAACCGGCTTGAGAAGCGGTGCCGCTATTGGTACCATCCATCCATGGCATCGACCCCGAAGATTCTCGACCAAATGAGGCGCGAGCCGGCGAACGTCCGGTTCGGCGATCTCAAGAGGGTTTGCGAGGAATACTTCGGGAAGCCGCGCCAATCGGGTACGAGTCATGCGATCTTCAAGACGCCCTGGGTTGGCGATCCCCGGATCAATATCCAGGACGACAAAGGCAAGGCGAAGGGGTATCAGGTTCGCCAGGTGCTAACGGCAATTGATAAGTTGAAGGGCATGCGCAATGAGCGTTGATCATTACACCTACCGTGTCACCTGGTCGCGCGAGGACGGCGAGCACGTTGCCCTGTGCGCTGAATTCCCTTCGCTGTCGTGGCTGGCAGCGACGCCAGAGGCTGCGCTGGAGGGGATCCGTCACGTTGTTTCGGATGTCGTCGCCGACATGAAAAAGGCTGGCGAGATTGTTCCTGTACCGCTGGCGGAAAAACACTACAGCGGTGAGTTCCGGGTACGCATTCCGCCAGAAGTCCATCGCTCATTAGCGATGCAGGCGGCTGAGCAAGGCGTCAGCCTGAACAGGCTGGCCAGTGCAAAGCTGGCCGGCTGACGGCTACGGCGTTCGCTAACAGTTTGGCTACACCTCTCGCCAGATCGTGATGGGCTGCTTTCGGAGCAGGTGCTGGGTGAGTACTATCGGCCAGCAGCGGCCGTTCGCAGCTCGGCGCGATCAACGAAGTGAACGGCAGCGATAACTCAGACAGCCGACGTCCGTAAGCACGCGGCGATTTCTCTCTATTTTGCCATTACTCACGGTAGAGAAGCACGGCCCGCTTCCGCTGATCACAGATATACGCTTTGCGGTACCATGATCCGATAGCAACTCTCGGTAAACAGCGCAGAACTCGCACCGCTTTTACCTGGCATCAAAATAAAGTCAGGACCAGACAACCTGATCTCTGCCCCATGACGTTCGCACGATCATCATCCTAAATCCTTAGAAGTTCATGAGCTTATCCTGCCAAACGAGGAGCAGTTCGGGTTGGTGGCGGGGCGGCGAGTCGGATATTGCGAAGATACCAATAATGGCAGATAGTACGTGTTTTTGCTCGGCGCCACGCTGAGCTTGCTGGAGATTCGGATGGCCCAACTCCTGTTGCCGATTTTTCCTGATGCTGTCACGCCGGTCAAGGAACTGCTGTCTGTCGAGCCTCTTGCAAAACTGACACTGCAGGGCTGATTTTTTCGTCGCTGGGGGCGAAAGCGGAGGACGCAGGCGGCCATTTCTGGCATGATGGGTTTCTCAAGACCAACATCATAACGCCCGCAAAATGGATACTACCCAACGCGAACTGATCATGCAACGCTGGAACGTGATTCAGCACGAACTGCTGCCCGAGTTGAGGGCTGAAGGTCCGCTGACACCGAAGTTGGAGAAGGTCGTGCACATCCTGGAATGGGTGCGCATTGAGGAATTCACGGGATCGAACTGGTGTGGCGTGGGGCGTCCGCCGGTAGAGCGGGCGTGGCTGGCGAACGCTTTTGTGGCTAAGTCGGTGTTGGGGCTCAATACCACGGTAGGGCTGATTGAGCGCCTGACGATAGACCGTGCGCTGCGACGTATCTGTGGCTTTCCTCTGTGCAAGAAACTGCCTTCTGAAGCCACCTTCTCGCGCGCCTTCGACGAGTTTTCTCAAGCGGATTTGGGCCAGCGGGTGCATGAAGCCCTCGTCAAGGCCCATCTCGGGGATGAACTGATCGGACATATCAGCCGCGACGGTACGGCCATTGAAGCACGCGAACATCCGTCCCGGCGCGAGGCGGCCGTGGCCGAAGAGGTCCCAGCGGCACAGCCCTCGGTGCTCCCGAAGGAAGAGAGCCCTTCCGAAGCGAGTGCGCCAGTGCCAGAAACGCCACCAGCGGCGAAGAAACGTGGCCGCCCCCGGCGCGGCGAGACACGACCACCCGCGAAGGAGTCGCCGATCCAGCGCCAACGCGGGCAGACGTTGGCGCAAATGCTCGATGAGATTCCGACGGCGTGTGATCGCGGCACGAAGTGCAACGCCCAAGGCTACAAGGTCAGCTGGAACGGCTATAAGCTGCATCTCGACACCGCCGACTGTGGCGTGCCCATCGCGGCGCTGCTCTCAAGCGCCTCGATGCACGACAGCCGTGCCGCCATTCCGCTATCACTGATCAGTGCCGAGCGGGTGACCAACCTCTACGATGTCATGGATGCGGCCTATTGCAGCACCGAATTGCGTGAGCACTGCCGGAGTCTCGGCCACGTTCCGCTGATCGATCACAATCCGCGTCGCGGCGAGAAGATCGAATTCGCACCGGCCGAGGCCATTCGTTACAACGAACGTACCGTCGCCGAGCGCAGCAACGCGCGGCTCAAGGACGAATTCGGCGGCAACACCATCATGGTCAAGGGCGACGCCAAGGTGATGGCGCACTTGATGTTCGGTATCCTGGCGCTGACCGCCGACCAGTTGATGCGATTACGAGAATGACCACCCGTTGTTCCTCTCCGACCGCTGTGCATCCGATGATGCAGGGCGGTCGTCGCCCCCAATGAGACAAATAATGCCATCAGGTTAGCCGCTCGGCCACGGCAACTTCCCTCGCGACAAAAATCGCTCCCAGAGAGCGAATCCCGCGGCCCAGCAGTTCCCGTGGGGAGTTTTGCAAGAAACTCTGTCGGGAAGCAGAATGGACAAGTCGTGTATTTCCACGGGGTCCTGCCGGTGTTCAGTCATGCCGAGGACGATCTGGCGACGTTCCGGATGATTACGGCGCAGTTTATCGCGCAAGGTCATTTGCGCGTGGTGGACGTGTCACGCGCCTTCGGGGTGCCCGCGTTGAGTGTCAAGCGGGCATTGAAGCGCTATCGGCAGGAGGGGCCGAAAGGATTCTATGTGCCGCCGCGGCGCCGTGGTCCGGCGGTGCTGACGGCCGAGGTGTTGAAGCAGGCGCAGGCGCTGTTGGACGACGGACAGACGGTGCCCAGCGCGGCGGCAGAACTGGGGATCAAAAGCGACACCTTGTCGAAAGCGGTGCGCGCGGGGCGGCTGCATGTGGCAGCGGCGAAGGGGCGCTGCGCGCTCGTCGCGAGCACCAAAAGCGAGCGCAGCGCACTCGACAGCAGCGCCCCGATGGGGGTTGGGGCCAGCAACGTGGAAGCCCGGGTGGCGGCGAGCGTGGGTGGGCTGAATGCGGTGCTCCCTCAGTTCCAGTTGGCCGTCGACGTGCCACGTGGCGGCGTGCTGTTTGCGCTGCCCGCCCTGCTGGCCGTTGGGCTGCTCGAAGGAGCGGAGGGACTTCCCCTGCCAGCGGGCTACTATGAAATTCCCCCGCAGGACTTGTCTCTATTGCGCGAATGATTCTGACATGTTGAAAGCGGCTGGAAAGTCGATACGGCGGCAGCGGACGGCGGCCCACATCGCTTTCACGCCGTTTTGCGTGACCCGGTAGAGACGAGAGTTGGTGACTTTGGCGATCAAGCCATGGCCGCGTAGTTTGGCGATCAGGCGGCTGGTTCGATGCGTACGCCGCTTGATTTCGGCGGGGTTATTGGCAGGGGCCGAGTAAAGCTTGCCCTGGAGATCGCGGTTGCGGAAGCCATTGATGGCGAACTCGCCGGCCAGGAGCGAGGTGAACAGAGCGACGTTCTCCGCGGTGACCGGGTTGAAAGCGGCGACATGCCGACCGGCCTTGCTCTGTGACCGGCACAGGCGATCGATGGCCTCGATCGCCTGACCTTTAAGAGGAGCATTGGCCAAGGCGTCGATCAGGCGCGAGTTGGCACCGTGAGCGACTTCGGCATAGCGCCAGAAATTCGAGACCCCTTTGCGCATCGGCGACCACCGGCAGACGACCTGACCCTCGGCATTTTCGGACGAGGTGAGGATTTTGAACTCTGCCGGATTGTTGAGGGTGGTCTCGATTCTCAAGACGTTGAGATGATCGTAGAGTTTGACGGAGTTGCGTCGGATACGGAACTTGATCCGGCAACCTTCGGGCCGCTTCTTGCTGTCGATCACGACCTCGCCCGTGAAGAGGTGATGAGGTTTTTGGCCAAGAAAGCGCATGACGTCAGTGGCGCCGAAGCCGGTGATGGCGGCATGGACGAGGTCCTGGTGGATACGTTCGAGATCAGCTCTGGACTTGAACAGGATATCGGTGGCCACTTCTGCCTGGTCCATGCCAAACCAGTAGCCGTCGAATTTCGCCGCGGCGATGGCCGGCAAGAGCGGATTGACGCTGGCCACCTGGCGAATCAGGAACGCAGGCCAGTCGGTGTGGTTGAACTGCTCGGCAAGTGCCGCGGTGGCTTCGAAATCCGACACCCAGAGAATCTTGTTGTCGCTCCGCTCGAAGGCGACACCCACTTGCGGCAGTTGCCGACACAGCCACTCCCGGCCATTGACGTAAATCTGAGTGGCGTACGGTGCCCAGGTCTGGATACGCACGTGCATCCAGCCAAAAACCGGGTCGATCAGATACCAGTACAGGTGCAGGCAGCGGCGATTGCGCCGGACGACTTCCAGACGTTGTGTCTTGCGATTGCCGGCCACGGCGAACGAGAGGCACGGTTCGAGGACCGAGAAGATGCAGACCAGGCCTTCGCTGATGCCGTCCTGCTCGGCGATGGCCCGGGCCATCGCTTCCTTCGATCGACCGCTTGCGTGCGTGTGCGCGGAGGCGAGAAAGAGGTAGGGACGCCCCGCCTCTTCGGCGGTCGCCTTGGCGTGTTCGACGAGCGTTTCGGTTTCGCTTTCGAAGAATTTCCCGGCATCCTTGAGCAGCACGCCTCGCTTGGACAGGTAGCGGCCAAACGCGCCATCCGGAAACATCGAGGTCAGGTACCCCTTGAAGATGATCCGGTCGAACCCTTCGACCACACCCAGGATTGACTCTTCGTGCTTCTTGAGGAAAATGTCCATGTCGCCTCCCTTCCCGTGCGGTGGTCTACCTCCTACGTGGGGTTGAGGATATTGTCCTCGCAAATTAAATCCGGCGGTAGCGGGGGCGACACCTCCTTTTGGTTGCGGCCAACGGCCGCGCTATGGGAAAGAGGGCTAATGCGGCTGAACGTGGCCTCTTTGCTGGTGATCAGCGCAATGATCGCCGCCGCCGTCGACATCACCGCGGATTGGCTGGACCAGGCCGAGAAACGTGTAATCCGCTTCGCGATCAAATCGCTCCGATCGGAGCCTCTGTCCTCCGCCCGTCCCGGTAAGCACGGGGAGGCCGGAGCCCTCAGCCGATCACACTGCCGTCGCTATGGCCACGACCGCCGGCCCCGTCTTCAATCTGTCCAGATAGTCCGCCCATTGCTCCATCATTACCCGTCTCTCTTTCAAGAACCTTGTACGGTTGTAGGCGGTGCCCAAAGCGTCAGGTACCGAATGGGCAAGCTGATGTTCAATGACTTCGGGTTTGATGAGTAATTCCTCGTGGAAGATCGTCCGCGCCATCGCCCGAAAACCATGCCCCGTGATCTCGGTTCTGGTGTCGTACCCCATCCGCCGCAAGGCGGCATTAATCGCAGCGTCGCTCATTGCCTTCTGCGGATCCCGTCCCGGAAAAACGTATCGTCCGCGCCCGGTCAGAGCGCGCAGTTCACGCAGAATCGCCACGGATTGGGGCACAAGTGGAACAAGGTGCTCAGTCTTGGTTTTCGTTACCAGATAACGCCATTCACCCTTGTCCAAGTCGAACCCCGACCATTCTGCCCGGCGCAACTCGCCAGGGCGAACGAACAACATGGGGGCGAGCAGCAAAGCGCTCTTGACCACGAATGTCCCCCGGAAAGCGTCGATCGCCCGCATGAGCGCAGCAACCTCCGTTGGCGTCGTGATGGCCGCGAAGTGTTCAGCCTTTGGGGCTGGTATTGCGCCCCTCAGATCTGGGCAAGGGTCGCGTTCTGCACGGCCGGTGGCGATCGCGTATCCGAATGCCCGACTGATTTCGCTGCGCACTCGATGCGCCGTGTAGCGCGCACCGCGTTCGTCGATTCGGCGCAACACGCTGAGCACGTCGGGAGCTGTAATCTCGGAAGTTGCCTTCGCCCCCAACCAAGGGAAGACGTCGTTCTCCATCCGTGCCAACGTTTTGACGTGCTGTGCGGGTTCCACTGTGCCTTTGGGTTGATCAAGCCATTCGCGGCACAGGACCTCGAAGGTGTTTACTGACCGTTCCACCCGCGCAGCTTTTTGCGCCCTCCGAGTCACGCCGGGGTCAACGTCGTTGGCCAAGAGCTTCCGTGCTGCGTCCCGACGTTCCCTGGCATCCTTCAAGCTCACATCGGGGTATACCCCCAAGGCCAGCCGCTTCTCTTTTCCATCAAACCGATATTTCAACCGCCACAGCTTCCCACCGCTGCGTGCGATTTCCACGTACAGCCCGCCACCGTCAAACATTCGAACAGGTTTGTCGCTTGGCTTGGCGTTGCGAAGGGTGACGTCCGTTAGGGGCATGGGGGCATCCTTGATCTGCCAAAAGCAATATGCCCCCGATTGTGCCCCCAAAAGATTCCGGATTGCCATAGACGGACCGGGTCTTTCGTGGACAAAGCAAAGCAAAACTCCTTGTATTTAATAGCGTATTTGCCATATCTTGGATTGCTTTGGACTGTTCTTTGGTGCCCAGGAAGGGAATCGAACCCCCACACCTTGCGGCGGCAGGACCTAAACCTGCTGCGTCTACCAATTTCGCCACCTGGGCACTGCCCGTCGCCAAGTCAAGCACACGCGCGACTATGCACGAAAACGCACTCCCGGCATAGCCACTTGGCAAGCACACCGAGCCGAAGCGCCAGCGCAAGTGCGGCATTCTAACCGCGACCAGCCTGCGTTGTCAGCACCCGCGCGCAGCCGAGGCCAGCCGAGCGGTGCGTGGCCTGGCTTTGCCTCTGCCGCGCATCCGCGCTTCCTCGCCGCCTCGCCCTGGCGACAAGCGGCTGACGTACCGCGCGCGGGCCGGCAGGTAAAGTTGAGCTGACAAGAAGCCGCCGATTCAGGCCTATAATTGCCGCCCTTTTCCGATTTCGAGTCCGCCCATGTGGTTCAAGAACCTTTATCTCTACCGCCTCCCCAAGAACTGGGCCATTGATGCCGCAGCGCTGGAAGAACAGCTTGCCCGCCTGACGCTGCAAGGGTGCAGTGCGACCGATCCACGCAGCATCGGCTGGGTAGCGCCACGCGACGGCGGCGCGCTGATCCATTCGGTCAACCAGCAATGGCTGCTGGCCCTCGGTGTCGAAGAAAAGCTGCTGCCGGCGTCAATCGTCAAGCGTTTTGCCAGCGACAAGGCAAAAGCCATCGAAGAGGCCGAAGGGCGCCGCGTCGGGCGCAAGGAAATGCGTGAAATCCAGGAAGAGATGACTCTCGAACTGCTGCCGCGGGCCTTTGTTCGCGGGCGCACCAGCTTCGCCTGGATTGACCGGGGCAACGGCTGGCTGGTGATCGACTCGGCGTCGCCGGCGAAAGCCGAGGAATTGCTCGAACATCTGCGCAAGTCGGTCGACGGCGTACCTGCCAAAGTACTCAAGGTCATCCAGTCGCCGTCGGCGGCGATGACCGGCTGGGTGGCCGGCGGCGAAGCGCCGGCGGGCTTCACGCTCGACCAGGATCTCGAACTGCGCTCGGCCGAAAAAGCGACCGTGCGCTACGTCAAGCACAGCCTGGAAGGCGAGGAAATCCGGCAGCATATCGAGACCGGCAAGGTGGTCACACGTCTGGCGATGACCTGGAACGACCGCATTTCCTTCGTTCTCGACGACAACCTGCAGATCAAACGACTGGCCTTCCTCGACATCCTCAAGGAGCAGGCCGACGGCCAGGCGGACAACGAAGACGAGCGCTTCGACCTCGACTTCACCCTGATGAGCGGCGAAGTCGCACAACTGCTCGACGATCTGCTTGCGGCCCTCGGCGGTGAGCCAGTGGCCGCAGTTTAGTCAGGAAGCCAGCAAGGGGCCGCTGGCTCGGTCGCGCGGCAGCTCAATCGACTTCCGCCGGCGTCCCCTCATAACTCGCGCTCAGTTGCGCTGCTGATAAGGCAAGCGGTACCTGTGTACCGCCGAGCCGGCGGTAGAACGTACCCGTGATTCCAAACGCGGCTAGCAAGGCGCTACCTTCGTCATCCTCCGGATCGATCTTCAATCCGCAACAGTCGCCTTCAACGACCATCATCACTTTCATTTCCAGACTCCTTTCCTGCCCCTTCCTCAGCTCGAGAAAACGGCTGCATGGTCCAGCGGCTTGACTCTTCACCCCGGCGCCCGCTGCCTACACCAGGCCTTAATCGCCTACGGTCACCTTTCCGCCAGCGACCGCGTGTAGCAAGTATCGCCAACAACACCGCTTTAGAAGGAGGGACAAATGCACAGCTGTGCTCATTTTTTTTGGTGAAATCTGTTGCCTGAGGGGGAAGCGGCGCTCCGCGCCTGCCAGTCAGCTGGCGTACAAGGCCGTCGACCGCGCCGAATCCAAGGGCTCGCGACGCCGAGTCACTTTCAGCCAACTCTTGTGGGCCGCCAACAACGCCAGGCTCATCTCGACATATTCATGTGAAGAGAGTTTGTCCGCGGCGTAGCGCTCGAGGAGCCGCAGCCAGCGGCGGTGAATGGCGCAAGGCTTTTCCTGGTGACCACCGGCCAGTGGGCAATCGGGACAGCGTCGACTCGCCAAGCTGTTGATCGCCGTCTGCTTCTGCCACTGCTGGCGATAGTGCATGGCGTTGGACTCGATCCACTCCAGGGCTCGTGCGTCGCGTTCGTCCTCGGGAAAACCCTCGACGTAGGCTTCGACAGCGCTGAGCTGGCGGTTGAAGAACTCTTCATCAGAGTAAGCTTCAGACGCGACATCGCCCAAAAACCGAGCAATCAGCGCCAGGGTTGGATCATCTACGATATACATGGAGCTTCTGGGAAGCGTTATAAGGTAAGCAATTGAGACCACTATAACACTTTTTTTGGTGCGGTGCACAACCCCGCATCATGACCACTAACGCTCTTCAGTTCACGGCGCGACCAGGTCCTTTTCCCTCGGCGCGGGCGCAATTGCTGCAACGCCACAGCTATCGCGCCGGTACCGAGACTGTGGCGAGGCGTGCCGCCGCCATCAGCCCGCTGCGTGTCGCCGCCTTCGCCAGGCAAGTACGACTGCGGCAGTGCTGCTGTGCCGCTCGATTGACCGCCTTGGTGCGCGCCTCCTATACTCAGCGGCGGCCATTGTCTGTTCCATTGCGCAACCGCGAAGCTGCGTGGCACTTTCTGCAGTCGCGGCAAAGCTTTTCTGCGACCGACTTCCCGTCACCAAGTTCATGCAAAGGGTACCGATGAGATCACTGCCAACTGCCCCGCCCACCTTCCCGAACCTCCAGCTCTCCCTGCTGCGTATCGGCGTCCCGGTATTACTGCTGGCGATCGCCTTCTCGGCATTTGCCGTCGAGCCCGATGTCGTTGCCGAATCCCCGGACTGGGTACAGTTGTTCCTGGGTCTTTTCGGCGGCCTGGCGCTGTTTCTCGGCGGCCTGCAGTTGTTGTCGGAGGGCATGAAGAAAGCCGCTGGCCAGGCCTTGAAACCAGAGTGAGCGCTTGCTGGAGAGAAAAGCGACACGGCTTGTCGCCGACGATCCGGATTACCTCGATCTGGTACGCATGCAGATGTCCTTCGTCGATCAGATGCGCAGGATCTATACGCTGGCGAAACGTATCGCCAAAGTGGCGCTGCCACCGGGAATTGCTCAGAAGGATTGAGCCAGCGCCGCCTCGATCAATAGTCAAACAGCGCCCACCCACTGGCGCAGGCTGCTCAGAGTTTCAACTCGGCAACCAGCGGCGCGTGATCCGAGCAACGCGCCCACACCAGGCCGTTGGGAACGTGCATGTCGAGGACCTCGAAGCCGCGCACGTAGATGCGGTCCAGGGTCAGCCACGGGGCGAAGCTGGGAAAAGTCCGCGAGACGCCGGCGCCCGACTGCTTGTCGCTGCGCCAGGTGAGCAGCCAGTTGAGCATCGTCTTGGCACGTGATGCGGACCTAGCGGCGACGGCGACCTCCTCGACATCGAGACGGCTGCGCAGCAGGCCGTCGACCCGCTGCTGCCAATCGTTGAAATCACCGGCAATGATCAGCGGCGCATCCGGCGGGACTTCGCGCTGCACCAGGTCAGCCAGAAAAGTGGCTTGCCGAACGCGGCTGCGCTTGATCAGCCCGAGGTGCAGGCAGATCAGATGTACCTCGCTGCCCTGGCCACGGCCGACGCGCATCACGGCGTGCAGCAGGCCGCGCTTCTCGAGCACGTGGTCGGAGATGTCGTGGTTGACGAAGTCGACGATGCGGTGGCGCGAGAGAATGGCGTTGCCGTGATGCCCGTGCGGGTAAACGGCGTTCATGCCGTAGGCGCGATGCGCATAGGTGCCGAACGAAAGATACTCGAGCTGCGTTCCCAGCGGCTGATCGGGGTGATGTGCCAGACGCTCGTTACGGTCCTGGACTTCCTGGAGGAAGACGATGTCGGCGTCGATCGCCTGCAGGGCCTGCCGCACGTCGTGAATGCGCGGCCGGCCACGAATGCCGGTGACGCCTTTGTGGATGTTGTAGGTGGCGACTCTGATATTCACGGTTCGGCACGGCAGATGCCGGTTTGCAAGGGGGTCAAGGGAGGCGCTCGAAGTAGCAATCGGTGAGTGGCGGGTCGTCAAAGGAGTTCGCCCGATCAAAGCCGTTAAGTGGCGGCGCCATTGTCGCACCTGCCCCGTGCCGATGATAGCCATCAGCCAGGAACGCTCATGCCGCCCGCGCGACGTCCAGGGCACGGATCATCGGCGTCCGCCGGTGTTCGTGCGCTGCGCTTCAGTTCAGGTCGATGGCGTGCGGCTTGAGATCGTCGAGGCTCACGACCAGCAGCGCGGCTTCGTTGGTGGCGTTGAGAACCACCTGTGGCGCCTTGCCGGCGAGCAGGGCTTGCTGCCAGCGGGCGGCACAGAGGCACCAACGATCGCCGGGCTGCAGGCCGGCAAATCCGAATTCCGGGCGCGGCGTCGACAAGTCGTTACCGCTGGCCTTGGAGAAGGCGAGGAAGTCGGCGGTGGCGACAACGCAGATGGTATGGCTGCCGAAATCTTCCTCGCTGGTGTTACAGCAACCGTCGCGAAAAAAACCGGTCATCGGATGCTCGCTGCACGCGCCGAGCAGGCCACCGAGGACGTTGCGCTGCTGCCCGCCGCTGTCGTCGGGCTTCATGCCAGCTCGTCGATCCAGGCTTGCTGGATCGCCTCGAGAATTTTTTCGCCACAGTGGCGAGTATCGTCTTCGAAGCCGGGCAAAGCGACGACCCAGTTCATCAGGTCGACGAAGTTGATCTTCAACGGATCGACCTCCGGATGGGCTTCGACGAGCTCGATGGCCAGCTCGTTGATATCGGTCCATTTCATCGCTTGCCTTCCTTGGTCATGTTGATCGAGTAGCGTGGAATCTCGATGGTCAGCGGCGTGTCATTGATCATCGCCTGACACGACAAGCGTGAATTGGGCTCCAGGCCCCAGGCCTTGTCGAGCAGGTCGTCTTCGACTTCGTCGGAAGGCTCGAGGGCGTTGAAACCTTCCCGAACAACGACGTGGCAGGTGGTACAGGCGCAGGACATTTCGCAAGCGTGCTCGACGGCAATGCCGTTTTCGAGCAGGTTCTGGCACAGCGATTCGCCTGGCCGGGCGTCGAACACGGCGCCGTCCGGGCACAGCTCGACGTGCGGCAGGACAATGATCTGGGTCATGCGGTTTCTCCCGTCTTGCTGGCCGCGGAATCGACGTCAAGCTCGTTGATGTTGCGGCCAGCAAAAGCCCGCCGGATCGATTTGTCCATGCGCCGCGCGGCGAAGTCCTTGGTGTCGGCTTCGAGATCGTCCATCGCCAGCATGATCTGGCGGCGGTTGTCGGCGAGCGCTGCGCTCTCGAGCTTGGCGATGTCTTCCTCGACGCGCGCCAACTCGTCGGCCGTCAGCAGTTCGCGGTCGGCGGCGAGCGCCGCGCGCACCGCTTCCAGCAGGCGCTGCGCGTCGACCTGCGATTCCTTCAACGCGCGCCGCTGCGCGTCGTCCTTGACGTGCGTCATCGAGTCCCTGAGCATGCCGGCGATTTCGTCGTCGGCAAGGCCGTACGAAGGTTTGACGATGATGCTCGCTTCAACTCCGGAGGCCTGTTCGCGGGCACTCACCGCCAGCAGACCATCGGCATCAACCTGGAAAGCGACGCGGATGCGCGCCGAGCCGGCGACCATCGGCGGGATGCCGCGCAGCTCGAAACGCGCCAGCGAACGGCAATCGCTGACCAACTCGCGCTCGCCCTGGACGACGTGAATGGCCAGCGCCGTCTGGCCATCGCGGAAAGTCGTAAATTCCTGCGCGCGCGCGGTCGGAATCGTCGCATTGCGGGGAATGATCTTCTCGACCAGGCCACCCATCGTTTCCAGGCCGAGCGACAGCGGAATCACATCGAGCAGCAGCCAGTCGTCACCGGCGGCACGGTTACCGGCCAGCAGATTGGCCTGCGTTGCCGCACCAATGGCCACGACCTTGTCCGGATCGAGATTGTTGAGCGGGTCCTGCCGGAAGAATTCACCCACCGCGCGCTGTACCTGCGGCATGCGCGTCGCACCACCGACCATCACCACGCCCTTGACGTCACCGACCGACAGGCCGGCGTCGCGCAGTGCCTTTTTGACCGGCTGAATGGTCTTGGCAACCAGCGTCTGGCTGATCTCGGCGAAGATCCCGGTGGTCAACTGCAGCTCAACCCGTTCGCCGCTGGTCAGACGCGCGCTGATTGGCGCCGCGCCGTGTACGGTCAGGTATTCCTTGGCTTCGCGCGCCCGTGCCAGCAACATGCTGGCGTCCTCGACCGAGAGGGGTTTGAGATCAGCGGCTTCGATGATCCAGCAGAAGATGCGATGATCGAAATCGTCGCCACCAAGCGCCGAGTCACCGCCAGTCGCCAGAACCTCGAAGATTCCCCGCGACAGCCTGAGAATCGAAATATCGAAAGTGCCACCGCCAAGGTCATAGACGGCATAGACACCCTCCGCGGCATTGTCCAGCCCATAGGCGATCGCTGCCGCCGTCGGTTCGTTGAGCAAGCGCAGCACCGCCAGCCCGGCGAGTTTTGCGGCGTCCTTGGTCGCCTGCCGCTGCGCCTCGTCAAAGTACGCCGGCACGGTGATCACCGCGCCAACCAGCGCGCCGCCCAGCGCCGCTTCGGCACGCAAGCGCAGAACACGCAGGATGTCTGCGGAGACTTCAACCGGACTCTTCACGCCAGCGACGGTATGCAGGCGCAGCATCCCCGGACTGTCCTCGAAGACGTAAGGCATGGCCTGGTGATTGGCGATATCGGCAATGCCGCGGCCCATGAAGCGCTTGACCGAACCAATGGTGTTGCGCGGGTCGAACGCTTGCTGTGCCTGCGCCTCGTAGCCAAGCTCGCTGCTGCCATCGGCCAGATAGCGGACCACCGAGGGCAGCAGCGGACGACCGAGTTCGTCGCGAAGGACGACGGCCAGACCACTGCGTACGGTCGCCACCAGTGAATTGGTCGTCCCGAGGTCGATGCCGACCGCCAGCCGATGCTCGTGCGGCGCTGCTGACTCGCCGGGTTCCGCAATCTGTAATAGCGCCATGAAGAAATCGAGGTCCTGAGACTTGTTACCGGTGTGAGAATAAGTTTTACGACGCAAGGCAAACCAAGGCTACGCGACTGCCTTGCACTTGCTGCCTGGTGTTCAGTAGCCGACTTTTACGCTTCTGTGTTCAGTGTTCACTCTTTTCACTCTTCACAGGCGATCATCGCCTCGTCGAGTTCGACGAGCAGCTTCTCGATGAACATCAGGCGCCGGACGCGATCCGCCGCCTGTTCGAGATCGTGAGCGTCGTCGAATAGCGCGGCAAGCTCGTCATAACGTTGGGCGATGTCGTGTTGCAAGCGATGGTGGAGATGCTCGAGCTCATGGTGCTCGCCCGCCGCGCGCGCTTCGCCAACCGCCTCGCGCCATTCCATCTGTTCAATCAGAAAGTCGGTCGGCATCAAGACATTGTTCTCGCTGCCGACGTCGTGGTCTGATAAGTGCAGCAGGTATCTGGCGCGTGGTAGCGGCTTTTTGAGCGTCTGATAGGCTTCATTGACCCGTGTCGCCCACTGCAAGGAGAGGCGCCGTTCGGCGTCACCAGCGCTCGCAAAGCGGTCGGGGTGAACCCGCGACTGCATCTCCAGGTAGCGCCGGTCGAGCAGCGCCGCATCAAGCCGGAAACTGGCCGGCAGCTCGAACAACGAGAAATGATCGGTGTTGAAGTCCATGCTTTTCAGTCGAGACGCTGGTCGGAGCAGGCCGGCAACGAGCGGTGGTCGACGAAGCCATCAAACCGCCGCCGCTCCGCGCCCTGGGAAATCAAACGTTGAAACTCTCGCCGCAGCCACAGGCGTCCTTGACGTTCGGGTTGTTGAACTTGAAGCCTTCATTGAGCCCCTCGCGCGCGTAGTCCAGTTCGGTGCCGTCGAGGTAAGGCATGCTCTTCGGATCGATTAGCACCCTGACGCCATGCGATTCAAATTCGACATCGTCCGGTTGCGCACTGTCCGCAAACTCGAGCTTGTAGGCCATGCCCGAGCAGCCGCTGGTGCGTACGCCAAGACGCAAACCGATGCCTTTTCCGCGCTTGACCATGAAATTGGCGACGTGGTTGGCGGCCCTTTCAGAAAGCGTCACTGCCATTAAAACCTCCTGCTGTAATCTGCATTTGCGATGTTGCTCTTGCTCGCTTCCGCCCAGTGCTGCGAACTCAAACGGCAGCCTGATCGGCGTGCTTTTTCTTGTAGTCGGCGACCGCCGCCTTGATCGCGTCCTCGGCGAGAATCGAGCAATGGATTTTGACCGGCGGCAGCGCCAGCTCTTCGGCGATCTGCGTATTCTTGATGTCCAGCGCCTGCTCGATGGTCTTGCCCTTGACCCACTCGGTGACCAGCGAAGACGATGCGATTGCCGAACCGCAGCCGTAGGTCTTGAACTTGGCGTCTTCGATGACACCGCCCTTGCCGACCTTGATCTGCAGCTTCATGACGTCGCCACAGGCGGGCGCACCGACCATGCCGGTGGCGATGCCCTCGTCGTCCTTGCCAAACGAACCGACGTTGCGTGGATTCTCATAGTGATCCAGAACTTTTACGCTGTATGCCATGATGATTCTCCTTGATGCCTAATATGCCTTGTCAATGGGCGGCCCACTGGACCGTACTCAAATCGACGCCTTCCTGGACCATTTCCCACAGCGGCGAAAGCTCGCGTAGCCGGCTGATCTTTTCGTGCAGCAGCTTGACCGCGTAGTCGACCTCTTCCTCGGTAGTGAAGCGGCCGAGGGTGAAGCGGATCGAACTGTGCGCCAGTTCATCCTCGCGGCCGAGAGCTCGCAGCACGTAAGAAGGTTCGAGCGAAGCCGAGGTGCAGGCCGATCCGGACGACACCGCCAGATCCTTGACCGCCATCAGCAGTGATTCGCCTTCGACGTAGGCAAAACTGATGTTCAGATTGTGCGGAACACGCTGCTCCATGTCGCCGTTGACATAAACCTCATCAATGTCCGACAGGCCTTTGTAAAGGCGGTCGCGAAGCATGCGGATACGCTCATTCTCGGCTCCCATTTCCACGCGTGCGAGGCGAAAAGCCTCACCCATGCCGACGATCTGATGCGTCGGCAGCGTACCGGAACGGAAGCCACGTTCATGACCGCCGCCATGCATCTGCGCGGTCAGGCGAATGCGCGGCTTGCGGCGCACGTAGAGCGCGCCAATGCCTTTCGGGCCGTAGGTCTTGTGGGCCGAAAAACTCATCAGATCGACTTTCAGCGTCGCCAGATCGATGACCACCTTGCCGGTCGCCTGTGCCGCATCGACGTGGAAGATGATTCCCCTGGCGCGGCAGATTTCGCCGATTTCGGCGATCGGCTGGATGACGCCGATCTCGTTATTGACCATCATCACCGACACCAGGATGGTGTCCGGGCGCAATGCCGCCTTGAAGACTTCGAGGTCGATCAGGCCGTTGTCCTGGACGTCGAGGTAAGTCACTTCGAAACCAAGCCGCTCGAGGTCCCGACAGGTATCGAGCACAGCCTTGTGCTCGGTCTTCACCGTCACCAGGTGCTTGCCCTTGCCGGCGTAGAACTGCGCCGCGCCCTTGAGCGCCAGATTGTTCGACTCGGTGGCCCCCGAGGTCCAGACGATTTCCTTGGCGTCGGCGTTGACCAGCCGGGCCACTTCCTCGCGGGCTTCTTCGACCGCCGCCTCGACTTCCCAGCCGAAGGCATGCGAGCGCGAAGCCGGGTTGCCGAATTTTTCGACCAGATAAGGAATCATCTTGTCGGCGACGCGCGGATCGACCGGCGTGGTGGCCGAATAATCAAGATAGATAGGCAGTTTCAGCATTGCTCTTGCTCCGATGTGTACAGGTTGCGTGTTACGTGCGACTCTTGACTCCTTGTCCTGCGCGTTGGTTCCGCGGCCCACGAGCGCCTGCTGCTCAGACGGCCATCGCCGTCAGTTGCTGCAGCCTGAGGACGGTGGCCTGCAGCGCCGCCAGGAAGCCATCGACCTCGGCGGCGCTATTGCCGGCACCCAGACTGACCCGCACCGCGCCACGTGCCAGTTCGGCCTCGACGCCCATCGCACGCAGCACATGCGAGGGTTCCGGGTTGGCACTGGAACAGGCCGCACCACTGGCCAGTGCATAACCGGCACGGTCGAGATGGCCAACCAGGGTCTCGCCGTCGATGTCGGGAAACGCGAAATAGCTGGTGTTTGGCAAGCGCTCCGCGCCCCTGCCAAAGAGCGTCGACCCGAGGGCGACCAGCCCACTCTCCAATTGCTCACGTAGCGCCAGCAGCCGCGGCGCCACCTCCGCCAGACGCGCCGCCGCCAATTCACAGGCCACGCCGAAACCGACGATTGCCGCCACGTTCTCGGTACCCGACCGCAAGCCACGTTCATGACCGCCGCCAGCGATCAGCGGCTCGATGTCGAGTCGCTTATCGAGCACCAGTGCCGCCGCCCCCTTGGGACCGCCGATCTTGTGTGCCGACAGGCTGAGGGCATTGACGCCAGCGGCGTTGAGCTGGCGAAAATCGACGGCCATCTTGCCCACCGCCTGGACCGCATCGGTATGAAACCAGGCCCCCGCCGCTCTGGCCTGCGTCGCCAGCGAGGCGATGTCCTGCACAACGCCGGTCTCGTTGTTGGCCAGCATCACCGAGACGATGCGCGGTTGCTCGGCGATCAACGCCTGGAAGCTTGCAACATCGACCCGTCCGGCGGCGTCCACCGCCAGCTTGTGCAAGGTCCAGCCGCGCTTGCGGAGTTGCTCGGCGGGCCTGATCACACACGGGTGCTCGATGGCGCTGACTGCCAGCACGCCCGGCTTCAGGCACGCCGCCGCACCCTTGATGAGCAGGTTGTTGGCTTCCGAACCACCACTGGTAAACACCACCTCGCTGGCATGCGCACCGACTGCCGCGGCCACCTTGCTGCGCGCCTCATCGATCGCTCGCCGCGCCGCCCGGCCGTACTCATGACGACTCGAAGCGTTGCCGCAGAGCCCCGAAAGGTAGGGCAACATCGCCTCGACCACCGCCGGATCGGTGGCGGTCGTTGCGTTGTGGTCGAGATAGACGGGAGCGAACACGGCGACGGGCAAAGCTTTCCAGTTTTCGGTCTAGCTACCGACGGCGATTAGTTTGGCGCGCTGGCGCTCGCCTTTCCGCCGCTCATCAGCTGTCCGTCGTTCCTGATGCATGACCGCCACGTCGCCGCCACTCTTGCCGCCCTGCTGCGCGACGAGGTCGGCCAGCGTCACGGAACTCAGATAGTCGAACATCTTGACGTTCAAAGTCGCCCACAGGTCATGAGTCATGCAGCGCTCTTCGTCATGGCAGTTCTCGCGACCACCGCACTGGGTGGCATCGAGCGGCTCATCAACGGCACGAATGATGTCAGCGACGGTCATCGCGCTGGTTGGCCGCGCCAGGCAATAACCGCCACCTGGACCACGCACGCTGCCCACCAACTGATGGCGACGCAACTTGCCGAACAACTGCTCCAGATACGACAGCGAAATCTTCTGACGCTCGCTGATGCCAGCCAGAGACACCGGTCCGTCACCACCGCGCAGAGCCAGGTCAATCATCGCCGTCACTGCAAAACGTCCTTTGGTCGTCAGTCTCATATTTCCTCCTTCGATGCTACAAGTACTAATAATTGTTGATCAAATTACTACACTATTCACTATAGCGAGCGACCGCCTATTAGTCAACTATTTTACTCAGGTATTGCGGGTCGAACCGAGCCGCCGTCGCCAGGTCGCCGTTGACATGCACGCCAGCGTCTTCAAGCTTCTTGAGCAGCAATTCGAAGCGCCGATCGGCTTCCGCCGCATGATCGAGCAGGCCATGAATGGCCTTGGCCAAGGGATCATCCTGATTGGCGGCCAGCGCGTAGGCGGAAAAGCCCAGTTGCCCTGCCATTTGCTCGCGCCTCTGGTCCTGCTCGTTGTCGATGATTCGTGCCGGGTTACCGACCGCGGTCGCCCCACTCGGAACGTTCTTGACGACCACCGCATTGGAGCCGACTTTCGCCGACGCGCCAACCGTAATCGGCCCGAGCACCTGCGCTCCGGCGCCGATCACCACACCGTCCTCCAGCGTCGGATGGCGCTTGCCCTTGTTCCACGAGGTGCCGCCCAGGGTGACACCATGGTAGAGCGTCACGTCGTCACCGATCACCGCCGTTTCGCCGATGACCACTCCCATCCCGTGATCGATGAACATACGCCGGCCGATGGTCGCGCCGGGATGGATTTCGATACCGGTGAAGAAACGTCCGAAGTGCGAAACCAGGCGACCCAGCCAACGCAGACCGCGCGCCCACAGCCAGTGCGCAAGCCGATGCAGGATGATGGCATGCACGCCTGGATAGCAGGTCAGCACCTCCCAGAAAGTGCGCGCGGCAGGATCACGCTTGAAAACTGACTGGATGTCTTCGCGAAGACGGCTGAACATGAAAGGAAAATCCTTGAACGATGACCACGATTATACAATACCGGACTATTTTAGTACACTACTTCGCGGCGCTTCCAAGGCCCTCGCCCGGGGTGTCGCGCGGCGCGCCGCCCGGCGAGGTTTTCCGTTCGACCGCATCGAGCAGGCCGCGCAGGATGTTGATCTCGTCGCGTTCAAGCTCGGCGCGCCCGAACAGACGGCGCAGCTTGGGCAGCAGCCGCCGCGGCCGCTGCGGATCGAGAAAACCGCTGCTGACCATGACCCGTTCGAGGTGCAGATAGAAGCGCTCGACGTCCTCATGTGCCGCTGGCGGCGAGGCAAAAGGGACGGCGCGGGTGACCACCGGCGGATGACCGTCGAAGGCTGCCAGGCGCAGTTCGTAGCACAGCAACTGCACCGCCGAAGCCAGATTCAGCGAGCTGTAGTCGGGATTCGCCGGGATGAACACCGTCCGCTGGCAGCGCTGCACCTCGGCGTTCGACAAGCCAGCCGTCTCGTTGCCGAACAGCAGCGCCACCTCGCCCTCGCCGGCCCTGGAGAGGATGTCCGTCGCCGCCTCGCGCGCCGGCAGCGCCCGCGGCCCGAGGTTGCGGTGCCGCGCCGACAGCGCGTACACCTGCACCGTCCCGGCCAGCGCCTCGTCGAGGCTGCTGCACACCTGCGCCTGTTCGAGAATATCGTCCGCGTCAGCAGCACGCGCCACCGCCTGCGGGTCGGGAAAGCGCTTCGGATTGACCAGTGACAGCCGCGACAAGCCCATGGTCTTCATCGCGCGTGCGGCAGCGCCGATATTGCCTGGGTGACTGGTGTGCGAAAGGACGACACGGATGCGCGCGAACGGCGAACCGGAAGAATGCGACCCTGTGGGCCTGTTCATATTAGAATCGGGGTCCTCTACACCAATCGGGCGGCATCAGCCGCCCGTCGCGTCTTCAAAATCATGCATCCAGCTCTGAACATCATCATCAAGGCGGCGCGTCGCGCCAGCCAGATCATCAACCGTGCGGCACTCGATCTCGAGCATCTGCAGATCACCACCAAGCGCCAGAGCGACTTCGTCACCGAAGTCGACAAAGCGGCCGAGGCGGCGATCATCGACATCCTGCGCGAGGCCTATCCGGAATACGGCATTTTAGCAGAAGAGTCCGGCCTGACCGCCGGTCAGGGCGGCGGCAGCGACTATCAGTGGATCATCGACCCCCTCGATGGCACGACCAATTTCATCCACGGCTTTCCCCAATACGCGATCTCGATCGCCCTCGCCTACCGCGGGCAGGTCACCCAAGCGGTGGTCTATGACCCGCTGCGCAATGAGATGTTTACCGCCAGCAAGGGCGGCGGCGCCTTCCTCAACGACCGCCGCATCCGGGTCAGCAAGTGCCTGAAACTGGAAACCGCCTTGATCGGTACCGGCTTCCCCTACCGCATCTACGACCACATCGACGCCTACCTGAAAATCTTCAAGGAACTGGCGAAGAAGACGGCCGGCATGCGCCGCCCGGGTGCCGCCGCACTCGACCTGGCCTACGTCGCCTGCGGACGCTTCGACGGCTTCTGGGAGTTTGGCCTGTCGCCCTGGGACATGGCCGGCGGCACGCTGCTGATCTCGGAAGCCGGCGGTCTGGTCAGCGACCTCGGCGGCAACGAAACCTATCTGCAATCCGGCAACCTGGTCGCCGGTACGCCGAAAGTCTTCGCGCAATTGCTGCAGGTGATCGATAGCCACCGCACGCCGGGGCTGGAGGCGTGAGAGGTGAGATGTGAGATCGGTGCGGAATATCGCCCTGCGGCAGACAGCTTCTACTGCCACCCGGCGTTCCGCTAACGGTCATGACATGGCGAGATACGCCGGATCATGAAAGTCATGACCGCCCCCCTCTTCCCCCGGCCCTTCTCCCGCCCAATCCCCTACCAGCGTTGAAAACTAGTCAGCGGGCAAGCACCGACAAGGCATCGTGATAATCGTATTTGAGGTCGTCGGCGACCTCGCGGCAGGTAACTTTGCCGAAAGCGACGTTGAGACCGTTGCGCAGATGCTCGCTGTCCTGCAGCGCCTGCCGCCAGCCCTTGTCGGCGATCTGCAGCGCGAAAGGCAGGGTCGCATTGTTGAGTGCGTAGGTCGAAGTGTTCGGAACGCCACCCGGCATGTTGGCGACGCAATAGTGCACCACGCCGCCGACCACGTAGGTCGGGTCGGCGTGCGTCGTCGCCTTGGCGGTCTCGCAGCAGCCCCCCTGGTCGATGGCCACGTCGACGATCACTGACCCGGGCTTCATCTCATTGACCAGATCGCGAGTGATCAACTTTGGTGCCGCGGCACCCGGGATCAGCACGCCACCGATGACCAGATCGGCGGTCAGCACGTGCTGCTCGACATTATCCCGGTTTGAAAAAACGGTGATCACGCGCGCGCCGAGCTGGCGATCGAGGCGCCGCAGGACGTCGAGGCTGCGGTCGATGACCACCACCTGCGCACCCGTGCCGACGGCGATCTGCGCGGCGTTCGAACCGACGACACCGCCGCCGAGGATGACGATTTTCGCCGACGGTACACCGGCGACGCCGCCGAGCAGGATGCCCATGCCGCCGTGCGCTTTCTCGAGGCAATAGGCGCCGGCCTGGATCGACAGGCGTCCGGCGACTTCCGACATCGGCGCCAGCAAGGGCAGGCCGCCGCCCGGCTGGGTGACCGTTTCGTAGGCGATGCAAACGGCGCCGCTGCTGACCAGATCCGCACACTGTGCGGGATCGGGCGCGAGATGCAGGTAGGTGTAGAGGATCTGCCCTTCGCGCAGCATGGCGCGTTCGCCGGCCTGCGGCTCCTTGACCTTGATGATCATTTCGGCCTTGGCAAAAATCTCCGCGGCGGTCGCGGCAATCGTTGCTCCGGCCTTCTCGTAAACCTCGTCAGCGGCACCGATGCCAGCGCCGGCGCCGGTTTCAACAGTCACCGGATGACCGTGCTCGACCATCTCGCGCACCGACGACGGGGTCAGGCCGACACGGTATTCGTGGTTCTTTATCTCCTTGGGTACGCCGATGTGCATCGCTGTCTCCTTATGATGATATTGGAGCCGCTTATCTTAGGCGATTTCGGTATGGCGGGCGGGCTTTTTGCGTGTCATGCAGTTGCCCGTTCGGCACACCCCCGGCACACGCCCGGGAGGCTCGCCTGCGGGACTCACCGCTCGAGAACCCGTCCCGCCGCGCGACATCGGCGCGCCAGCGCCAAGGCCTGTGCATGCCTATCGCCGCTGCGCGCTTGCGTATAAACTGCCACTCCCGAACCCGGCGACTTGCCCCCCACCGATTGCCGAAGCCGATGACCCGCAACGATCGCGACAGCAACAATCGCACGCCAGCTCCGGACAGTACCGGCCCGGCGCTCCCCGCCGCGGCCGCGACGATCGCTGCGGAGCTGGCGGGCTTTCGCCGTGACATGCTGCGTTTTGCCGTCCTGCAGTTGCGCGATCAGGCAAGCGCCGAAGACGCCGTGCAGGAAACCATGCTCGCCGCGCTTGAAGGCGCGGCTCGCTTTGCCGAGCGCGCCAAGCTGAAAACCTGGGTGTTCTCGATTTTACGCAACAAGATCGTCGACATCATCCGACGACGGGTTCGCGAACCGATCCACGAAGCAGCCGAGCAGGAAATCGACGACGCCGATTTCGATCCGCTGTTCAAGAGCAATGGTCACTGGCAACGCGATGCGCGGCCTTCGGACTGGGGAAATCCGGAAAAAACTTTCGAAAACCGCAACTTCTGGGCAGTCTTCGACGCCTGCCTGCAGCGCCTGCCGCCGACCACCGCGCGCGTCTTCATGATGCGCGAAATGCTCGGCCTGGAAACCAACGAAATCTGCCAGGAACTGTCGATGAGCAGCAGCAATTGCTGGGTCGTGCTGCATCGCGCACGCATGGGACTACGCCTGTGCCTCGAACAGAAGTGGTTCGGCAGCGGAGAACGAGGCGGTCGATGAGCGACCAAGAAGCGAGCAAGCGAATGGCAGCAACGCCGCGGCAAGCAGCAACGGCCCGCGATCAGGTGCCGACAACGCCCCCATCCGCGCGCCTGATCACCAGTGTCGCCGAACGCGGTCGGCCTCCGGTGACGCCGGCAAACTGGTTGGCCGGCCATTCTGATCCGGCCAGCGGCGCCGACGGCGACGAACGCCCACCGGCCGCTTCACCAGGATGCTGGACGTTGATGAACAGACTGCGTGCATCCGGCGTGGCGCTGATGCCGGTGATCTCGCAGGCTTTCGGTCCGGTCAGGAAGCGCCGTATCTCACCGCTGGCGACGTCGGCAACGAGCATCTGATTGTTACCGAGCCGCTGGTAGTCGCCACGATTCGCAACGCTGCCGGAAACGTCGGTCTGGATCCAGAGGCGACCGGCGCGATCGAACCACAGGCCGTCCGGGCTGGCGAAAGCATCGCCTTTGATGTTCCCGCGCTTGGCCGGATCAGGATTTTCGGGGTCGCCACAGAGCACGAAAACATCCCAGTCAAAAGCAGCAGCCGCCGCATCCGCCTGTTCCTCGCGCCAGCGAATGATGTGCCCAAAAGCGTTCCCTGCGCGGGGATTCGCGGCGTTGGCGGTCACGCGCTTGCGGTTGTTGGTCAGCGTGCAATACACCTCGCCACTCTGCGGATCGACGGCCAGCCATTCCGGGCGGTCCATCGTCGTTGCGCCGACGAGATCGGCGGCCTGGCGTGTACGAATCAGGATGTCGGCCTGATCAGCGAAGCCACTAGCCTCGTCGAGACCATTCTGCCCGTGCTGCAGGGCCAGCCAGCGACCTTTGCCGTCAGCATCGAAGCGCGCCACATACAGCGTCCCGACGTCGAGCAGACGGCCTCCAGAAGCGGGATCTCCGGCAGCGAAGCGATCGCTGGAGACGAACTTGTAAAGGTATTCGAAAGCCTGGTCGTCGCTCATGTAGACCACGACACGGCCGTCGCTGGCCAGCGTAAGCGTGGCACATTCGTGCTTGAAGCGACCGAGGGCGGTACGCTTGACAGGCGCCTGCGCAGGTTTCCAGGGATCGATTTCGACCACCCAGCCAAAACGATTGGCTTCATTCGCCTCGCTCGCCACATCGAAGCGACTGTCGTACTCGTGCCAGCGGAAGCCGGCACCCTTGGCGCGAATGCCATAACGCTTCTGATCGGCGGTCGGCTCGACAAGGCCGTTGAAATAGCCGTCGAAGTTCTCTTCACAGGTGAGGTAAGTGCCCCACGGAGTGTGCCCCATCGCGCAATTGGCCAGCGTCCCGAAGACGACGTTGCCACGCCGGTCGTCGCCGGTGCGCATGCCTGGCGCGCCGGCCGCCGGACCGGCGATGCGTGTCGGCGTGCGCGCGCTTATCCGACGCGCGTACCGAGACGGCCGCACGAGCTGCCAGCGAAACTCGCCGCCGCTCTCCTTGAGCTCAACTTCGATTACTGACACGCCATGCGCGTTCTGGGACTTGCGCGTCTTCTCCTGGCTCCAGTCGGCCATCCCGTCGGGATGCAGAAGCCCGTCGTCCGTGTATTCGTGATTGATGCACAGCAGGCCGTGCGTCGACGAGGGCTTGCCGTCCTCGAGCCAGGGAAAGAAGTGCATGCCGTCATGATGCATACCGGCCTGCTCGGCCTGCTCGCTGGCGCCGTTGCCCGCATCGGCGCGGAACGCCGGTCCGTCCGAGATCGGGTCACCCCAGGCGTAGAGCAGCTGCACCGAGTAGCCATCGGGAACGCGCACGATATCGTCGCTCGAAAGGCTGATTGGCGTAAAACCAATACCCGGTCGGACCGTCGGCCCGGCCAGCACCGGCAGGCCGAACAAGGACAGTGCGGCACTACCAAGACCGGCCTGAAGCAGCCGCCGCCGCGTCGTGGCGGTGCCCGAAAGCGCTGTGAGAAGCTGCACGAAGTATGGGTTCGCGCTTTCGTTACTGATCAGATCCTTGTCCATTGCTTGCGTCGGTCCGGGTTTGACGGAAAGGAGCGATTATCGCTCAGTGCGCCACAAAGCCGTCATCGCTGATGAAACACGCGCCTCCCGAATAGGCGCACAAGCTGTTCGCTGGCGGCTGATCTAGGCAGCGCGGTGTTGCTGGTGCTGCCGCTTCTGCTCTTCAACATGGCGCCGCAAGACGTCGTTCATGCGCGTCTGCCAACCATCGCCGCTGGCCTTGAAGTAATCGAGAACTTCCGGGCTATAGCGTACGGTCACCGCCACCTTGGTCGGCAGCTTCTGCGGGCCAGTATGATCCGCACGGCCAACTGCTGGGACCACGCTGTCATGGAGCGCTTCTTCCTGAATGTCAAGATGGAGCGCGTCTGACCGAAGACCTATGCCAACCATGCGGGGAGGCCACTCGCGACGTGACCGATTACATCGTCGGCTTCGACAACCGCGTCCGCCTGTGTTACGTCCGCCGCTCTCCAGTAACTGACGGCGTCGCCTATCCCATGAACGGCGAGAGCGAAGGAAGGCGTGCTGCCTGAACGAGGCTGGGACGACGTGAACGAAAGATGGGCCGGGACACCTCTGTTATCGTGGGAAGTTATCAAGACAACCGAGATAGAAGAGAGCCCAGCCCATGCAGCGAATTGTAGCCGGCATCGACACGATCGAGCAGCATCTTGAGGCCGTCAGGCAAGCCCCCGAAGTGTATCGGCCGCCGTGCTGCCCGCATTGCGGGCTCAAGATCCTTTGGCCACACGGGCACTATGAGCGCAAGGCCGACCGACGAGCCGGGCAGGTTTCCCTCAACCCGATACCGATCTGCCGCTACCGTTGCTCTGGTTGTCGGCGCACCTGTTCACGTCTGCCGGCGTGCATCGCACCGCGCCGCTGGTATGACTGGTCGGTGCAGCAAGCCCACCTCGAACGGCAGTTGAGCGAACGCTCCGATCGGCGCCGTGCACTCGGCAGCCTGCCGGACCGGCGTACCGCCGGTCGCTGGTGGGACTGGCTACAGAAGAGCAGCCTGCTGTTCGAGTTTCACCTGCGCGCCCGCTGTGCCGAACTCGGGCGGGCCGCCGACTTCGGCGCTTTCTGGCGTCGGGTATTCGAATCCATGGGCCTGGTGCAAGCCATGACCCTCCTTGATCAAGAGCTGAACATCCCGTGATGTCCTGATCCTGAACGAGCGGCGGACAGGGCAGACCCCGCCCGGGCGGGGTCCCCACACAGTTTGCTCCTGTCATTATCCGGGTCCTTCTGGTTTGATCACCTCTCCGATTTATCACAAGGAGTGGTCATGAACCCGATTGATCCGAAAGCCCTGTTTCGCCTGTCCGTCCTGGGTCCGCTGATTAGCCGCGAGCGGCTGGAGCGGGGAGAACTGCAACAGATTCTGCGCGAGCTGGCCAGCCGCGAATACGCCATTCCCGGCACCCGTCGGCGGCATCTGAGCGAGAAGACGATTCAGGCCTGGTACTACGCCTGGCGCCTCCACAAGCTCGATGGGCTGACGCCCAAGGTACGCGCCGACCGCGGGCAATCGAAGCTCTCCGCCGCCACCCAGGCCGCCATTCTTGCCGCCAAGCGCGACAACCCGCGGCGCTCGCTGTGCCAGATTCGCCAATTGCTCGAAGCGGCCGGCACCGTCGCCCGTGGCGGCCTCGCCCGCTCGACCATTCACCGTCTGCTGCAGCAGCACGGTCTGTCACGAATCAGCGGCTCGGCCAGCCTGCCGGAAGAGAAACGCAGCTTTGTCGCCGCGACCGCGGGGGCGATCTGGTATGGCGACGTGATGCACGGCCCACGCGTCCCGATCGGCGGCAAACTCGCCAAGAGCTATCTCGTCTCACTGTTCGACGACGCTTCCCGGTTGCTCACGCACAGCGCCTTCTGCCCTGGCGAGACCGCTCTGGACATCGAAGGCGTGCTCAAGCAGGCGGTGCTCAGGCGCGGCATTCCGCTCAAGTTGGTCGTTGATAATGGCGCCGCCTATCGCGCCGAAACTTTGCAGGGGATCTGCGCCCGGCTGGGCATCCATCTCATTCACTGCCGGCCGTACGCGCCCGAGGGCAAGGGCAAATTGGAGCGCTGGCACCGTACCTGCCGCGATCAGTTTCTCAGCGAACTCGACGAGCGCCATATCGCCAGCCTGGACGATCTCAACGCGCGTTTGTGGGCTTGGCTCGAGCAGGTTTATCACCGCCGCCCGCATGCCAGTCTGGACGGCATCAGCCCTTTGGCACGTTACCAGCAGGACCTGTCCAGGATTCGCCCGCTCGGGCCGTTGGCGGCGAAGCTCGATCTCTTGTTCCGGCATCGCGTCAGCCGTCTGGTGCGCAAGGATGGCACGGTGTCGTATCACGGCAAACGCTTCGAGGTGCCGTTCGAGCTCTCCGGTCAAACGGTGTCTCTGGTGGTCGATCCGCATACCGAGGTAGTGATCGGCGTCGAGGACGAGGAAGGGAAAGCGATCGGCGCGGCGACGCCGCTCGATGCACTGGCCAACGCCACACGTCGGCGACGCCAGCCGGACCCGGCGAACACTGACCCAGCGCCCCCGACGAAGAGCGGCCCGAATCTGATCGAGCTGATCTATCAGCAATATTACGACTGCAAGGGGGAGTGAAATGGACTTGCAACACTTTGGTTTGCGGCATTCGCCGCTGGGCAAGGAAGCGGCCGAGTTGTGGGATGACGGTGCGCTGGGGCTGTTGGCGGAGCGCTTCGCCTGGTTGTTGCACTCGCCCGGAGTCGGCCTGATCACCGGCGAACCGGGAGTGGGCAAGACGGCCGCCTTGCGCCAGCTGACCCGCGGCCTGAATCCGCATCGCCACCTGGTGATCTATCAGGCGGAGACGGATTTCGGGCGGCTCGATATCTATCGCGGTCTGGCGCGCGCTCTGGGAGTGGAAGCGGGCTATCGGCGGGCGCAGCTGTGGCGCGATCTGAAGGAGCGCATCCTGCAACTGGTCGATGGCCGCCAGTTGGTGCCGGTATGGATCATCGACGAGGCGCAGAATCTGCCGCTGGAGTTCTTCCGCGATTTGCCGGCCTTTCTCAACTTCGCTTTTGATACACGCGATGTGATGTCGGTCTGGTTGATCGGCCATCCGGCACTGGCGCAAACACTGGAGCGGGCGCCGTATGCGGCGCTGGCCGGGCGCGTTCAGGTACGCGTGCAGCTCAAACCGGTGCTCGAACGCGAGCGCTTTGCGCAACTGATCCAGCACAGCCTGAAGAGCGCCGGTTGCACGCATACGCTGCTCAGCGATTCGGGTCTGGAGATCTTGCGGCAGGCCAGCAAGGGGCTACCGCGGCACGCCGGGAGAATTCTGCGCACGGCGATGCGCCTAGCGGTACCACGCGGCCTCAATCATCTGCCGGACGATCTCTTGCAGTTGGCGATCGAGGAATTGCGATGAGCCGCCGCTCTGCTCTCCCGTTGTTCCCCGATGGGCTCTCCGATGAAAGCGCGGCAGTGCTCAGTGAATTCCTTAACCAGCTCGCCGTCGCATGCGAAAGCCGTTACTTCGTACAGCTGCGCCGCTACCACCAGCGGCAGATGAATCTGTACGATCCCGAAGCCCCCTGGCGGACCACGCCGCTGCCGCCTCGGTAGCGCCTTCATCCCACGCTGCCGCCGGGATAGATGTTCCCGTCGCAGCGTGGGACTCGGCCAGCGTTTCAACCTCGAAAAGCTTGGGCCGAGGGCTCTAAATCAGCGCAGGACGTAACAGCCTGCATTCGAAACTCGGTTACCTGCCGCCAAACGTCTATAAACATCAAGGCTCATTATGGATTCCAGGTTGGTGCGCAACGAAAGCGAGGCTAGAGGCGCACTAGACAACGCCCAAGGAATTCCGTATGCTCTCCTGGGAAGGAACACCTAGGAGAAAGGGGCATGTACACGACGCACACTGCCAGCACTGGGCTGGTTAAAATCCAGGACCTTATCAACGATGCCAAGTGCTTCGAAGTCGTTCGGGACCTGCGCTGGCCAGAGGGTGTTCGCTGTCCGCATTGTGCGGACGAGCACGTTATCAAGTTTGGTCGCGATGAGACCCAGGAACATCGCCAGAGGTACCGCTGTAAGTCCTGTGAAAGGTACTTGACGACTTAACCGACACGATCTTCGAAGGGCATCACCTACCCTTGCGCACTTGGATCTTGTGTTTGTATTTCATGGGGTTGAACCTGTCGAACACGCAAATCGGCAAGGAACTGGGCCTCAACAAGGACGACGTTCAGAAGATGGCGACCCAACTTCGAGAAGGGGTAGTCAGTCGCAAGCCCGCCCCAGCGCTCCAGGGAACCGTTGAGTGTGACGAGGTCTATGTGGTGGCAGGGCACAAGGGGCATCCTTTGGCAGTAAAAAAAACACCGTAAGGGCCGCAGAAACCGCCTGAAGGGGGCTCGCGGTCGCGGCACGCTTGCCAAGGAGAAGCCTCCGGTTTTCGGCATGATCCAGCGCGGCGGTCAAGTCGTCATCCGCATGCTCGAAAACGTCCGCCAAGTCATGATACAACCGCTGATCCAGGCCACCATCGCGCCGGGCACCCTAGTGCTGACCGACGAGTATGACATCTACGGCCGCCTGCCTGAGTGGGGCTACAATCACAAGACCGTCTGCCACAGCGCCCGCGAGTACGCCCGCGATGAAGACGGCGACGGCTTCCACGAGGTTCACGTCAACACCATCGAGGGCTTCTGGTCCTTGCTGCGCTCCTGGCTGCGGCCTCACCGCGGGATCTCCCAGGAAAGTCTTCCTCTCTACCTCGGCTTCTTCGAGTTCGTTCACAACGCCAAAAATCGCGGAAAGCGACTTCTCGAATCCCTCTTGGGGTTGCTCCTCAGCTAACAACCCGAAACACATAATGAGCCAACATCAAATGGCAGAAAAACAACCTATCCCTGTGTCCCAAATTGCTTCACCACTACAGCTGCGCTGCACCCTTACGGAGCAACTGGCCGAAGTCACCATGACGCCGGCCAGCATCGGTTTTCGTGAGCGCAATGGTCCGATGACCGGCCTCGCGACGTCGTGTTTCGAACACTGCGGGTTCGACGCTCCACGCAAGCGGCAACCGGCACTCAAGTCACCAGAAAGTCCGCATTGTCCAGCGCCAGCCCACCACTCAACGCGGCAAACTGCACCGCCGCCCCTGCCCCATTGCCGTCGGCGTCGTAGGACAGCGCGCCGGAGGCACTGTCGTAGAGGATGAAGTCGTTGGCATCGACCGCACTGACTCCGACACCCGCACGGAACGAGCCTGCCGCCAGCGTGCCGGTGCTGCTCAGTGAGCCGAAAATGGCGTTCTCCAGTTCGATGGTATCGGCAAGGACGTTGAAGTCGGTGAGGGTGTCGATATTGTTCAGCGCGTTGAGCAGGCTATCGAAGCGAATCGTGTCGCTGCCCGCCCCCCCGCTCAGGGTGTCGTTGCCCAGGCCGCCATTGAGGCGGTCGTTGCCGTTGCCGCCTTCGAGGCGATTGGGGCCGTTGTTGCCGCTGAGGGTGTCATCAAAGAGGCTGCCGACGAGGTTTTCGATGCTGATCAGGGTGTCGTTGCCGGAGCCGCCGGTGGCCTTGCCGGTGCCGAGGTTGACACTGACGGCGGCGCTGGCGAAGCCGAAGGAGACCGTGTCGTTGCCGGCGGCGCCGTCGAGGACGTTGTTGCCGGCACCGGCGTAGAGGAAGTTGTCCAAAGCGTTGCCGGTGAGGCTGGCGGTGTTGGCGCTCATGATCCGGCCGTTCTCGACGTTGGCGGTCAGGGTGTAGGCCGACAGGTAGCTGTAAACGAGGTCGTTGCCGCCGCTGGCGCGGTCGGCATTGCTTTCGATGACCAGGTCGCCGAGGTCGTCGACGTAGTAGTTGTCGCTGCCGTCGCCGCCGACGAGGGTGTCGGCACCGCCTTCGCCGTTGAGGCCGTCGTTGCCGAGGCCGCCTTCGAGGCGGTTGTTGTTGCTGTCGCCGCGCAGCCAGTCGTGGTACTGGCTACCAACGAGGTTTTCGATGCTGATCAGGGTGTCGTTGCCGGAGCCGCCACTGGCCTTGCCGGTGCCGAGGTTGACACTGACGGCGGCGCTAGCGAAGCCGAAGGAGACCGTGTCGTTGCCGGCGGCGCCGTCGAGGACGTTGTTGCCGGCGCCGGCGTAGAGGAGGTTGTCGAGGGCGTTGCCGGTAGCGTTGGCGGGGCCGTCGGTGAACAGGCGCAGTCGTTCGACGTGGGCGGTCAGGGTGTAGGCCGACAGGTAGCTGTAAACGAGGTCGTTGCCGCCGCTGGCGAGGTCGGCGTTGCTTTCGATGACCAGGTCGCCGAGGTCGTCGACGTAGTAGTTGTCGCTGCCGTCGCCACCGATCAGGGTGTCGGCACCGCCTTCGCCGTTGAGGCCGTCGTTGCCGAGGCCGCCTTCGAGGCGGTTGTTGCCGTTGTCGCCGCGCAGCCAGTCGTGGTACTGACTGCCGACGAGGTTTTCGATGTCGATCAGGGTGTCGTTGCCGGAGCCGCCACTGGCCTTGCCGGTGCCGAGGTTGACACTGACGGCGGCGCTGGCGAAGCCGAAGGAGACCGTGTCGTTGCCGGCGGCGCCGTCGAGGACGTTGTTGCCGGCGCCGGCGTAGAGGAGGTTGTCGAGGGCGTTGCCGGTGCCGTTGGCGGGGCCGTCGGTGAACAGGCGCAGTCGTTCGACGTTGTCGGTCAGGGTGTAGGCCGACAGGTAGCTGTAGACGAGGTCGTTGCCGCCGCTGGCGAGGTCGGCATTGCTTTCGATGACCAGGTCGCCGGGGTCGTCGACGTAGTAGTTGTCGCTGCCGTCGCCACCGATCAGGGTGTCGGCACCGCCTTCGCCGTTGAGGCCGTCGTTGCCGAGGCCGCCTTCGAGGCGGTTGTTGTTGCTGTCGCCGCGCAGCCAGTCGTGGTACTGGCTACCAACGAGGTTTTCGATGTCGATCAGGGTGTCGTTGCCGGAGCCGCCACTGGCCTTGCCGGTGCCGAGGTTGACACTGACGGCGGCGCTGGCGAAGCCGAAGGAGACCGTGTCGTTGCCGGCGGTGCCGTCGAGGACGTTGTTGCCGGCGCCGGCGTAGAGGAGGTTGTCGAGGGCGTTGCCGGTAGCGTTGGCGGGGCCGTCGGTGAACAGGCGCAGTCGTTCGACGTTGTCGGTCAGGGTGTAGGCCGACAGGTAGCTGTAAACGAGGTCGTTGCCGCCGCTGGCGAGGTCGGCGTTGCTTTCGATGACCAGGTCGCCGAGGTCGTCGACGTAGTAGTTGTCGCTGCCGTCGCCACCGATCAGGGTGTCGGCACCGCCTTCGCCGTTGAGGCCGTCGTTGCCGAGGCCGCCTTCGAGGCGGTTGTTGTTGCTGTCGCCGCGCAGCCAGTCGTGGTACTGGCTGCCGACGAGGTTTTCGATGTCGATCAGGGTGTCGTTGCCGGAGCCGCCGGTGGCCTTGCCGGTGCCGAGGTTGACACTGACGGCGGCGCTGGCGAAGCCGAAGGAGACCGTGTCGTTGCCGGCGGCGCCGTCGAGGACGTTGTTGCCGGCGCCGGCGTAGAGGAGGTTGTCGAGGGCGTTGCCGGTGAGGCTGGCGGTGCCAGCGCTCATGATCCGGCCGTTCTCGACGTTGGCGGTCAGGGTGTAGGCCGACAGGTAGCTGTAGACGAGGTCGTTGCCGCCGCTGGCGAGGTCGGCGTTGCTTTCGATGACCAGGTCGCCGGGGTCGTCGACGTAGTAGTTGTCGCTGCCGTCGCCACCGATCAGGGTGTCGGCACCGCCTTCGCCGTTGAGGCCGTCGTTGCCGAGGCCGCCTTCGAGGCGGTTGTTGCCGTTGTCGCCGCGCAGCCAGTCGTGGTACTGACTGCCGACGAGGTTTTCGATACTGATCAGGGTGTCGTTGCCGGAGCCGCCACTGGCCTTGCCGGTGCCGAGGTTGGCGCTGACGGCGGCGCTGGCGAAGAGGAAGGAGACGCTGTCGTTGCCGGCGGCGCCGTCGAGGACGTTGTTGCCGGCGCCGCCGTCGAGGGTGTCAGCGCCCACGCCGCCGGTCAGCGTATCGTTGCCGTCTCCACCGAAGAACGCGTTGCTGAGCGTACCGACGCTGCCGTTGATGACGTCGTCGCCCACGGTGCCGGTGATGTGGAAATGCTCGAAGGATCGAATCGGGACGGTGATCTCCGTTGCATCGCTGAGAACGACGCTCGGATAGGGAGCACCGTTGCTGTTGAGCGTGTTGAAATTCAGCTTCGTCGCCGTGCGACCGTCGGCCAACGTGCCGGAGTAGTCCAGTGTCAGACTGTCGGTGCCGCTGTAGCCATAGATGCTGCCAAACTGCATACCGACAGTCACGCTGTCGTTACCTTGGCCCAGCGTGCCTTCCACAAACTCCACGCCGGTCCAGGTCCCGCCCGCTCCCTCGCCGGTACCGAGATCAATTGTGATGTCGTCGTTTTCGGCGCTAAGCCCAAAGCTGACCCTGTCGGTGCCCACCCCGCCCGAAATATCGTCGCCGAGGCTGGTGACAAAGAACGTGTCGTCGCCATTGCCGCCGTCGAGGGTGTCAGCGCCGACGCCGCCGGTCAGCGTATCGTTGCCGTCTCCACCGAAGAACGCGTTGCTGAGCGTACCGACGCTGCCGTTGATGACGTCGTCGCCCACGGTGCCGGTGATGTGGAAATGCTCGAAGGATCGAATCGGGACGGTGATCTCCGTTGCATCGCTGAGCACAACGCTCGGATAGGTGGCACTGTCAGCGTTCAGACGATCAAAGTTCAGCTTCGTCGCGGTGCGCCCGTCGGACAGCGTGCCGGAGTAGTCCAGTGTCAGGCTGTCGGTGCCGCTGTAGCCATAGATGCTGCCAAACTGCATACCGACAGTCACGCTGTCGTTACCTTGGCCCAGCGTGCCTTCCACAAACTCCGCGCCGGTCCAGGTCCCGCCCGCTCCCTCGCCGGTACCGAGATCAATTGTGATGTCGTCGTTTTCGGCGCTAAGCCCAAAGCTGACCCTGTCGGTGCCCGCCCCGCCCGAAATATCGTCGCCGAGGCTGGTGACAAAGAACGTGTCGTCGCCATTGCCGCCGTCGAGGGTGTCAGCGCCCACGCCGCCGGTCAGCGTATCGTTGCCGTCTCCACCGAAGAACGTGTTGCTGAGCGTACCGACGCTGCCGTTGATGACGTCGTCGCCCACGGTGCCGGTGATGTGGAAATGCTCGAAGGATCGAATGGGAACGGTGATCTCCGTTGCATCGCTGAGAACGACGCTCGGATAAAGAGCACCGTTGCTGTTGAGCGTGTTGAAATTCAGCTTCGTCGCCGTGCGACCGTCGGCCAACGTGCCGGAATAGTCCAGCGTCAGGCTGTCAGTACCGCTGTTTCCATGGATGCTGCCAAACTGCATGCCGACAGTCACGCTGTCGTTACCCGTGCCCAGCGTGCCTTCCGCAAACTCCACACCGGTCCAGATGCCGCCCGCGCCCGCGCCGGTGAGAAGGTTTATCGTGATGTCCTCACTCACAGTGCCGAGCCCAAAGCTGAGCCGGTCACTGCCCGCCCCGCCCGAAATATCGTCGCCGAGGCTGGTGACAAAGAACGTGTCGTCGCCATTGCCGCCGTCGAGGGTGTCAGCGCCCACGCCGCCGGTCAGCGTATCGTTGCCGTCTCCACCGAAGAACGTGTTGCTGAGCGTACCGACGCTGCCGTTGATGACGTCGTCGCCCACGGTGCCGGTGATGTGGAAATGCTCGAAGGATCGAATCGGGACGGTGATCTCCGTTGCATCGCTGAGCACAACGCTCGGATAGGTGGCACTGTCAGCGTTCAGACGATCAAAGTTCAGCTTCGTCGCGGTGCGCCCGTCGGACAGCGTGCCGGAGTAGTCCAGTGTCAGGCTGTCGGTGCCGCTGTAGCCATAGATGCTGCCAAACTGCATACCGACAGTCACGCTGTCGTTACCTTGGCCCAGCGTGCCTTCCACAAACTCCACGCCGGTCCAGGTCCCGCCCGCTCCCTCGCCGGTACCGAGATCAATTGTGATGTCGTCGTTTTCGGCGCTAAGCCCAAAGCTGACCCTGTCGGTGCCCACCCCGCCCGAAATATCGTCGCCGAGGCTGGTGACAAAGAACGTGTCGTCGCCATTGCCGCCGTCGAGGGTGTCAGCGCCCACGCCGCCGGTCAGCGTATCGTTGCCGTCTCCACCGAAGAACGTGTTGCTGAGCGTACCGACGCTGCCGTTGATGACGTCGTCGCCCACGGTGCCGGTGATGTGGAAATGCTCGAAGGATCGAATCGGGACGGTGATCTCCGTTGCATCGCTGAGCACAACGCTCGGATAGGTGGCACTGTCAGCGTTCAGACGATCAAAGTTCAGCTTCGTCGCGGTGCGCCCGTCGGACAGCGTGCCGGAGTAGTCCAGTGTCAGGCTGTCGGTGCCGCTGTAGCCATAGATGCTGCCAAACTGCATACCGACAGTCACGCTGTCGTTACCTTGGCCCAGCGTGCCTTCCACAAACTCCACGCCGGTCCAGGTCCCGCCCGCTCCCTCGCCGGTACCGAGGTTAATCGTGATGTCCTGGGTGGCCGCGCCGAGGCTGAAGTTAACCGTGTCGATGCCAGCCCCGCCCGAGACGGTATCGCCCATGCCGACACTCTGGAAGGCATCGTTGCCGGCACCACCGTCGAGAATGTCGATACCCGCGCCTCCATCGAGCGTGTCGTTTCCGGCTTCGCCGAACAGCTTGTCGTCGCCGTCGTCTCCGTATATCTCGTCGTTTCCCAAACCCCCGTAGAGGGTGTCGTGACCGGTTCCGCCATAAATAAGGTCGTTTCCACCGCGAGCGTAGACACGATCATTGCCTCCGCGCATGTCGATGGTTTCTGGCGCGTCTGTTCCGTCGTAGAACTGGTCGGAATCGTCGCCGACCGAACGTACGTCGCCACCGCCCGCCTGAATCACTTGAATGGCGCTGATGAACTCATCACCCGACAACACCAGCCCATCGACATGAAATGCTTCGATTCTGTAGGCAACAGATTGATACCAATGATCAATGGTGATGGTGTCGTTTAGGCCGAGGTACAAGGGGATTTTGATTTCAATGACCAGATCGTCGCTGTCCGACCGGCTCGCGCCAACGATAGCCGCTAGAGAAATGTCCTCGAACCAGAAGTGATCGTAACCACTGATGTCCCAGATCTCGTCATCGTCGTCGCGGAACCAATAGCGGTAGGTATCGTCACCGTAACCGCCCTCCAGGAGGTCATCGCCACGGCCACCGCCGAGCACGTCGTTACCATCCCCGCCTTCAAGGATATCCTTCCCTTCGTTTCCCCAAAGCGTGTCGTCGCCACCGAGCCCCCGCAGGGTGTTGTCGCCATTGTTTCCTTCGATAATATTGTTCAGGTTGTTGCCGGTACCGTTGATGTCGTCATTGGTGAACAACTGATACCAGTCGTCGTTGGCCTCCAGCATTAAGTTCTCGACGTTTGCTGCCAGCGTGTAATTGTTCAGCCGCGAGCGTACGGTGTCGACTCCGCCACCCGCACCGGGAGCCTCCTCGATGTGGTCATTTACGTTATCCACATGGTAGGTGTCATCCCCCGTGCCGCCGGCCATGATGTCGGCCTCACTATCATCGCTGGTGAGGGTGTGTCGACCGATCTCATCATCCCCCGCCCCGCCTAGTGAGGCATCGTAAGCGCCGTAAAACGGCGTGTAGACGGTGACTTGTCCAGTTTGCAGGTCGTCGTTGGCAGAGGTGCCAATCTGCAAATACCCTGTCTGTAAAACTCCGGCCAGATCGACGTATTTCAGATAGGTGTCCAAAGAGGCCGCATAGGAGGTGTCTTGGCTCAAGTCCGGATTGAACAGGTTGTGCTCCGTAATCCAAATCAGTCCGTCATCGGGTCGTATGTAGTCAATGACGACATTGGTTCCGTCAACAGTATAGTCAGCCCGGTGGAAGACGAAGTTAAGCCCCGCATAGACATCCGCCACATCTGAAAACCCAAGCCAGTCGGCGATGGCTTCGGCGCCCTCAAGAGCAATACCGGCCAGCAATGAGTCGACCAATTTTTCAAGGCCCAGCTTTGCAGCTACACTCAGACCTCCACTGGAAAACGCGGCGTATAACTGATACACATCGACCACAGTATCAATTGTCCGCACAATTGACAGACCGTGCTCACCCACGACGGGCACCGCATCTGCCGTGTGCCTGAAATTGACCAGCCTATCGTCCGCCAGGGCATTGGCATCCAGCGCCCCGGGCGAGCCGAATGTCACCCCTGTAACGAGATTGTTGGTTGCATACTTGTTGCCGTAGTACTGCGCCACCCCGCCACCAAGACTGTGACCGGTGAACAGGATTTGATTGACACCCGCAGTGGTGGCGTAGTCCATCAGCGCCTCTACAAGCCCGGAAAGCTTCTCCGCATGGGCATTGATGTTAACCAGGTCATCCCACAAGTCGAGCCATTCAGTACCGAAATTGGTGCCCTCGAAACCGATCCCCAGTACCACCTTGCCGTCGTCCATCGTGCACTTCCCAACGGTCGCCGAGGCGTTGCCTACTTCGCACCTGAGAACATTGCCGTTGGTAGTATCAAACACGACGCCGGAAAGCACGCCCAGATCGGATACATCGATCGCGTGCCAGGCGCTGACCGCCGTGTTGGCGGTGGCGTCCTTTGCGGTGCCAAGATAAGCACTCGAATAGGCCCGCATCGACAGCGACAGCCCGGCGCGTACGATTTCTCCGGTGATGGCGTCAGACAGCAGGGTAGCGGCTGGCAGTAAACCGTCATAAGCCAGCGGAGCCACGTTGCTCACATCAATCTGGCCATTGACCGCCTCAAGCACCCAGTTTCCATCCAATGCCGCCGCCCCGGTCAAATCCGTCGACGCGGCCACATCCGCCCCAGTCACCTCCGCGAGGGCGCTGACAAACTGAGTTCCAACATCTCCTTGAGCCACATTGCATCCATACAACAGGATGTCTCCAGTCGCCGTCAGACTCTGCCCGATCGCCTGCAGAGGTGTCAGGTAAGCGTCCAGATTGCCTGCCTCCAGCACCGTGCTGCCCAAGTACAATGCACCCGGACTGCCGTGCGAAAAGACGTGGATCCCATCGAGGAGCGTGTAGCCCGACAGAACCCCCGCCATTTGATCAATACCATCCTCCCCCGCATTCAGCAGGAACCACTCGGTTCCCTCCGCCAGTCCATCGACCAGGGTCTGGTAGTCGGCAATACGGGAATCGATGAAAGCAACTTGGCGAGTGGCGATAGTCATGATGGCACCTGGTTAAGGATTTAAATCAAACACCGGCGAGGCCGGCTGAAGCGGCGTTCCGCGCGGGACTATTGGGGGAGTCCGGAGAGAAAGACGTGGCGCATGTGGAGGAGGCCCGCCGGAAGGATGGAGACGCCGATCTGCGGCGCCACCCCTACCGCCCGTGCTTTTTTTGTTTTCGGCGTCAAGCGTGTTCAGACGCAAAGCAGCGAGACAGGCCACGCTATCGGCAATGGCGATGTCAGCCGGCCCCTCAGCGAACAACTCAGACATAGCCCCCCTCGGTGCCTGTCGCGGTCGGCTGGTGTCAGCCGGAAATTTTTCAATTCACGGGGTGTGGATGCGCATGAACGCCCGCCATCGGACAGCACATCGGTTTTTTTCTTACTTTGTTCTTTCCACCAAAGTGCCTGGCGCTGAGAATTGCCCCTGTTCGTTGTGTTCTTCGAATTTCTTGCGCGCGCAATGAGAAAGCAAAAAATAGGCCAGCGTTTGAAAATGCGCTCAACTCATTGACGTAACGAGGGTCTTTCAGCGCTTGCGTTTGAGCCATTGGTCGGGGGTGTAAAATTTCCCGACAAAGGAGAGTGGCTTTTGTGGGACTGGTGCGCGCAGGAGAATGGCGAACGCTGGCACCGCCACGGGCACTGCCGGGCCAACCCGGCCCGGCAGGCCCGGCAGTGCTTGCTGATCAAGTCACAAGGAAGTCCGCATTGCTCAACGCCAGACCGCCACTCAGGCTGGCGAACTGCACTGCGGCACCCGCGCCGTTGCCATCGGCATCGTAATACAGCGCGCCGGAGGCACTGTCGTAGAGGATGAAGTCGTTGGCATCGACCGCACTGACTCCGACACCTGCACGGAACGAGCCTGCCGCCAGCGTGCCGGTGCTGCTCAGGGAGCCGAAAATGGCGTTCTCCAGTTCGAGGGTATCGGCAAGGACGTTGAAGTCGGTGAGGGTGTCGATATTGTTCAGCGCGTTGAGCAGGCTGTCGAAGCGAATGGTGTCGCTGCCCGCCCCCCCGCTCAGGGTGTCGTTGCCCAGGCCGCCGTTGAGGCGGTCGTTGCCGTTGCCGCCTTCGAGGCGATTGGCGCCGTTGTTGCCGCTGAGGGTGTCATCAAAGAGGCTGCCGACGAGGTTTTCGATGCTGACCAGGGTGTCGTTGCCGGAGCCGCCAGTGGCCTGACCGGTGCCGAGGTTGGCGCTGACGGCGGCGCTGGCGAAGCCGAAGGAGACCGTGTCGTTGCCGGCGGCGCCGTCGAGGACGTTGTTGCCGGCGCCAGCGTAGAGGAGGTTGTCGAGGGCGTTGCCGGTGCCGTTGGCGGGGCCGTCGGTGAACAGGCGCAGTCGTTCGACGTTGTCGGTCAGGGTGTAGGCCGACAGGTAGCTGTAGACGAGGTCGTTGCCGCCGCTGGCGCGGTCGGCATTGCTTTCGATGACCAGGTCGCCGAGGTCGTCGACGTAGTAGTTGTCGCTGCCGTCGCCGCCGACGAGGGTGTCGGCACCGCCTTCGCCGTTGAGGCCGTCGTTGCCGAGGCCGCCTTCGAGGCGGTTGTTGCCGTTGTCGCCGCGCAGCCAGTCGTGGTACTGGCTGCCGACGAGGTTTTCGATGTCGATCAGGGTGTCGTTGCCGGAGCCGCCACTGGCCTTGCCGGTGCCGAGGTTGACACTGACGGCGGCGCTGGCGAAGCCGAAGGAGACCGTGTCGTTGCCGGCGGCGCCGTCGAGGACGTTGTTGCCGGCGCCGGCGTAGAGGAGGTTGTCGAGGGCGTTGCCGGTAGCGTTGGCGGGGCCGTCGGTGAACAGGCGCAGTCGTTCGACGTTGTCGGTCAGGGTGTAGGCCGACAGGTAGCTGTAAACGAGGTCGTTGCCGCCGCTGGCGAGGTCGGCGTTGCTTTCGATGACCAGGTCGCCGAGGTCGTCGACGTAGTAGTTGTCGCTGCCGTCGCCACCGATCAGGGTGTCGGCACCGCCTTCGCCGTTGAGGCCGTCGTTGCCGAGGCCGCCTTCGAGGCGGTTGTTGCCGTTGTCGCCGCGCAGCCAGTCGTGGTACTGGCTGCCGACGAGGTTTTCGATGTCGATCAGGGTGTCGTTGCCGGAGCCGCCACTGGCCTTGCCGGTGCCGAGGTTGACACTGACGGCGGCGCTGGCGAAGCCGAAGGAGACCGTGTCGTTGCCGGCGGCGCCGTCGAGGACGTTGTTGCCGGCGCCGGCGTAGAGGAGGTTGTCGAGGGCGTTGCCGGTAGCGTTGGCGGGGCCGTCGGTGAACAGGCGCAGTCGTTCGACGTTGTCGGTCAGGGTGTAGGCCGACAGGTAGCTGTAGACGAGGTCGTTGCCACCGCTGGCGAGGTCGGCGTTGCTTTCGATGACCAGGTCGCCGGGGTTATCGACGTAGTAGTTGTCGCTGCCGTCGCCACCGATCAGGGTGTCGGCACCGCCTTCGCCGTTGAGGCCGTCGTTGCCGAGGCCGCCTTCGAGGCGGTTGTTGTTGCTGTCGCCGCGCAGCCAGTCGTGGTACTGGCTACCAACGAGGTTTTCGATGCTGATCAGGGTGTCGTTGCCGGAGCCGCCACTGGCCTTGCCGGTGCCGAGGTTGACACTGACGGCGGCGCTAGCGAAGCCGAAGGAGACCGTGTCGTTGCCGGCGGCGCCGTCGAGGACGTTGTTGCCGGCGCCGGCGTAGAGGAGGTTGTCGAGGGCGTTGCCGGTAGCGTTGGCGGGGCCGTCGGTGAACAGGCGCAGTCGTTCGACGTGGGCGGTCAGGGTGTAGGCCGACAGGTAGCTGTAAACGAGGTCGTTGCCGCCGCTGGCGAGGTCGGCGTTGCTTTCGATGACCAGGTCGCCGAGGTCGTCGACGTAGTAGTTGTCGCTGCCGTCGCCACCGATCAGGGTGTCGGCACCGCCTTCGCCGTTGAGGCCGTCGTTGCCGAGGCCGCCTTCGAGGCGGTTGTTGCCGTTGTCGCCGCGCAGCCAGTCGTGGTACTGACTGCCGACGAGGTTTTCGATGTCGATCAGGGTGTCGTTGCCGGAGCCGCCACTGGCCTTGCCGGTGCCGAGGTTGACACTGACGGCGGCGCTGGCGAAGCCGAAGGAGACCGTGTCGTTGCCGGCGGCGCCGTCGAGGACGTTGTTGCCGGCGCCGGCGTAGAGGAGGTTGTCGAGGGCGTTGCCGGTGCCGTTGGCGGGGCCGTCGGTGAACAGGCGCAGTCGTTCGACGTTGTCGGTCAGGGTGTAGGCCGACAGGTAGCTGTAGACGAGGTCGTTGCCGCCGCTGGCGAGGTCGGCATTGCTTTCGATGACCAGGTCGCCGGGGTCGTCGACGTAGTAGTTGTCGCTGCCGTCGCCACCGATCAGGGTGTCGGCACCGCTTTCGCCGTTGAGGCCGTCGTTGCCGAGGCCGCCTTCGAGGCGGTTGTTGCCGTTGTCGCCGCGCAGCCAGTCGTGGTACTGGCTGCCGACGAGGTTTTCGATGTCGATCAGGGTGTCGTTGCCGGAGCCGCCACTGGCCTTGCCGGTGCCGAGGTTGACACTGACGGCGGCGCTGGCGAAGCCGAAGGAGACCGTGTCGTTGCCGGCGGCGCCGTCGAGGACGTTGTTGCCGGCGCCGGCGTAGAGGAGGTTGTCGAGGGCGTTGCCGGTAGCGTTGGCGGGGCCGTCGGTGAACAGGCGCAGTCGTTCGACGTTGTCGGTCAGGGTGTAGGCCGACAGGTAGCTGTAGACGAGGTCGTTGCCGCCGCTGGCGAGGTCGGCATTGCTTTCGATGACCAGGTCGCCGAGGTCGTCGACGTAGTAGTTGTCGCTGCCGTCGCCACCGATCAGGGTGTCGGCACCGCTACCGCCGTCCAGTGTATCGTTGCCGGCCTCACCGACCAACCAGTTGGCGTCGCTGGAACCGACGAGATAATCCTTGAGTTCCGAGCCACCAACGCCTTCGATGCTGATCAATGTGTCGGTGTCACCGGAGCAGTCGCGCGCCTGATTGGCAGCGACGGTCACGCTTGCCCGCGTAACCCGTGACGCCTCCGACCGTGATGCTGCTTGCCGAGAGATTGACAATCGCGCCGTAGATTGCACCGTCTTCAGGATCGGCATCATATTCGCACCGTATCGAAGTACTCGCCACCCTTCGAGGGTGTCGTTGCCCGCGTAGCCAATCGATCCATGTGCCGGCATCGTCCCGACCGCGAAGGTAGTCGTCGTGCTCTGAACCCCCGATGCGAAAACCACCGGCAGACAGGGCGAAGGTATCGGTATCGCCGTGGCTGTCGCGCTCTGTCTTGCTGGCAACCGTGATACCGCCGACGGTGATACTGGCGTTACTGAGGTTGACGATCACTCCCAGGGGCCCCTCCCAGTTCTCGACGCTGACCCAGGAATCGGGGTCCGTTCCGCCGACAATGGTGTCGTTGCCTTCCAGGCCCTTGAAGCTGCGGTAACCCGAGCCTCCGTAAAATACATCTGCGAAGCGCGTGCCGTGGACATCCTCGATGCTGGTCAGCGTGTCTTCGGTCACCCCGTCGGCGTGCAGAACGCGCCCGTCCGCCAGCAAGTACCCCGAGACGTTCTGGGTGACGCCGCTGAGATTGATGGTGACGCCACCGGATTCGAGGGAGTACTCGACGCCGTCGTCGTCGCCGTCGCCACCATCGATGACGCTTTGCCCACCCTGGCCGTCAATGGCGTCGTCGCCAGCACCGCCGTACATGAAATCGTCGCCGCTACCGCCCAGGATTTCATCCTCGCCGTCGCCTCCGGAAATCGTGTCATTGCCCTCGTTCCCGAAGATGAGGTCCTCGCCACCGCCGCCATTGATGGCATCGCCAAACGAGGTTCCGATCAGCACATCGTTGCCGGGTGAACCGGTCAGTGAATTGGAGAAGGTGTACTGCGCTGTCTCATACGCTAAAGCCAGGATCTCGACGATCGGTGCCGCCAGAAACTGATCCCTGACCGTAATTCGCCCCTGACCATAGAAGTCGATGACCAGATCGTTGCCGCTGACCGTATAGATCCGGCCGCCGTTGCTGACCGTGCCGGCATTGTTCCAGTTGGCGGCGTCGGCCAGGACGACGGCGTCGCCGGTGTTGCCGGTGACGACCAGCTGGTGGCGCTGCTCGGGGTTGGCGCCGTTGGCGCCGCCGGCGGCGAGGTTGTAGCTGCCGTCGGCCCAGCCGTTGGCGTTGTTGAAGTGGTTCATGCCGGCCATGTCGAGGACGTCAAAGACGTTCAGCGTCAGCGTGTTGTTGCCGCTGCCGGTGAGGTCGATGCGTTCGATCGATTCGATGCGCGAGGCGCTGCCCGGGGTGCTGGCGCCCTGGTTGGCGATGGCGTGAGGTCGAGGGCAAGGCCGCTGCCGGCGAGGGTGATGGTGTCGATGCCGGTGCCGCCGTCGATGCGGGCGAGCTGGCCGCCGGTGACGCCGCTCGCCAGCGCGGCGAGGTTGCTGGCGTTGAGGACGAAGCGGTCGTCGCCGGCGCCGCCGTAGAGGACGTCGGCGCCGCCGTTGCCGATCAGCGTGTCGTTGCCGGCGTTGGCGACCAGCGTCTCGGCGGCGGCGGTGCCGGTGAGCGTGTCGTTGCCGGTGCCGCCGAGCTGGTCGACGGCGCTCGGGCGCGAAGGCGCCGCTGGTGCTGCCGAAGATGACGTAGCTGCGGCCGGCGTCGCTGCCCGCCGCCGGATCGCTCCGGGCGCCCGACGATCAGGTCGGCGAGACCGTCGCCATTGACGTCGCCGGCGGCGGCCACGCTGAGGCCGCTCTGATCGCCGCGCATTGGCCGTTGATCACGAAGCCGCCGATCCCGTGGGCGATCGCCGAGAGGTCGACGGCACCAGCCCCGGTCTTGCCGAAGACGACGTAGCTGCGCCCGGCCGCTTCCGCCGCCGGATCGCTGCCAGGCGCCCCGACGATCAGGTCGGCCAGGCCGTCGCCATTGATGTCGCCGGCCGCCACGCTCAAGCCGCTGGAGTCATTCGACGCACTGGCCGTTGATCACGAAGCCGCCACTGCCGGCGGCGATCGCCGAGAGGTCGACGGCACCCAGTACCGGTCTTGCCGAAGACGACGTAGCTGCGCCCGGCGTTGATGCCGCCAGCCGGAGTCGCTGCCGGGGCGCCGACGATCAGGTCGGCCAGGCCCGTCGCCATTGACGTCGCCGGCCGCCGAGACGCTCGCCACTCAGGTCAATTGCGCAGTGGCCGTTGATCACGAACCGCCGTGCCGCGCGGCGATCGCCGAGAGGTCGACGGCGTGCTGCGGTCTTGCCGAAGACGACGTAGCTGCGCCCGGCCGCGCTGCCCGCCGCCGGATCGCTCCGGCGCCCCGACGATCAGGTCGGCCAGTCCATCGCCGTTGACGTCGCCGGCGCCGACGACGCTCCAGCCACTCCAGTCGTTGGCGCTCTGGCCGTTGATCACGAAGCCGCCATTGCCGGCGGCGATCGCCGAGAGGTCGACGCCGTGCTGCCGCTCTTGCCGAAGATCACATAGCTGCGCCCGGCGTTACTGCCGGCCGCCGGGTCGCCATACGGTGCGCCGACGACCAGATCGGCGAGGCCGTCGCCGTTGACGTCGCCGGCGGCGGCCACGCTGCGGCCACTGTAGTCACCGGCGCCTGGCCGTTGATGACGAAGCCGCCGTTGCCGGCGGCGATCGCCGACAGGTCGATGGCGCTGCCGCTGCCGGTCTTGCCGAAGACCAGACGTAGCTGCGCCCGGCGTCGGCGCCATGCGACGCATGGCCATCGTCCGCCCCGATGATCAGGTCGGCGAGGCCGTCGCCGTTGAAGTCGCCGGCCGCACGCGACGCTGTAGCCACTGGTGTCGTCGGCACTCTGGCCGTTGATGACGAAACCGCCGCTGCCGTTGGCGATCGCCGAGAGGTCGATGGCGCTGCCCCCGGTCTTGCCGAAGACGACGTAGCTGCGCCCCGCCTGGCTGCCCCGCGGGGGAGCTATAAGGGGCGCCGACGATCAGGTCGTCGAGTCCGTCGCCATTGATGTCGCCGGCGCCGGCGACGCTCCAGCCGCTGCTGTCGCCCGCGCACTGGCCGTTGATGACGAAACCGCCCGTGCCGGCGGCGATGGCCGCCGTTGCTGACCGTACTGCCGGTATTGGTCCAGGCACCATTGATCTGAACAAAATCGCCAGTGTCGCCGTCGACGACGAGTTGGTGTCTTTGTACCTGGGCACCCAGACCGGCCCAGCCGTTGCCGCTGTTGAACAGGTTCATGCCAGCAATGTCGAGAATATCGCCGACACTCAGTATCAGGGTGTTGGGGTCGGAGCCGGTCAGGTCGATGTGTTCGATCGATTCGAGACGCGACTGACTGCCGGGTGTACTGGCGCCCTGGTTGGCAATAGCAGTCAGGTTGAGTGAAACCCCGCTACCGGCCAGGGCGATCGTGTCGCTACCGCTGCCACCGTTGATGCGCGCGAGCTGACCACCGATAACGCTGCTAGCCAGTGCAGCGATGTTGGTAATGTTAAGCACAAAGCTGTCGTCCCCGGCACCACCATAGAGAACATCTGCACCGCCGTTGCCAATTAGCACGTCGTTGCCGGTGTTGCCGATCAGGGTTTCAGCTGCGCCAGTGCCGGTGAGCGTGTCGTTGCCAATACCACCGAACTGATCACGCTCACTCCAGAAGGCCTCGGCAGTGCCGCCGAAGAGTACATAGCTCCGCCCGGCATTACTGCCAGTGGCCGGGTCGGCAAACGGCGCGGCGACGATCAGGTCGGCCAAGCCATCACCATTTACGTCGTCGACACCGGCGAGTCGGCCGCCGCTGTAATCACTAGCGCATTGGCCGTTGATCACGAAACCATCGCGACCGTTGGCGATCGCCGACAGCTCGACGGAGCCACCGCCAGTCTTTCCGAACACCACGTAGCTGCGGCCGGCGCTGCTCCCAGCGGCGGGGTCGCCGCCATACGCACCGACGAACAGGTCGCCCAGACCGTCACCATTGAGATCTCCGGTCGCCGCAACGCGGTGACCGCTGGCATCGCCCTCGCACTGGCCGTTGATCATGAAGCCGCCGCTGCCATTGGCGATCGCCGATAGTTCGACGGCGCTGGTACCGTTCTTGCCGAAGACAACGTAGCTGCGCCCGGCGTCACTGCCGGCGGCGGGATCGCCATGATATGCGCCAACGATGACGTCGGCGAGGCCGTCGCCATTGACGTCGCCGGCACCGGCGACGCTGTAGCCACTATGGTCTCCCGCACACTGGCCGTTGATCACGAAGCCGCCGTTGCCACTGGCGACCGCCGAGAGGGCGATCGCGCCACTGCCGGCCTTACCAAAGACGACGTAGCTGCGCCCGGCTTCGAAACGCCCCCCTGGGCTGTGGCTGTCGGCGCCGACGATCAGGTCGGCAAGGCCATCGCCGTTGACGTCGCCAGCTGAAGCGACACTGCTGCCGCTCCAATCGCCACCGCATTGGCCATCGATCACGAAGCCACCGGTGCGGCTAACGATGGCGGAGAGCTCGACGCCAGAATTGGCGGTCGTGCCAAAGACGACGTAGCTGCGTCCGGCATTCAGGTCCGGACGCCCGACGATCAAGTCGGCGAGGCCATCACCGTTGACGTCACCGGCGGCGGAGACGCTCACCGTCGAGTACTGCGCAGGCGTCTCCACGCTGATGAGGAATCCACCGCTACCGTTGGCGACCGCCGAGAGGTTGATGGCGATACCGTCGCTCTTGCCGAAGACCACGTAGCTGCGCGCAGCGTTGGGTCCGCCAGCGGCGTCAGCATTGCCCGCGCCGATGATCAGGTCGGCGAAGCCATCGCCGTTGACGTCACCAGCCGCAGATACGCTGTTGCCGCTCAGGTCAGCATTACACTGGCCGTTAACCACGAAGCCGCCATTGCCAACAGCGACCGCAGAGAGGTCGACCGCGGCGTTGCCAGTCTTGCCGAAGACGATATAGCTACGGCCGGAATCGGTGCCAGCAGCGGCGTCGCCGTAGGGTGCGCCGACGATCAGGTCGGCAAGGCCGTCGCCGTTAACGTCGCCGGCCGCGGCGACGCTGAGGCCACTTTGGTCACCGGCACACTGGCCGTTGATGACGAAGCCACCCCTACCGGTGGCGATGTCGGAAAGGTTGATCTGTGGAATCGGCGGAGACGTATCCACATACACATCGTTCGTCAATGGATTGGTCATGCTTACCACATCGGTCAACTGTCGGGCGACGGCGCCGCTGCTACCACCTGCCCAAGGGACGCCCCAAGTCACCACCGAGCCATCGGCGCGTAGCGCGGCAAAGGCCTGGTCGTTTGCAAATACCTGGGTTACCTCAATGGTGCCATCAAGCGCGTCTGCCACCGAACTGCTGTCAGCCCCCCAAGTCACCAGCGATCCATCGACCCGCAGCGCGGCAAAATCGGAAAACGTCGAAAACAGCTGCGTCACGTCGATCGTTCCATCCAGCGCTTCTGTCACGCGACTGGTATCGCCGCCTCGCCCCCAGGTCACCACCGAGCCATCGGCGCGCAGCGCGGCAAAAGCCCCCGCAGTCGCAGATATTTGCGTTACGTCTATCGTGCCGTCGAGTTCCGCTGCCACCGCGCTACTGTCACCACCATAGGCGCCGTAGGGACTAGTCCCCCAAGTCACCACGGAGCCATCTGCACGCAGCGCAGCGAAGGCGCGCTGGGTCGAATACACCTTCGTCACGTCGATGGTGCCATTGAGCGCGGCCGCCACCGCACTACTGTCGCCGCCCCAGCCGGCGTCCCCCCAAGTCACCACGGAGCCGTCGGTGCGCACTGCGGCAAAGGCATTCTGGGTTGACGCTATGTCTGTAACGTCGATCGTGCCGTTTAACGCTGCGGCCACCGCGCTGCTATCGCCGGCAGAACCTGCCCCCCCCCAGGTCACCACCGAGCCGTCGGAGCGGAGCGCGGCAAAAGCGGAAAACGTCGAGAACAGCTGCGTCACGTCGATGGTGCCATCAAGCTCTGCCACCACCCTGCTGCTGTCACCGCCATTGCCAGGGTGCCCCCACGTTATTACCGAACCATCCGCCCGCAACGCTGCGAAGGAAGCCTGGGTAGATGCAATCCGCATCACGTCGATCGTGCCATCGAGCGCTCCCGAAACGGCGCTGCTGTCCCCACCATAGTTGCCGTACGAAGCACTCCCCCATGTCACTACCGAGCCATCGGCGCGCAGGGCGGCAAAAGCCGCCTCCGACGAAAATAGCTGCGTCACGGCAATCGTGCCGTCGAGCTCCGCCGCAACGGCGCTACTGTCGCTTCCGAAAAGGGGGTCCCCCCAAGTTACTACCGAACCATCGGCCCGTAGCGCGGCAAGAGAATACTTGGTCGAAAATAGCTGCGTCACGTCTATCGTTCCATCGAGCGCCGCCGCGACGGCTCTGCTGTCACCGCCGGAAGAGCCAACCCCCCAAGTCACCACCGAGCCGTCTGCGCGAAGCGCGGCAAGGGCTCTCTGATTCTGCCACTCGCCCGCGCTGCGGCCTGTATAGCCGGGGACAAGCTGTGTGACCGTCATCCCAAGCAGCCCGTACCATTGTGGTCTGACCAGCAGCGCACCACGCACCTCACCCACATCGAGCCGCCACTCGCCACCCAGGTCCGTATGACCCACTGGCCCCGAGGCCGCCGCCACCGGCACGCCAAGCGCTTCCGCCAACGCCCCGACAAATGCCCGCCCGGCGTTCCCCTGGCCCACTTCACAGCCGTAGATCTGAACACCACCGTTCCCGTCGAGCGCCCGCCCGATCATCGCCAGCGTCCGGCAATGCTGATCAAGATTCGCCTGCGTCAGCTCCCACGCACCGAGCAGCAACGCCCCGGGACGTCCGTGCGCCAGAATACGAATCGAAGTCAGGCCACGCCGGTCAGCCAGCGCATCCGCCATCTGCAGCACACCGTCGCTGCCGCCATCAACCAGCAGCCACTCGCTGTCTTCACCCAGGCCAGCGATCAGATCCTGATGATCCGCCACGCGAGCGTCGATGAAGACAATGTTCGTGGTCGTACCCGACTCGGCTGCTCGGCCGCCACTGCCGCCTCGGCCTCTCGCGGCATCGAAGTCCCTCGCGTTCCCCGTGCTCTGCTGGTTGATCACCAGGCCGCCCGTACATGCAGCGCGATTGGAAAGGTCGATAGCAGTCACGTGAGGCCCCTTGGCAAGAGTGGATTAACAGATCGAATCATACGAACAAATCGAACCGTTTTCCATTTCTTTGCAAGGGAAATAGCGTTCGTGCAAAGCGCGGGGTAAGACGTGGCCCATCGGTGTCACAGACAGCGCTTCTCGCCAAGAGGCTTCGCGGGACGCTGCACGCGCTTTTCGACCCCGCGAGACTTACCACCGTCGAGTCGGATCGCTCTTGAACCCCAATGCTATCGGCCGCCTGAGGCCAGGTAACAAAACGAGTTCATAGCGCTCATCGGGCACGGCTCCGCCGCGCAGACAATTCACCAGCGTGGCCCAGATCGGGTCGTTCGATTACAGCCGCGCTGCGCCGGGCTTTGGCCCGCCAATCCTTGAGATTCTGATGGCGCACCAGTCGTCCTGCCGCGCCGGCAACGGTGCGGTTTCGACATTCCGGCGTGCGCAAAGTCGCGGCGGGAAGCCCGCTCGAAGTAGACAGGACTCAGCTGGACTGTCACGTCGCTACGCTCCTCGCAGTGGCGGAATGTAGGGCGTGGGGCGTAGCCGTCATTGCGAGCGAAGCGAAGCAATCCAGTACCGGCGAGTGGGCCACCGGTCCGCAAATGTACCGGCGACGGGGCCAGCAACCGCCCGCGCGATCGCTGACCCTGGCGCGCCGCCGTCGTTCACGCACCTCCGCGAACTACCGACCACACTACCTCACCCAGATATCCAACGTCGCCAGCGCCCGGTGCCCGCTTGGCGTCGCAAAATGCATCGTCGCCTGCGCCCCGGAACCGTCCGGATCGCAGGAAAGACTGCGGGTGCTGGTGTCGTAGAGAATGAAGTCGTTGGCGTCATGCGCCACCGCCCCGGCTTCGGCGACCAGACGACCCGCAGCGAAATTTCCCGCAGGGAGGGCCGAAGATCGCATCGTCGAGCACAATCCGGTCGCTGCCGGTGGTGAAGTCGCTCAGCGTACAGGACGGATTTGTCCTCCCAGGTAGCGCCTAGGGAATCAAGCAGTTAGTTTTCCTCCTGAACATCTGCTCAGAAAGTCCGTATAAATGGTGCATGGAAAGCGTTCTTTGTGCATTGCGTGTTCGCTTGGTGGGCAAGAGCGAAGAGGCTCGCTATCGGGAATTGATGGCAGAGCATCACTACCTGGGCGATCTGGCGAAGATCGGGCACACGCTCTGGTACGTGGCTACGCACGGCGAAGAGTGGGCGGCCTTGCTGAGTTTCTCCGCGGCGGCCTGGAAATGCGGCGTTCGTGACCGCTGGATGGGCTGGGGCTATCGGCATCAGTACGATCGCCTGGGCCTGGTCGCCAACAACAGTCGCTTTCTGATCCTTCCCGACTGGCATTACCCCAATCTCGGCTCCAAGGTGCTCTCGCTCTGTGAGCGACGGCTGGCAGAGGACTGGCAGGCCCATTTCAGGAAACCCCTGTTATTGCTGGAGACCTTTGTCGATCCATCGCGCTTCCAGGGGACCGTCTATCGGGCCGCGAACTGGACGCCTCTGGGGCTGACCCAAGGCTTTCGCCGGACCCGAGAAGGCTACAGCGCTCACCTTGCGTCGCCCAAAGTCGTCTTCGTTCGCCCATTGCAGGCCGATGCTCGCGCCCAACTTTCCCGTTCGATACTCAACCCCCGCTATCGCCTAGGAGCGCCCAGGATGATGCTGACCGCCGAACAGATGCGCACTCTCCCCGATTTCTTCGCCGACATCACCGATCCGCGTCGCGCGCAAGGGAGGCGCCACCCCCTTCCGGCCGTTCTGGCCATCGCCACCGCGGCGGTTTTGTGCGGAATGTGTGGCTACAAGGCCATCGCCGGTTGGGCGCAAGACCTCAAACCCAAAGCGCGCGAACGCTTCCGCTGTCGCCGCGAGAAGGGAATTTACCGCGTACCGAGTGAGTTCATCATCCGTGACGTCCTGATCCGCGTCGATCCCACGGCGCTTGACCAAGCGTGTCAGCAGTGGAATAAGACCTACGCTCAAGATGATCCCAGTCTTGCCGTCGACGGCAAGACCATGTGCAATGCCCATGACGAGCACGGGCAGCAAACGCACATCATGAGCGCGGTCGGGCATCAGACCGGCGTGTGCTACACCCAAAAAAGTCGGCACTTTGCCCGTAAATGGCGGTGAAGAGCTCAAGCAGACCAATGAAATCGGGATGTTCATGCCCCTGCTCGATGCGATCGATATTCAGGGAAAGGACACCACCGCCGACGCGCTGCTGACACAGCGCAAGCTGGCGACCTACCTGGTGGAGCGCAAGGCGCACTACCATTTCACGGCTAAAGGCAATCAGCCAACACTGGAAGCCGACATCGCACTCCTCTTCCAGAATCGCAAGGCGCCAGACTACGTGGCAGTTTCGCCACCTGACCATGGTCGGATCGAAACCCGGCGTATTTGGTGTAGCGACGCCCTCAACTCCTATCTCGACTTCCCGCATGTGGGCCAAGCGTTCTTGATCGAGCGCGAGGTGGTGCACAAGAAGAGTGGCAAGCGTACGCTCGAAACCGCTCTCGGTGTCACCAGTCGCCCTCCAGAACAGGCCAGCCCGCAGCGACTCCTCGCCATCAATCGCGGCCATTGGTCGATTGAAAACCGCTGTCACTACGTCATCGACTGGAATTACGACGAAGACCGCAGCCGGATTCGCACCGGTCACGGTCCCGAGAATATGTCACGCCTGCGCCGCTTCGCCGTCGGCATCCTCCATCACTTCGCCGATGGCAAAACCAGTCTTGCCGAGAAAATGCGCCGCCTCAACCGCAACATCCGCTTGGTCTTCGACTATCTGCGCATGACCAAGAACTCTACCGGCCACGTCTCGTCTTGATCCCAGAGGGAGAACAAATTTACCGTGGATGTGTTCGATCGACTCGATGCGTGACTGACTGCCGGGCGTGCTGGCGCCCTGGTTGGCGATGGCGGTGAGGTCGAGAGCAAGGCCGCTGCCGTGCAGCGTGACGGTGTCGATGCCGGTGCCACCGTCGAGGCGGGCGAGCTAGCTGCTGATGACGCCGGAGGTCAGTGCAGCGATGTCGCCGGCGCCGCCGAGCTGGTCGACGGCGCTGGCGGCGTTGGTACCGCTAGTGCTACCGAAGATGACGTAGTTGCGGCCGGCGTCAGCCCCTGCGGCGGGGTCGCTGCGGTGGGCTCCGACAATCAGGTCGTCCAGCCCTTCCCCGTTGACATCGCCAGCCGCTGCGGCGCTGATGCCACTGATGTCACCCGCACACTGCCCGTTGATCACGAAGCCACCATTACCGCTGGCAATGTCGGAAAGCGCGATCGGGTCAGCCACATACACATCGTTGGTGAAGGGATTGGCCATGCTCACCACGTCATACTGAGCTGGCTGGCGACGGTGCTGCTGTTGCCGCCCCTGGAGCCGTCTCCCCAGGTGACCACCGAGCCATCGGCGCGCAGCGCCGCAAAGGCATGATCGTTACGCCACTCGCCGGCACTCCGGTGTGGCGTCACGGGCGGCTGCGGCGTCACTGTCAGCGCGAGCAGGCCGTGCCATTGCGGCCTGTGCAGCGGCGCGCCACGCAGCTCGCCGACATCGAGGCGCCAGTCACCGCCCAGATCTGCATCACCCAGCGGCCCCGACGCGGCGGCGACCGGCGCCCCGATTCCTTCCGACAACGCCTCGACGAAGGCCCGCCCGGCATCGCCCTTGCCCATTTCGCAGGCGTAGATCTGGACATCACCGCGCGCATCGAGCGCCCGCCCGATCGTCGCCAGCTCTTCGGCCAGCGGATCGAGCTTCTCCCGGGTCAGCTCGGTCGCGCCGAGCAGCAGCGCGCCCGGGCGGCCGTGCGCCAGGATGCGGATCGAGGCCAGGCCGCTGCGGCCGGCCAGCGCGGCCTGCATCTGCGCCAGCCCGTCGCTGTCGCCATCGATCAGCTACGCCACTCGTCGTGTCGGCCTCCAGGCCGGCGATCAGATCCTGATGATCGGCCACACGGCTATCGATGAAGGCGACAGTCGTGGTCGTGCCTGCAGCGGCCGTTCCATCGCCGCAGCCACCGCGGCCTCGGCCTCGGGCAACGCCGAAATTCCTCGCGCCACCGATACGCGGCTTCGTGATCGCCAAGCTGCCGGTACCGGCAGCGCTGTTTGAAAGGTCGATATCAGCCACGCGAGTCCCCTTCACAAGAGTGGGTTACAAGCTTGAAGGATACGAATAAATCCCACGCTTTTCCACTGCCTTGTCAGGGATTCCAGCAGTTCTCATTTCAAATTCCATGGTAGCGGGCGGTGAGGGTAAGGAGAGTTGGATGGGGTCAGTCAGCCGGTGTCTGGGGCGTTGGGAGCGAGGCCCTGCTGCATGAAGCGCATGAGGTGATCGGCAGGTACTGTAGCAAGGCGCGCAGGTGTTCGAAGAAGGTGCGGCGGGAGGGCAGCAGGCCGCGCACCTTGGCGTAACGGGTGTCCATCCAGTCCAGGGCGGTATGGACCAAGAAGGCCAACAAGATCAGCGTGGCGAACAGGTTGGCCAAGAAGTGTTTGCCGTGTCCGAAGTTGTGGTCGAAATGGTAGCCCTTGGTCTTGAGGGTGTTGTTGTTCTCGTTCTCGATTTTCCAACGCGCCCGCCCGGCGGCAGCCAGAGCGGCGACGTTGTCGTCGGTGATGGCATGCGAGGTGGCCCAGGCGTTCTTGAAGACGATGGCACCGCGGGCATCGGTGGTGACCAGTTCCAGCCAGTTGGCCATCACGGCATCGTCCGTGTCGCGCAAGGGCACTTGATGGACATAGCGATAGGTGTCGATAAAGGGCTTCTTGCCGACGCGTCGCGCCTGTACGACGCGGCCGAGTTGCTCGTTGCGCTCGAAATCGCCGACCCACTCGTAGAGCGTGGCATGGGATTCGGGCTTGCAGGTGAACAGAAAGTCGGCCTGTTGCGCCCGCACCCGCAGGCAATGCGACTGATGGCAGTACAGATCGTCGCCCAGGTAGGTGATGCGCCACGGGCGGTAGTGCTCGCCCCAGCGCGCCAGCCAGCGGGCCGAGGCGGCCAATTCGCAGTCCTGCTTGTCCTGGCCGTCCTGGGGCTGCACGAATTCGGGCGGCAACGGGATGGCGTTCGCCTGACCCGGCGCCACCAGCACCGGCGTCACGGCAATGTGGCGATAGAGAACCCGATCGTTCTTCAGGCGCGTCTCGCTGCAACGGGCACAGGAAATCTTTTCCGAGGAGAAGAAATCAGTGCCGTCCAGGGCAATCAGCAAGGTGTCGTTAATCGAGCGAAATCCCGCCAGATAGCCTTGCTGGTACAGGGCATCGCCAATCTCGGCCATGACCGGGTACACCGTTTCCGGCGGCACCGGGTCCAGCAGATTGCGAATCTGGTTATCGCAGGGAATCTCATGCACCCCGAACAGCGAAGAGGCATTGTTTCGCCCCAACTGCTTCTGCATCCTGACTTGGCTATCGAGGAAAGACGGACTTTGCGAGAAAAACACGGCGAAGGCCGACAGAGCCGCATCCTCGATCTCATAGAGCCGGGCGTTGCTCTGCTTACGCCCGTCCGGCAAAGCCCGAAATGCATCCCGAACCTTCTCGATCAAGGCGACGGCGGGGCTTGGCAGGGGGATGAGGGCAACAGTTGAAATGGGCTGGGTACCTGAAAATCATCAATACTTCGATCAAGTTCGAGGTTAACACCATAACATACTGTTTACCAGCACTATTTTCAGAACGGCCGGAGTTTACCTCAATCTTCATCGCCCAAGTCTGCCAATCCTCGTGCGCCAACCTACGCCAACAGCCGCCTTCCGTGGGTTTGAAATGAGAACTGCTGCAGGGATTCGCGCGCCTGGGCAGCGAGCGGCACACGATGCTAAGCTGCTCACCGTCCACCACGCCGCAGCCCCGATCGTCCCCAACACCTCCTCCCAAGCCCATGCCGCCCACCCCCGCTCCTCGAATCATCTGGCACACCGGCCAGGTCTCCTCCGCCGACCGCGCAGTCCTCCTCGGCCAGGTCCCCCGGACGCTCTGGCTGACCGGCCTGAGCGCCGCCGGCAAATCGACGCTGGCTTTTACGCTCGAACGCGAGCTGCACGATCGCGGCCGCGCCTGCACCGTCCTCGACGGCGACAACGTGCGCCACGGCCTGAATCGCAACCTGGGCTTCTCGCCGGCCGACCGCAGCGAGAACATCCGGCGCATCGCCGAAGTCGCGCGCCTGATGAACGACGCCGGGCTGATCGTGATCACCGCTTTCATCTCTCCATGGCGCGCCGACCGCGCCGCGGCGAGAGCGATCATCGGCGCTGCGCGTTTCCTGGAGGTGCATGTCAGCACGCCGCTGGCGGTCTGCGAAGCGCGTGACCCGAAAGGTTTCTATGGCCAGGCGCGGCGCGGCGAGCTGCCCGCGTTCACCGGCGTTTCGTCGCCCTACGAGCCTCCCGAGCAAGCCGCTCTGACGCTCGATACCGCGCAGCTCGCGCTGGCCGAGGCGGTCGAACAACTGGCGCGGCTGCTCAGCCGGCCGGGCGCCGACTCACCGGTGTGAGCGCCTGCACCGGCTAGCCCTCGATACTCAACACCCGCCGAATCTCGTCGGTCTTGAACCCCAGCGCCATCGGCCGCCTGACGCCGGGCAACGCGACAACGTCGTACAACTCGTCGACGACGCCTTCGAAGCGCAGCCAGTGCACGGCATCACCCGTGCGCAGGTCGATCACCTGCACGCCGCAGCGCGCTTCGGCCTGCCGGTCCTTGAGGTTCTGATCCAGTGCCAGGCCGCTGAAGGTTTTGTTATGGCGCGGCTTCGACAGCCCGACCAAGGCGAAGTCGCCGTGGAAAGCCAGGCCGCGCAGATAACCGGCGCAGAAGGTGAGCGGCAGGAAACGCCCGCTCTCCAGATCCACATGACCGAACTCGCCGGTGCCGGAGTTGAGCAGCCACAGCTTGCCCTGGTGCCAGCGCGGCGAGTGCGGCATCGACAGCCCTTTGGCGACGATCTCGTTGCGCTTCACGTCGATGACGACACCGCCGTCGGCGCGATGATCGCGCCAGCCGTCGACGACGTCCGACTGGCTGACCGCGGTGACGTAAGCCGGGCGGCCGTCCCTCATCGCCAGCCCGTTGAGGTGGCAACGGTCCTCGGCCGCCAGCCGGCTGACGAAAGGCGGCTGCCACAGCGGCTTGAAGCTGTGCGTCGCGGAGAGCGTCGCCAGGCAGCCGAACAGGGTATTGACGAAGACCAGCCGACCGTCGGCGCCGACCGCCATGTCGTGGATGTCGAGGTCGCCGGTGGTATAGCCGACCTGCGGCAGGTAGAGCCGGTCGAAGCCGTCCTGTTGTTCGCCGGCGGTGAACAGGTTCTCGAAACGCCAGACCTGGTACAGGCTGCTCAGGTACAGGCCGTTGGCCGTCGGACAGAGCCCCATGCAGCGGTTGAAGCTGCGCTCGAAGACCGACAGTTCGCCATTGGCTTTCAGTCCGATGAAGAACAGCTTGCCGATCTGGTAGGTGCTCAGCGCCAGCGAGAGCTGCTGTTCGGCGAGCCAGGCGAGCATTTGCCGGGAGGTGGTGATTTCGAGTGCCGGCGCGGCGTCGCGGTTTGGCTTGTGGTCGCTCGTTTCGGGGGCGCTGTCGGCGGGGTGCTCGCTGTTGTCCATCGGGGGTCTTCCTGGGTCGGTGGATGGGGCGCCATGGGCATGGCGGCAAGGGAGTCAGTCTACGGCCGGATCTTGCGCGGGGCTGCGGGGCCCAGGCTGTGCCGGCAGCAGGCGTTGGCGATCACCAGCGCAATACGCCGCCCACATCCGCTGATAGAGGGCTTCGAGCTGAGTGACCCAGCGGGCGATGTCGGTCAGCGGCGACGCCGCCATGCGCGCGCGCAAGCGGGCGCGGTTCACCCGCCAGTGCTGGCAATCACCGGCCAGGCGCCTGGCGGTGGCCACGTAGTCGGCGCTATCGCTGGCCACCCAGTCGGGCTGGCCCAAGGTGTTCAGAAAGCTCGCGCCCATGCGGCTGACGAAGTGCTGGCCAGCGAGGGTGACTACCGGCACGCCCATCCACAAGGCCTGGAGTGTCGTCGTGCCGCCGTTGTAGGGCAGCGGGTCGAGCGCGATGTCGACGTCGCCGTAGGCCTGCATCATCTCGGCCAGGCCGCTGGGGCCGTGCAGGCTGAGGCGATCGGCGCCGATGCGGTGGGCGGCAAAGCGTTCGACGAAGCTGGCGCGAACGCCGGCGTCCTGCAGCGATGGTGCCTTGAGCAGCAGTTGCGCGCCGGGAACTGCGTGCAGGACCTGCGCCCAAACGGCGATCGTTCGCGGCGAGAGCTTCATGGCGTTGTTGAACGACGCGAAGACGACCGGCGCGGTGGGCGATCGGGAGGGCGGCAGCGGGTAGTCGTCGACCGGCGCCCAGCAGAAGACGCTGTTGGGTAGTTGCGCAATGCCTTCGCTGAACAGGTCGGCGTGTGCCGCTGGCGCCACCGTTTGGTCACCAATCAGCCAGTCGATGCGCGTCAGGCCGGTGGAATGCGGGTAGCCAAGGAAGGTCGCCTGCACCGGTGCGGCGCGCAGTGCGAACACCCCGAGACGGTGGCTCGACGTATGGCCGGCGAGGTCGACCAGGATATCGATCTGGTCGGCGACGATCGCCTGCTGCAGGGCGGCGTCGTCGAGCGCCGCGGCTTCGTGCCAGCGGTCGGCGCAGCTTCTCGCCTGGCGGGTGTAGGTGTCGTGCATGCGACCGGTGTGGTAGATGCAGATTTCGAAGCCGTGATGGTCGTGGCGCTGCAGCACCGGCAGCATGAAGAGGTTGACCGGGTGCTGGCGGTGCAGGTCGCCGGTGACGTAGCCGATGCGCAGGCGACGGCCCGTCGTGCGCGGGTTGGCGAAGTCGGCCTTCTCGGTCACCTCCGCTTCGATCGGCGCGCACAACCGCCGATGCAGGGCGGCGATTTCTGCGGCCGGCAGGGTGTCGTGATAGAGCGCGGTCATGGCGATGCTCGAGGCCAGCCGCGAGAGCGGGTCGCCGCCGCGATCGTAGGCCATCTGCAGTGCGGCGAGGTGGCCGCTGGCGTCGCCCATGCGGCCGCGCAGGCCGGCGGCGAGCAGTACGGCTTCGGGGTGCTCGGGGGCCAGCGCCTCGAGTTGCTGCAGGCTCTGGCGGCAATCGGCCAGGGCGTAGACTTCGGACTGGATCCTGGCCAGCGCGAGCCAGGTTGCGACGTGCTGCGGGCGCAGGGCAAGCGCTTTCTGGAGGACGGCGATCGCTTCCTGCCAGTAGTTGTACGCGTAGACCTTGCCCGCCAGCGTCAGCAGGAAGTCGGGGTTAGCGGACAGCGAGGCGCGACTGAAGGCTTTCTCGGCGGCGACGACGTTGCCGACGCGCAACAGCGCTTCGCCGAGGGACATCAGCGAGCCGTGGCGCGGCGGTCGCCGGTCGAGCAGCTGCGAGAACGCGGCGACCGCGCCTTCGGCGTCGCCGGCGTTGAGCCGCCAGACCCCGAGCCAGTGCAGACTTTCGCCGGCGATGACTTCGTGCGCCCGGGCTTCGCGCAGCGCGTGTTCGTGCTCGACCGCGACTGGCCGGATGGCGGACGCGGCCGACGACGAACGCTCTGCCAACGGTATCACCGACGACATTTCATACAGGCGCGCCAGATACAACCAGGTCAGCCAGTCGCCGGGATGGTCGCACACTCTCGCCGAGAATTGCTCGATCACGGCGCTGACCTGGGGCAAGCTCGGGCGAGCGAGCTGCGCGTCGCCTACCGCGGCGTTCTGCCAGGGGCCAAGGTCCAGGGCGTCAAGCTGCGGCTGCAACTTCGGATCACAGCGTAAGGCCTGACGGGCAGAATGGACGGCCTGCCAGGGCAACTGATGCCGGTGATAGTCGACAACCAGTGCCAGCCACAATCTGGAATCCAGCGGTGAAGCGCGCAGTTCTCGCCAGAGACGGGAGATATGGCACGCAGTGCTGCTCATCGATTTTCCTTTACTTTGCCTACCGGGACTCCGACGCCCCACAGGCACTATATTGCCCTGAATCAGCCGCGTCACTCGCTTTGGCGATTCTCGTCAGTATTTCCGAAGGCAAGGCGGTAGTCCAATAGAGCGCGTCATGCAAATATCCTCGCTGGCAGGAACGTCAGGACAAATGGAGAACGCGGCGCGCCAGTATCTGCATGGTCTGTTCCAGAGTTCGCGCCGCAACATGGAATGTATGGCCCGAAACAGTGGCCGAGAGCAGCTACCGGCAGCTGCATCACATGCTGAGCGAATCCAACTGGCATCGCCGTGGGGCGCGGCGGCAACTGGTCGCCGATGCAAACGTCCATGTCGGCTATGCCAGCGACGAACGCCGGCACCGCCGGCACTGCCGGTCCAAACCGGCCCGGCAGTGCTTGCTGATCAAGTCACCAGAAAGTCCGCATTGCTCAACGCCAGACCGCCACTCAGGCTGGCGAACTGCACTGCGGCACCCGCGCCGTTGCCATCGGCATCGTAATACAGCGCGCCGGAGGCACTGTCGTAGAGGATGAAGTCGTTGGCATCGGCCGCACTGACTCCGACACCTGTACGGAACGAGCCTGCCGCCAGCGTGCCGGTGCTGCTCAGGGAGCCGAAAATGGCGTTCTCCAGTTCGATGGTATCGGCAAGGACGTTGAAGTCGGTGAGGGTGTCATCAAAGAGGCTACCGACGAGGTTTTCGATGCTGATCAGGGTGTCGTTGCCGGAGCCGCCGGTGGCCTGGGCGCCAGCGATGGCGAGGTCGAGGCTGACGCCGGCAGCGGCCGCGTCGTAAGAGACGGTGTCGTTGCCGGCACCGCCGTCGAGCGTATCGTCGCCGGGCGTCGCCAGGAGGGTATCGTCGTCGGTCTTCGTCGGTGAAACGGTGAGCACATCGTCGATCAGGAGCTGTGCTGCAGCGCCGTCGTGGTTGTAGACGGAATAGACACGAGCTCCGCTGCTGACGGTGCCGACATTGTTCCAGTTGGCGGCATCTGCCAGGACGACGGCGTCGCCGCTGTTGCCGGTGACGGCCAGCTGGTGGCGCTGCTCGGGGTTGGCGCCGTTGGCGCCGCCAGCGGCGAGGTCGTAGCTGCCGTCGGACCAGCCGCTGGCGTTGTTGAAGTGGTTCATGCCGGTCATGTCGAGGACGTCAAAGACGTTCAGCGTCAGGGTGTTGTTGCCACTACCGCTGAGGTCGATACGTTCGATCGACTCGATGCGTGACTGGCTGCCGGGGGCGCTGCCGCCCTGGTTGGCGATGGCGGTCAGGTCGAGGGCAAGGCCGCTGCCGGCCAGAGCGATGGTATCGATGCCGGTACCGCCGTCGATGCGGGCGAGCTGGCCGTTGCTGACGCCGCTGGCAAGTGCGGCGACGTTGCTGGCGTTGAGCACGAAGCTGTCGTTGCCGGCACCACCGTAGAGAACATCGGCGCCGCCGTTGCCGATCAGGATATCGTTGCCGGCATTGCCGACCAGGGTCTCAGCGGTGGCAGAGCCCGTGAGAGTGTCGTCGCCGGTGCTGCCGAGTTGGTCGACGGCGCTGGGCGCGAAGGCACCGCTGGTGCTGCCGAAAATGACGTAGCTGCGGCCAGCAAAGGTGCCGGCGGGCTGGAATGTGGTGTCAGCTGCCCCGACGATTAGATCAGCCAGGCCGTCACCATTGACGTCACCGGCAGCGGCGACCCGCGATCCACTCCCGCCACCTGCACACTGGCCATTGATCACAAAGCCGCCGCTGCCGCTGGCGATCGCCGAAAGATCGACGACGCCGCCATCGGTCTTGCCGAAGACGACGTAGCTACGCCCTGCGTTGACGCCGGCAGGCGGGTTGCTCTTGGGCGATCCCACGATTAAGTCGGATAGCCCGTCGCCGTTGATGTCGCCAGCGCTGGCAACGCTCATCCCGCAATAGTCATATTTGAGATTCCTAAGTCCGACGGGCTGCTAGTACTCGACATGGAAAAGACCACAGCTGCCAAACACAGCCTGCCCCGTCTGCGCTCCCGGCTCGATCGGCTCGTCTCCAAAGAACGACTCGCTCTGGTGCGCGGTGACAACGCCTGTGGTGATGAAGACGTGATGGCGGCGGCGATGGAAGAGATCGTCCAGCCCTACCTCTTCAAACTCCAGCAGACCGCGCTGAGTCACGCGCCTGACCGAGCGGCTCTGGCGGCAAGGCGCCTGACAAAGCGTCCACCAAGGCTTCGACGTCATCGCCGGCAAGCTCCGCTTTACCGGCTGGAGTCCTGAGCGACGGGCGGTCGTCCTGCGTCGGCGCGTCACGTCCAGCTTGACCGCCTAAGCAAGTAACGAGAGTCCGCAGCAGGAAATGCCGTTCCTGGAGCGTTGCGACAAAGCCAAACTCTGGAATATGCGGTTCAGGTTCGCAACGCCGACTACTCGCTGGAAGCCATGGGTCAGCGGTATCGCGATCGGGCCGATTGCGAGAACGGCTTCGACGAGCTGAAGAGTCAGTGGGGCTGGGGCCGCTACACCACGCATAACCCGGAGCGCTACAAGCTTCCGGCGCGCGCCGTGGCGCTGATCTACAACTGGTGGAGTTGGTATGTCCGCCTGGCGCACCCGAAGGCACGCCTGAAGGCGATCACCAGCCCCCCGATGTTTTGCTCTCCGGCGTTGCCCGCCTGACTCAGCACACCGCTCAGTCGCGTCGGGTGCTCACACTTTCCCCATGCGGCAGGAAATCAGATCAAGGCGATGATTGCCAATATCCGCAAGGGTCTTGACGAGGTTCTGGCAGCTGCGCCTCAGTTGCCGAAAGCCAGCCGCTGGCCGGCGCTCGTTCGCTACATCGTCAGCAAAATCCTCGCGGCGTGGCCGAAAAACGCCAAGCCGCCATCGTGTTCGCGCATCGGCGCAAACCCTTCGCTTCGCTGACGGCTGGTACTGGTCTACGCGGCGCGATGCTGCTCGTGCCGCTTCTGCTCTTCAACATGGCGCCGCAAGACGTCGTTCATGCGCGTCTGCCAACCATCGCCGCTGGCCTTGAAATAATCGAGGACCTCCGGGCTATAGCGTACGGTCACCGCCACCTTGGTCGGCAGCTTCTGCGGGCCGCGCCGGCCGGGTTGGCGAACTTTCGCCTTGCTCGAGACACCTGGCGCGATTTCTACGGGTTGATTGGTATCACGGACATTTTCAGGATCCTGCGCACGCACCACCTTGGCCACCCGCGCCACGCGTTTGCGTTCCTTGCCGAACGTCGAAGAGGTTGCCACAGCTGCCTTTTTCATTTTTTTCACCTTAAGCACAATAGATCCAGGGGGACGAGCCTTGCGCTCAGCCCTTTACACGAGAGCACCTGCGCCGCCTACTTGACTTTGTAGAGCAAGGGTTCCGGCGCAATCACATTGCGAATCGCGACTTTGAGGTCGATCAGGTCGACATGGCCAAGCAGCAGCAGGCCGGCGCGAACGAGTTGCCCCTTCTTGCTGGGAAACCCGCGCTTGGCCAGGCGCTTCTTGAGCTTGACGAGTTCCCGGTATTCGCTGTGCGGAATTCGCAAGCGACAACGTGCATCATGGTTGTTGGGCTTGCGCGCTTTTTTTGCCTTGCCAATGGCTTCCGGCGGCGGCATCGCGGCGAGTCTTCTGAGTTTGAGTTCCTTGGCCGCAGCGAGAATCGCTTCGGCGCTGGAAAGAGGTGCTGCTGACGACATCGTGATTCTCCCTGGCGAATTGCGGGGCAGTCGCCGGAGAAGCACGCACTTCATCACGCATTGTGCGCTGCGGCCGGCTGGCTGCAACAGTTTGTAACGACAGGGAGAGGATGCTCTGCTTGTGTGACAGATTGATGACAGAGCGCCGCGTTCAGCGGACAACCCGCAGGGCGGCAGCGGCGGTCGTCAGTCGGCCAGCGCCGCGGCGAGCGTTTTCGCGTTCTCGCGCATCATGCCGAGATAGCTCGCGGCGGCCGTCCCAGCTGTGGACAGCGAATCGGAGTACAGGATGCCGCCGATACGCGCCCCGGACTCTGCACTTATGCGTTCGAGCAAGCGCCGATCGCTGACGTTCTCGATGAACATTGCCGGGATCTTCTCTTGGCGAATTTGCCGGATGATCGCAGCAACGGCGGCGGCTGAAGGCTGCGCATCAGTGCTGACGCCGACAGGCGCAAGGAAGCGAATTCCATAGGCACGGGCAAAGTAGCCAAAAGCGTCGTGTGAGCTGACGACGACGCGCCGTTCGGCGGGAAGCCTGCTCAGGCTGGCACGAATCTCGGCGTCAAGCGTGTCGATCTGCTGCTGCAAAGCGGCGGCGTTGGCCTGATAAGCGGCCTCGTTCGCCGGGTCCACCTGCGCCAGGGCAGCGGCGATGTTGTCAACGTAGTGGCGCGCCTGAGCCAGGTCC